>DASVGI010000047.1:0-27174 GCA_036379595.1 Casimicrobiaceae bacterium | reverse complement strand
CGCACCTCGACGTGGTGATCGCCGCCGTCCACTCGCGCTTCGAGCTCTCCCGCGCGCGGCAAACCGAGCGCATCCTGCGCGCGCTCGACAACCGGTGGGTCGCGATCCTCGCGCATCCGACCGGCCGCCTCATCGGCGAGCGCGAGCCTTACGACGTCGACATGCAGGCGATCGTGCGCAAGGCGAAGGCCCGGGGCGTTCACCTCGAGCTCAACGCGCACCCCGAGCGCCTCGATCTCACCGACCTGCATTGCCGGATGTGCCGCGACGAGGGGGTGCTCGTCGCGGTCAGCTCGGACGCGCACAGCACGCGCGAGTTCGGCAACCTGCGCCTCGGCATCGGCCAGGCGCGACGCGGCTGGCTCGAGCGCGCGAACGTGCTCAACACGCGACCCCTCCCTGAGCTGCTGTCGCTGCTGCCGCGAGCGCGGCGATCACTTCGTCGTCGGGCACCTGCGTGAAATCGTGATAAGCCTGCCCGACGGCGTAAAACCACTCGGGCGTTTCGAGGCACAGCACTTCGTCGGCATACGAGCGCACCCGCTCCACCGCCTCGGGGGCGGCAACCGGGATCGCGCAGATCAGCCAGCGCGGCGCGCGCGCGCGCATCGCGTGCAGCGCCGCGATCATCGTTGCCCCGGTGGCAAGACCGTCGTCGACGACGATGACGTTGCGATCCTTCGCATCGATCGGCGGTCGATCCGGCGTGTAGCGCGCCCGCCGCTCACGCAGAATCGCGAGCTCGTCGCTCTTCTCGCGCTCGATATAGTCCGGCGTCGCGCCGACGCGCTCGCCGTGCGGCGCGAGATAAGTCCATCCGCGCTCGTCGATCGCCCCGATGGCGAGCTCGGGATTCCAGCGGGCGTGGAGCTTGCGCACCAGCACGACGTCGAGATCCCCTTCGAGCCGGCGCGCGATCACCGCGCCCATCGGAACCGCCCCGCGCGGAATCGCGACGACGAGCGGCCGCGAGCCGCGCCACTTCCCGAGCGCTTCGGCCAGCCGTTCGCCGGCCTCGATCCGGTTGCGATAGACCATGCGCACTCCCTCGGACTGGGAATCGAATTTACGCGAACGCCGGGGTCGCTCGTTGACCGTGATCAACCCGCGGGCGGCAATCCTCTCCGATGATTTGCTGGTGCGGCGCCGGCCGGCGCCGGATCGGTCCACGCGAGGGCTTGCCCATGTGCATCGGCAACTACTGCAACCCGAACGTCGTCTGCGCCGGGCGCGACGCGACGGTGCTCGAGGCGGCGCATCTGATGCGCCACAATCACGTCGGCGACGTGATCATCGTCGACGAGGCCGATGGCGGCAGACGCCCCATCGGCATCGTCACCGATCGCGACATCGTCGTCGAGGTGCTCTCCCCCGGGCTCGACGCCGCGACGATCAGGCTCGGCGACCTGCAAACCCGCCCGCTGGTCACGGCGCGCGAGCAATCGAGTTACGCCGAGGTCGTGCGCGCGATGGTGCAGCACGGCGTGCGCAGGATGCCGGTGACCGACGATGCGGGGCTCCTCGTCGGCATCGTCACGCTCGACGATCTCCTGCATCAGCTGGCGCTGCCCCTCGCCGAGCTTTCGAACATCTCGATGCGCGAACGCGCGCAGGAGTTCGTGGTCCGACGCTAAGGAAGCGGAGGTTCTCATGCTCTCGATCATGCTGGTCGTCTTCGCCGGCGCAGCCATCGTCGCGATGACTGCAATGCGCGTCGCGGCGCGTCGCCCAACCCGTGCGGTCGCCGCGCGGCCAGGCGATGACGATCCCGACGCGCGCGCGCGCCGCAGCGGTCTGTAGGCACCGCCGCGGATTGCGGAGTTGCGGCGCCGCACGGCCGCGGTGACCGGCCTTGCCCACCGCGCGCCGGAGGTCGATCCGCGCGCCATCGCCGAGCGTCCGCTCGCAATCATCGTGGCGATGCTGCGCGAGCTGCGGCCGCCTGCAGCGGCGCCGCAGGTTCGCCTCGACGATACGATCGACCGCGACCTCGGCCTCGACAGCCTGTCGCGAATGGAGCTCGGCCTGCGCATCGAGCGCGCATTCGACCTGCAGCTTCCAGGCGAGAGCGCGCTCAGTGCCCGCACGCCGCGCGATCTCGTCAATGCGATCGCCGCGGCCCGGCGCACGCCGGCGCTGCCGGCCACCGCCGTCGCAGCGCCCGCTCTGCTCGACGTCGTCGGTGCGCCCACCGAAGCCGCGACGCTCGTCGACGCGATGGCATCGCATGTCGAGCGCCATCCCGGGCGCGCGCATCTGACCCTCGTCGACGGCGACCAGCAGGTTGCCGCGCGAACCTACGGCGCGCTCTGGCAGGAAGCGCAGGAGGTTGCACGTGGGCTCGCCGCCCGTGGCATCGCGCCCGGCGACAAGGTGGCGCTGATGCTGCCGACGGGGATCGCGTTCTTCCAGGCCTTTCTCGGGGCGATGCTCGCCGGCGCGATCGTACGCGCGCAGTTGCCGCGGCTTGCCGCCGTGCTGAGCGTCGATGCGCTGCACGGTGGCCCGGGTCCCGTCTTGGCGCACGCGCCGTCTGCCGCCGACACGGCGATGCTGCAATACACGTCGGGGAGCACCGGTGACCCCAAGGGCGTCGTCCTGACGCATGCCAACCTGCTCGCCAACATCCGCGCGATGGGTGCTGCCGCGGGGGTGAGCTCGACCGATCGGTTCGTGAGCTGGCTGCCGCTGTATCACGACATGGGCCTGATCGGCGCGTGGCTCGGCTCGCTCTACTATGCGGTTCCACTGACGCTGATGCCGCCGCAGAGCTTCCTCGCGCGCCCGTCGCGCTGGCTGCAGACGATCCACCGCGTTCGCGCGACGATCTCGGCCGGCCCGAACTTCGCGTACGAAATCGCGGCGTCGAAGATCCGCGACGAGGATCTCGCCGGCATCGACCTTTCCTGCTGGCGCCTCGCGTTCAACGGCGCCGAGCCGGTGCGTGCGGCGACGCTCGAGCGCTTTGCCGCCCGCTTCGCGCGCTACGGCTTCGATCGCCGCGCGATCACGCCGGTGTACGGCCTCGCCGAATCGGCAGTCGGCCTCGCGTTCCCCCCGCTTGCGCGCGGCCCGCGGATCGACCGCATCGACGCTGCCGCGCTCGCCCGCGACGGCGTCGCGCGGCCCGCCGCCGCCGATTGCGCGTCGGTGCAGGAGGTGGTCGCCTGCGGCCTGCCGCTGCCGGGCCACGCGATCCGCATCGTCGACGACCTCGGCCGCGAGACCGCGCCGCGCCGCGAGGGTCGGATCGAGTTCCGCGGACCGTCGGCGACCGCGGGGTATCACCGCAACGATGCGGCAGCGGCGTCGCTCTTTCGCGATGGCTGGCTCGATACCGGCGATCTCGGCTACATCGCCGACGGCGAGCTCTTCGTGACGAGCCGCGCGAAGGACGTCATCAAGCGCGGCGGCCACAACATTCATCCCTACGACCTCGACGCCGCCATCGGCGACCTCGACGGCGTCCGCAAAGGCTGCGTCGCGGCCTTCGGCACGCCCGATCCCGCGACCGGCTCCGAACGTGTCGTCGTCGTGGCCGAGACGCACGCGACCGATGCGGCTGTGCGCCGTGCGCTGCAAGAGCGCATCGCGCGCGTCGCCGGCGCCTGGCTCGACGGCCCGCCGGAGGAAATCGTGCTCGTGCCGCCGCGCACGGTGCTGAAGACGTCGAGCGGCAAGATCCGCCGCTCGGCGTGTCGCGATCTCTACGAGCGGGGGCTCCTGGAGGCGCCGCGCCCGGCGGTGTGGCTGCAGATTGCGCGGCTTCTCGCCGCCTCGGCCGGCGCCGCGGCGCGGCGCGCTCTTCGCGCAACGCCCCGGGTTGCTTACGGCTTCTACGTCCTCGCCGTGTTCGGCGTAATCGCCGCTTGCGGTCTCGCGCTCGTTGCGGCCCTGCCGACGGCGCGCGCGCGCCTCGCCCGCGCGGGAGCGCGCCTCGTCCTCGCGCTTGCCGGCATTCGCGTCGATGTCGATCGCGGCGACCGCGGCGAAGTCCCGCGGCAGGCGATCTACGCCGTCAACCACGCGAGCTACGTCGACGCGATCGTGCTGACGGCGGTGTTGCCGGCGGGTGTTCGCTTTGCCGCGAAGCGCGAGTTCGCAGCGATGCCGCTGATGGCCTTCGTGCTGCGTCGGCTCGGCGCGTGCTATGTCGAGCGCACCGGCACGGCCCGCGGCATCGAGGATACGGCCGAAGTCGCGCGGACCGTGGCGACGGGGTCGTCGATCGTGTTCTTTCCCGAAGGGACGTTCACGCGCGCACCGGGTCTCGCGGCGTTCCGCCTCGGCGCTTTCAGCGTCGCAACGGCCACCGGCGTCGCGGTCGTGCCGACCGTGCTCGTGGGAACCCGCTCGGTGCTTCGCGACGGCACGCGGCTCCCCGAACGCCACCCGATTCGCGTCGCGTTCGCGCCCGCCGAGCGCCCGGCCGGCAGCGACTGGTCCGCCGCGGTCGAGCTGCGCGAGCGCGTGCGCGCGGCGATCCTCGCGCGCTGCGGCGAGCCCGATCTCGCCGCGTGAGCAGCAGCGCGCGATGGCGGCGTTGACCGCCGTCAACGCCGATGCGAGGCTCGCTTCCTATGATGGCCGCGCGAATGAGCCCCGACGGGTGCGCCCTGAACGCCGATATCGCCGTACCACGTGACGTCACCGCTGCGGGCCTTACCGGCGAAGAGGCGCGCGAGCGTCTTGCTCGCTACGGTCCGAACGTCATCCCGCCGCGCGGCCGGCGCACCGCCGCAGTCGAATACCTGCTGCACTTTCGCAATCCGCTGGTGCTGCTGCTGGTTGCCTCGAGCGTGGTGCTCGGGTGGACCGGCGACACGGCGAGCATGACGATCATCCTCGCGATCGTCGTCGCCAGCGTCACCCTCGATTTCGCGCAGGAGCATCGGGCCGAGCGCGCGCTCGCGCGCCTGCAGTCGACGATCGCGGCGAGCGCGGTAGTGCTGCGCGATCGGCGCCGCGGCGCCGTCCCCGTCGCGGACATCGTGCCGGGCGACGTCGTGCTGCTGCAGGCGGGAGACATCGTGCCTGCCGACGGTCGTCTCGTCGTCGCCGACCGGCTCTTCGTCAACGAGGCCGCGCTCACCGGCGAATCGTATCCGGTCGAGAAGACCGCGGCCGCGCCGACCACGGACGGCGGCACGCTGCGGATGGGTAGCGCGGTCACGAGCGGGACGGCCACGCTCGAGGTCGAGGTCACCGGCCCCGCGACGGCGCTCGGTGCCGTCGCGCGCGAGCTCGCGGCGCCCGAGCCCGAATATCCGCTCGAGCGGGGCCTGCGCCGCTTCGGCATGATGATCCTGCGCCTCACCTTGTTCCTGGTGCTCTTCGTCCTGCTCGTCAATGCGCTCTTCCACCGGCCGTGGCTCGAGTCGTTCGTGTTCGCGGTGGCACTCGCGGTGGGACTCACCCCCGAGCTTCTGCCGATGATCGTCTCGGTGACGCTGGCGCGCGGCGCACTGCGCCTTGCCACCCACCACGTCATCGTCAAGCGCCCGGCGGCGATCTACGCGCTCGGCAGCATCGACATCCTGTGCAGCGACAAGACCGGGACGCTCACCGAAGCGGCCATTCGCGCCGCCGCGGTCGACGACGGCACACTCGCACCCCCGCGGCGCGTGCTCGAGCTCGCCGCCGTCAACAGCGCGCTCGCCGCCGGCGTGCGCAGCCCGCTCGACGACGCGATCCTCGCCGAGGCGGGTGTGCCAGCCGGATACCGCAAGCTCGACGAAGCTCCGTTCGATTTCGAGCGCAGGCTCGTGTCGGTGCTCGTCGTCGATGAAAGCGGCGAGCGGAGCCTGATCGCAAAGGGCGCACCCGAGCACGTGATCGCGGCGTGCACCGCAGCCGCCGCACGCGACGGCACGGTGACGCCAATCGACGAGACTGCGCGACGCGATCTCGCCGCTCGCTACGAGGCGCTCGGCTCCCAGGGATTGCGCGTCCTCGCCGTGGCGATGCGAGCGTTCGCGAGCGCCAGGGCGCGCGTCGACCCTGAAGACGAAGCCGAGCTCGTCCTTCAGGGTTTCGTGAGCTTCGTCGACCCGCCGCGTCACGACGTCGCCGCAGCAGTCGCCGGCCTCGCCCGCGCGCGTGTCGCCGCGAAGATCCTGACCGGCGATGACCCGCGCGTCGCGCAGCATCTGTGCGGCGAGATCGGCCTCGCCGTCGCCGGCACGCTGACCGGACCCGCGATCGACGCGCTGTCGGACGAGGCGCTCGCCGCCGCCGCGCCGGGCACGACGCTCTTCTGTCGCATCTCCCCGACGCAGAAGACGCGCGTCATCAGGGCGCTGCGCGCGCGCGGCCACGTCGTCGGCTTCATCGGCGACGGCATCAACGATGCACCCGCGCTGCACGCCGCCGACGTCGGCATCTCCGTGCAGGGAGCGACCGGCATCGCGCGCGAGGCGGCCGACGTGATTCTCACGCGCGGGCGCCTCGGCGTCGTGCGCGACGGCGTCATCGAAGGACGCCGCACGTACGGCAACATCATGAAGTACCTGATGATGGCGACGAGCTCGAACTTCGGCAACATGCTGAGCATGGCGGCAGCGACGCTCGTCCTCCCGTTCCTGCCGATGCTTCCGGTTCAGATCCTGCTCAACAACCTGCTCTACGACCTCTCGGAGACTGCGATTCCATTCGACCGCGTCGACGAGGGCGAGCTGCGCCGGCCGCATCTGTGGGACGTGCGCGAGATCCGGCGCTTCATGCTGGTGCTCGGTCCGGTGAGCTCGGTGTTCGATTTCCTGACTTTCGCGGTGCTTCTGCTCATGCTCCACGCGGGTCCGGCGTTGTTCCAGACCGGCTGGTTCATCGAGTCCATCGCGACGCAGGTCCTCGTCATCTTCGTCATCCGCACGCGCAGGAGCCCGCTTAAGAGCCACCCGCATCCGCTGCTCGTCGCGACGTCGCTCGCGGTCGTCGCGATCGCGCTGGCGCTACCGTTCACACCGGCGGCACCGCTGCTCGGGTTCGTGACTCCGCCGTGGCCGTTCTTCGCGGTCCTGCTCGCGCTGGTGTCGGTCTACCTGGCGCTCGCGCAGGTGTCCAATCAGTTCGTCTATCGCGCGCATGCGCGGTGGGCGCACCCGCAGGGTTCTTGATCCTCCTCGGGTCGGCGATCGGCGCGGTGCTCGATGCCTTCCTTTGCGCCATGTCAACGACGCGCGATAGACAACGCAGCATGCTCGAGCCGATGCAGATCCCATTGCAACTCACCGTCCGCGGGATGGAGCACTCGCCCGCCGTCGACGACCGCGTCCGCGAGCACGTCGACGCGCTCGAGCGATTCCACCCGCGGATCACCGCCTGCCGCGTCGTCGTCACCGAATCGCACAAGCATCAGCAGCAGGGTCGCCACTTCGAGGTTCGCCTCGACGTGCGTGTGCCAGGGCATGCCGAGATCGTCGTCAACCGCCAGCACGACGAGGACGTCTACGTGGCGATGCGCGATGCCTTCCAGGCCGCGGGGCGGCAGCTCGAAGAGGTTGCGCGCGTCAAGCGCGGCGACGTCAAGTCGCACGGACGCTGACGCCGGGGCGCTTGCGCGCCGGTTACGACTGCATCAGCTCGACGAGCGATCCGCCTTCGTGCAGTCGCCTGATCGCCTCGGCAAAGAGCTCCACCGCGGAGATCCGCTCGAGCTTCGCAACGACGCGCGGAGCGGTGAGCCGCTCGCCCGACACCGTGTCGGTCACGACGATCCGGTCGATCGACTCGCTCGCCAGCACCTCGTTCGCGCCCGCGCCGAAGACCGCATGCGTGGCGACCGCAAGGACGCGCGTTGCCCCGTGGCGGCGGGACGCGGCGGCCGTCCGCACCATCGTCGTCCCCGAGCTGATGAGGTCATCGACGATGATCACGCTGCGTCCCGCGACGTCGCCGACGAACGCCTCGCCGCTGACCACACCGGCACTGCGATGCTTCTCGGCAAAGCCCATCGTCACTGTCGCACCCACGAGCGTCTCGATGCGCGCGCGGAAGGCGTCGGCGCGCTTGATCGCGCCCGCGTCGGGAGCGACGATCGCGATCGGACCCCCGCCGAGCTGGTGCGCGAGGTGTCGCGCAAGGAGCGAAGCGGCTTCGAGATTCTCGGCGCGGCAGCGGAACGCGTTCTGGAACGCCGCCACGTTGTGGACGTCGAGCGTCACGATGCAGTCGGTGCCGACGGCCTCGAAGAGCTGCGCGACGTAGCGCGTCGCCACCGGATCGCGGGGCTTCGACTTCCGATCCTTGCGGGCATAGGCGAGATACGGCACGACGGCGGTGATGCGTCCGGCGCTCGCGTCCCTCAGCGCACCGACGAAAAGCAGCAGCTTGACGAGCTTGTCGTTGGCGCTCTCCGCGGCATCGGAAGAGAGCGAGTGAATCACGAAGACGTCGCGTCCGCGCACGCTGACTAGCGGCCGCGTCTTCTGCTCGCCGTCTTCGAACACGCGCTCCTCGTGGGCGGAAAGCGAGGTGCCGAGCGCCGCGGCGACGCGCGCTCCAAAGGCACGCGTCGCGCCGAGCGCGAACAGCATCAGCGGAGCTTCGCTCGTCATTCGCTGCGCGTCGATGGCGGCTGCTCACCGACACCCGCGGTCGTCTCTCCGGCGGCAGTGGATCCGTTCGCGCCCTGATGACGCGCCGGCGCGACCGGCCCGAGGAGCTTCGCGAGCGGACGGTCGGTCGCTGCCCGCGCGGCCAGCGCGGCTCCGGCGACAGCGAGCGCCAGCGTCGCAGGCGTGCGGCGACGCAGTCCGTAGGCGACGGCTGCCGCCCCGCCCACGAGCGCTCCGGCGCGCATCGCGGGCGCCCAGTGCGTCGTGCGCCGGCGGTGCGCGCGGGGGTCGGTCTGCAGGCTCGGAACCGAACCCGGCTCATCGTGCACGACGAGCTCGTTGTCGACGGCGCTCACCCCTGCAACCCCGCTCACGGCATCGACAAGCGTTGCCGCTTCCGCCGCGAGCACCGGGCCGCTCAGCACGACGCGGCCGCGGTTGGCACCGACCTGGATCGCGTGCGGATTCGAGACCGCACGACCGAGCGCCGCGCGGACGCGCTCGATCAACTGCAGGTCGTCGGGAGTGTCGCCGCAGCGAAACTCCCGCAGCGCTTGGGCTTCGATGCCCTGCATCCGGTGCGCGATGTCGCGCGCTGCGGTGCGTGCCGCATGCGCGACGTTCGCCGTCGCGTGGCGCGACCAGTCGCGCGCCAGCGCGCGCCGGCGGCGACCCTTGTCGGGATCGAACAGGAACATGCCGGCCGCACCCAGCACCGCGGCGGTTGCGGCTCGGAGCCAATGGCCTTTCGCCGATGCTTGCTTCGTCATCGCGGTCCTCGCCGATCGATGCACTCCGCGGCCTCGGGGCAGCAGCCTCGCGCGCGCCGCTTTCCCACTGTGACCCTCGGTAGAGTATCGCGGGTCGCGAGACGCACGAAGATGAGCAAGATCAAATCGCGGCGTCACGCGCTGCCTACACTCGGCGAGATGGCTGCGAGACCAGATGGAAACGAGATGGATACCTTCGACGTGCCGACGACTCGCGAAACGCGCCTCGTTCGCGTGCTCGCGGGCAACGCAACGCTCGACGGCGAGCTCGTGCTGCCGAGGCGTGCAACAGGGATCGTGCTGTTCGCCCACGGCAGCGGCAGCTCGCGTGCGAGCCCGCGCAACAGGTATGTCGCGAAGACGATGCAGGATGCCGGAATCGCGACGCTGCTCTTCGATCTCCTGACGCCGCACGAGGACGAGCGCTACGAAACGCGTTTCGATATCGGCCTGCTGACGGCGCGCCTCCTCGCGGCGACCGACTGGGTGAGCCGCGAGTCGCCCGCGGCGGGGCTTGCTCTCGGCTACTTCGGCGCGAGCACCGGCGCGGCCGCGGCCCTTGCCGCCGCGGCCGCGCTCGGATCCCGCATTCGCGCCGTCGTGTCGCGCGGCGGCCGACCCGACCTCGCCGGACCGCATGCGCTTGCGCGCGTGCGTGCGGCGACGCTGCTGATCGTCGGCGGGCACGACCCGGAGGTCATCGAGCTCAATCGCAGCGCGTTCGACGAGCTTCATTGCGAGAAAGCGCTGCAGATCGTTCCGGGCGCCACCCACCTGTTCGAGGAGCCCGGAACGCTCGAGCAGGTCGCCGTGCTCGCACGCAACTGGTTCCGGCGGTGGCTCGTCGGCGAATCCCGAGCGCACTGAGGACGAATGCGATGACGCGCATTGCAATCGTCACGGGCGGCACGCGGGGAATCGGCGCGGCTATCGCGCAGCGTCTGCATGCTCGCGGCGATGCGGTGGCCGCCACTTATCACGGCAACGTCGCCGCCGCCGAGGCGTTCGAGCGCGAGACCGGCATTCGCACGTATCGGTGGGACGTCGCGGATTTCGCCGCCTGCGAAGCCGGCGTGGCCGCGATCACCCGCGATCTCGGGGGCGCGCCGGGGGTCCTCGTCAACAACGCCGGCATCACCCGCGACGCGACGTTGCACAAGATGACGCCCGCCCAGTGGAACGAGGTGATCGCGACCAATCTGACATCGTGCTTCAACATGTGCCACGCGGTGATCGGCGCGATGCGCGAATCGGGCTTCGGCCGCATCGTGAACATTTCGTCGGTCAACGGGCAGAAAGGCCAGTTCGGCCAGACCAACTACGCCGCGGCCAAGGCGGGCATTCTCGGCTTCACGAGAGCCCTCGCGCTCGAGACGGCGTCCAAAGGCATCACCGTCAACGCCGTCGCGCCCGGATACATCGCGACGGACATGCTGTCGACGGTTTCGCAGGACATCCTCGATCGCATCAGGCAGCAGATCCCGGTCGGGCGTCTCGGCACGGTCGACGACATCGCGCGAGTCGTGGAATTCCTGGTCGCCGACGACGCCGCCTTCGTCACCGGCGCGACGGTGAGCGCCAACGGCGGGCAGTACATGGCGTAGGGAGGCGAGCTAGTCGGTATAGCGCGGCGGATCGGGGTCGTCGGCCCAGTCGCTCTGCGGCACCGGCACGCGCGCGAGCCACGCCTCGATCAGCGCAACGTGCTCGCGCTCTTCGGTGCAGAGCCGCAGCGCGGCGTCGCGGATGGCGTCGGAGGTCGCCACCGTCGCAAGCTGGGCGAAGAAGCGCTCCGCGCGCTGCTCGTTCGCGAGCGCGATCTTGAGCGCGTGGTACGGCAGCATCAGGTAGTGGAGCTCCTCGCTCGGGGCGCACTCGGCCTCTGCACGCGTCGTGTCCCACGCGCGTCCAGCCTCGGCACCACCGCCCTCCGCGATCTGCGCGCGGATCTGCCGCGCGTGCTCGAGCTCGATGCGCGCCATGCGGCGAAAGAGCTCGGCGGTCTCGTTGTTGTTGTGGACCTGCATCGTGTCGGCGAGCTCGGCATAGCGCTCGGCCGCCGCGGTCTCCATCGCGAGCGCAAGCGCCATGAACTCGTCGAGCGTGCGCGGAACCGGCGGCTCGTCGACCACCCCGCTCACAGCGCGAACTCCCGCTCGAGATCGGCCGGCGCGATGCGGGGCTCGGTCGCCATACCGCGATACGTCGGTCGATCTCCGGCGTAGAGCACGCCGATGTTGAAACCGTCGTCGCTCATCAGGCGCCGCGCAGCGCGCGCGGCGTCGTCGGTCGGCGCGACCGGGGCGGGGCGCACCTTCTCCTTCCATTCGCGCTGCTCGGGTCGGAAGGTCACACAGGGGCTCAGCACCTCGACGAACGAGAAGCCCGGATGGCGGATCGCCGACGCGATGATCCGCGCGGTGCCGTTCGGATCGCCGGAAAAAGCGCGGGCGATGAAGTTCGCACCCGAGGCGAGCGCGATCACGAGCGGGTGGAAGACGCGCACGCCGGTGCCGCCGGGCGACAATCGCGAATCCCAGTCGGGCTCGGTCGTCGGCGACGGCTGACCCTTCGTCATGCCGTAGACGTGGTTGTCCATCACGACGTAGGTGAGATCGACGTTGCGCCGGCACGCGTGCAGGAAATGATTGCCGCCGATCGAATAGCCGTCACCGTCGCCGCCGGTCGCGAGCACGGTGAGCTCGGGCCGCGCCACCTTGAGCCCGGTCGCCGCTGCGAGTGCGCGCCCGTGCACGCCGTGAAAGCCGTAGCACGCCATGTATGCCGGAAGGCGCGACGAGCAGCCGATGCCCGAGACGACGACCGCGTTCTCGGGCACGAGCTCGAGCTCGGCGAACGCGCGCATGACCGAGCTCAGCACCGAGTAGTCGCCGCAGCCCGGGCACCAGATCGGCTTGTAGCCCGACTTGTACGACTGCGCCGTACGCGGGTTGGATGCGACAGCATCGTTCATCGTGAGCTCCATTGAGCGATGACTTCGACGAGCTTGCGCGGCCGCAGCGGCAGCGGCCCGGCGCGATGGAAGCTTTCCGGCCGGCCGGGAAGGTCGTACATCGCGCGCAGGTAGCGAAAGAGCTGCGCGCCGTGGTTCTGCTCGACGACGAGCACGCGCTCGACACCGTCGAGCGCCTCGGCCATGCGCTCGGGCAGCGCCGGAGCGAGGAGGCGCAGCGCGATCACGCGCAACGTCACGCCGCGCGCCGCGAGACGCGCCGCGGCCTCGCGCACCGGTGCGCTCGCCGAGCCGATGGTGATCACCGCAGCGTCGCCGTGTCCTTCGACGTCGGCCCACCAGCGCCCGTAGTCGTGCTGCAGGAGCTTGCGCGCGCGCTTGTCGAGCTGGCGCGCGTGGTCGCGCGCCTGGCTGCTCGGAATGCCCGCCTCGGTATGCTCGAGCCCGTCGGCCGTATACACGACGCCCGGCATTCCGGGAATGGCCATCGGCGAGACGCCGGATTCGGTCACCGCATAGCGCTTGTAATCCGGCGTGCCCGCTGCCGCGGTCAACCGTCGACCGGCGAAGCAGACGTCGGCGGGCCGGTCGATCACCGCGCGCGACTGGCCCATGAACTGGTCGGAGAGGACGATCGCCGGTGACTGCAGCGCCTCGGCGAGGTGCACCGCCCACTGCGTCGTCGCGAGGCAGTCGGCGATCGACGTCGGCGCCAGCACGAGCCGCGGCGCATCGCCGTGAAGGCCGGAAAGCGCGAACGACAGGTCGCTCTGCTCGCTCTTCGCCGGAATGCCGGTCGAAGGCCCGCCGCGCATCACGTCGACGACGACGATCGGCACTTCGGCCGCGACGGCGAGCCCGATTCCCTCGGTCATCAGCGCAAGTCCGGGTCCTGCCGTCGCGGTGAGCGACGGCACGCCGCCGTAGGACGCACCGATCGCCATGTTGACCGACGCGAGCTCGTCCTCGGCCTGGACGAGCGTTCCGCCAACCTTGCCGAGCGCCGGCGCCATCCATTCGAGGAGCTCGGTCGCCGGCGTGATCGGGTACGCGGCGACGAAGCGTATGCCGCCGCGCACCGCGCCGTAGCCCGCTGCCTCGTTGCCGCTGATCAGCCAGCGCGACGGCGACGACTTGACGGTCGCCGGTGCCGGGAGATCGACGCCGAGCTCGGCGGCGGCGGCGATGCCGCGGCGAAGCGCCTCGCGATTGGGCTCGAGTGCTGCGGCGTCGCGCTTCCACGATTTGGCGAGCGCAGCCTCGAGCGCATCGTCAGGCAGCCCGGCGAGGCGGCCGGCAAGCCCGAGCACGATCATGTTGATCCAGCTTCCCGCGATCGCCTTCGCGGTCTTCTTGAGCGCGAACGAGGCGACCTGCGCACCGCTCGCGCGAAAGACCTCGGGCACCTCGCCTTCCGCGGCATCCCCGACGATGAGGCTCGTCGCGTCGAGCGGAATCTCGTCCGCGAAGCGGTTCACGTTCTGCCAGTCGAGCGCGATCAGGACGTCGAAGACGTCATCGAGCGCGTCGACCGGATGCGGGGCGAAGCGCAAGAGCGCCGCGGCTTCGCCGCCGCGGATCTGCGGTCCGCTGGTGCGCACCATGAGGCCGTAGTGCCCGGCCGCCGCCGCGGCCTCGAGCAGGAGCTGGCCCGCGGTCATCACGCCGCTGCCGCCGCTGCCGGCGATCGCGATCGACAACCCGCCTTCCGGCCTGCGCGCCGCGCGCACCGGGCGCGATGCAGCGTCGGCGACGACGAACGATGAGATGCCTGCCTCCACGCGCTTCTCCGCTGATTCCGAAGGCCCAAGTAAAGAGCGTCGCCGCCGTTTCGTGATTGATGGAGATCAAGGCGGCGGCGACGCGGTGGCCCCAGCATCACGCAAATCGGTATTGCGGTACCACAATACGCGAACGGAGCGCTGTCGATGATCGAAGCCCACCGCTGGCTGATGACCGCGGTCAGCGCGCCGCTCACCCGCGCGACGTTCCACCCCGAGCCGGGGCCCGATGACGTCGTCGTCGAGGTCGCCGGCTGCGGGGTCTGCCACACCGACCTCGGCTACCTCTACGACGGCGTGCGCACGAATCTGGCGCCGCCGCTGGCACTCGGTCACGAGATCAGCGGCCGCGTCGTCGCCACGGGTGCTGACGCCGCGAAGTGGCTCGGCAAGGCCGTCATCGTCCCGGCGGTGCTGCCGTGCGGCGAATGCGATCTCTGCCGCCGCGGTCTTTCCACGATCTGTCGCCAGCAGAAGATGCCGGGCAACGACGTTCACGGCGGTTTCGCGACCCACGTCGTGGTGCCGGGCCGCGGGCTGTGCGAAGTCGACGAGAAGCGTCTCGCCGCGGCCGGCCTCTCGCTCGCCGAGGTCTCGATCGTCGCCGATGCGCTGACGACGCCGTACCAGGCCGTCCGTCGCGCCGGCGTCGGTCCCGGCAGCCTCGCCGTCGTCGTCGGCGCCGGCGGTGTCGGCGGTTACTGCGTGCAGGTCGCGCGCGCGTTCGGCGCCACCGTCGTCGCGATCGACGTCGACGCCGGCAAGCTCGCGACGATCGGCGAGCACGGTGCGGCGCTGACGCTCGACGCGCGCACGCACGACGGCAAGGCGCTGAAGGCGGCGATCACCGAATTCGCGCGCACACGCGGCCTGCGACGCACCGAGTGGTTCATCTTCGAATGCTCGGGCACGGCGGCCGGGCAGCTCACTGCGTTCGGCCTCCTCGTGCACGGCGCCACGCTGTCGGTCGTCGGCTTCACGATGGATCGCGTGCAGGTGCGCCTTTCCAACCTGATGGCCTTCGACGCGCGGGCGCTCGGCAACTGGGGCTGCCCTCCGGAGCACTATCCCGCCGCGCTCGAACTCGTGCTCGACGGCCGCGTCGCGATCAAGCCGTTCGTCGAGACGCACCGCCTCGACGACATCAACGACGTCCTTGCCGCCGTCCACGACCGCGCGATCAGGAAGCGCGCGATCCTCGTGCCCGCCTGAGAGAGCCTGCCATGAACGCACCCGACCGCGGAATCGCTCCGTTCGAGCTCAAGAACCACGACCTCACCGGCGCGTCGCATGTGCCGGGTGTGCGCTACGAGAAGAGGCCCGCGCACACGCCCGACGGACGCGTCGCGGAAGGGCTTTACAACGCGTGGATCACGCTCGACAACCCCGACCAGTACAACTCCTACACGACCGACATGGTCAAAGGCGTGATCCTCGCGTTCCGCGCGGCGTCGAATGCCCGTGACGTCAACTGCGTCGTGTTCACCGGCGCCGGCTCATCCGCGTTCTGCACCGGCGGCAACACGAAGGAGTACGCCGAGTACTACGCGGGGCGCCCGCTCGAGTACCGGCAGTACATGCGCCTCTTCAACGACATGGTGTCGTCGATCCTCGCCTGCGACAAGCCGGTGATCTGCCGCGTCAACGGCATGCGCATCGGCGGCGGCCAGGAGATCGGCATGGCCTGCGATTTCTCGATTGCGCAGGACCTCGCGCGCTTCGGGCAGGCGGGGCCGAAGCACGGCTCGGCTCCGATCGGCGGCGCCACCGACTTCCTGCCGGTGATGGCCGGCGCCGAGCGCGCGATGGCGGCGTGCGTGCTGTGCGAGCCGTTCTCGGCGCACAAGGCGTACTGGATGGGCATTCTCACCGATATCGTGCCGGCGCTGAAGGTCGACGGCCAGCTCGTCGCCAATCCGCTCGTCGAGACGCAGCGGATGACCGACGCGTACGGCCGATTCGTCTACGGCGAACCGAAGTCCGGCGCCGAGCTCGCAGCGGGCAAGGCGACGCTCGCGCGCGGCAGCGTCGACCTCTCGGCGCTCGACGCGAAGGTCGAGGAGTTCTGCGGAAAGATGCTGCTCACCTTCCCTGACTGCACGAGCAAGACGCTCGAAGAGCTGCGCAAGCCCAAGCTCGACGCGTGGAATCGCAACAAGGAGAACTCGCGCGCGTGGCTCGCGCTCAACATGACGACCGAGGCGCGCGCCGGCTTCACCGCGTTCAACGAGGGGAGCAAGGACTCGCGCGAGATCGACTTCGTGCGCCTGCGGCAGAAGCTCGCCGCGGGCGAGAGCTGGATCGGCCCGCTCCACGACTCGATCCAGCCGCCACGCCGCGGCGCGGAGTAGCGGCGATGGCCGACGCAGTCCACGCCGCGACGGCCCCGGCCGCCGTCACTCCGGTCAACGTATGGCTGACGCACGACGATGCGCTCCTGCGCGTGCGCCTCGCGCGCCCGAAGGCGAACCTGATCGACGAAGCGATGATCCACGCGCTGACGAGCACGTTCGCTGCGCAGCGCGCGCGGCGCGGGCTGCGCGGCGTGCTGCTCGACGCCGAAGGGCCGCACTTCAGCTTCGGCGCGAGCGTCGAGGAGCACCTTCCCGGCCGCTGCGCCGGGATGCTCGCCGCGCTGCACGGGTTGATCGTCGCGATGCTCGAATTTCCGGTGCCGATCCTCGTCGCGATCCACGGCCAGTGCCTGGGCGGCGGCCTCGAGGTCGCGCTTGCCGGAAGCCGGATCTTCGCGACACCCGATGCCAGGCTCGGCCAGCCGGAGATCCGCCTCGGCGTGTTCGCGCCGGCGGCGTCGGTGTTGCTGCCGCTACGCGTGCGCGAGGCGGTCGCCGAGGACCTGTTGTGGAGCGGACGCAGCATCAGCGGCGAGGACGCACTCGAGCTGGGTCTCGTGGACGCGATTTCGCCCGACCCCGAAGCCGCCGCGATCGCCTGGTTCGAAACCGAGCTCGCACCGCGCAGCGCGAGCTCGCTCGCCTGCGCGGTGGCCGCGGTCCGCGCGCCCGTCGTCGCGCGGGTGCGCCGGCGCCTCGCCGAGGTCGAGCGCCTCTATCTCGACACGCTGATGGCGACGCACGACGCCAACGAGGGGCTCACCGCATTCGTCGAGCACCGCGCGCCGCGCTGGGAGCACCACTGATGCCGGACACTCCTGCGGTCGTTTCGATCGTCGAGCGCTGCCAGGCGCTGTTCGACGACCTTCACTTCGACGCCGTCAAGCAATGGAAGGCGGCCGCTCCCGGACGGAAGGCGATCGGCTACATGCCGATCTACGTGCCGCGCGAGCTGGTGCACGCGGCCGGGATGCTGCCGGTCGGCATCCTCGGCGGCGGCGATCAGCTCGAAGTGATCCAGGGCGACGCGTATTACCAGAGCTACATCTGCCGCATTCCGCGCTCGACGCTCGAGCTCGGGCTCACCGGCCGGCTCGACTGCCTCGACGGCATGCTGTTCCCGTCGATCTGCGACGTGATCCGCAATCTCTCCGGGATGTGGCAGATCCTGTTCAAGGACAAGTACGTCCGCTACTTCGACGTGCCGCAGAACTACGTCGACGCGATCGGCGGCAGCTTCTACGTCCGCGAGCTCGAGGCGCTGCGCGACGGCCTCGCGAAGCTGCGCGGCGCGCCGATCACGAATGCCGAGCTCAACAGCTCGATCCGCGTCTACAACGCGAACCGCGCGGCGGTGCGCGACCTCTATGCCTATCGCGCCGCGAAGCCGTGGCAGGCACCCACGTCCGAGGTGTACCTGGTGCTGCGCGCCGGCATGGTGCTGTCGCCCGAGGAGCACACGGCGCTCGTCCGCGACTACATCGCCGCCGCCGATGCGCTGCCGCGGCCGAAGCGCGACAACGCGCGCATCGTGCTGACCGGATCGTTCTGCGAGCAGCCGCCGCTCGGCCTCATCAAGTCGATCGAGATGGCCGGCTGCTACATCGTCGACGACGACTTCATGCTGGTTGCGCGCTGGCTCCTCGACGACGTGCCCGACGACGCCGATCCGCTCGAAGAGCTCTCGCGCGCGTTCCTGCACCGGTCGGCGTCGACCGCAGCCAGGTACGACGCGCGCCGCGAGGACAAGGGGGCGTACCTGTTGCAGCAGGTGAAGCAAGGCGCTGCCGAAGGGGTGATCTTCGCCGCCCCGTCGTTCTGCGACCCGGCACTCCTCGAGCGCCCGATGCTGCAGGACGTGCTCGCGAAGCACAACGTGCCCTACACCGCGTTCAAGTACGCCGAGAACACCGGCCAGATGGCGCCGATCCGCGAGCAGGCGGGAACCTTCGCCGATTCGATCAAGCTGTGGAGCGCTGCATAGCGCAGCACAAGGAACGCCGCCTGGTACGACATGAGGCACGCCGCCTGGCGCCGACCTTTGACACGAGACGAGGAGCGACGATGACGACGAGCGCCAGCCCCGCGCCGGCCACCGCAGCCGCGAAGAAGCCGCAGAACGTCCAGAAGGAGGACGCGATGCTGCTGCAGAAGACGCTCATCAACCGTAACTATCACGAGCTCGCGACTGCCCGTGAGCACGGGCGCAAGGTGTCCGCCACCTTCGTTCCCGGCAACCTGAACGAGCTCCTGATGTGCTTCGACTTCGCGCGGAGCCTTCCCGAGACCAACGCGCTGCAGAGCGGCCTGCGCAAGAAGTCGGGCAAGCTCATCATGGACGCCGAGCGCGACGGCCACTCCGAGGACGTCTGCACCTACGTGAAGACCGACCTCGGAATGATGCTCGGAGGCGAGATCGGCCCCACCGGCGAGGTGCTGCCGCGACCCGACATCCTGCTTCTCTCGTATACCGGCTGCTTCACGTTCATGAAGTGGTTCGAGCTCATCCGCCACAAGTACGGGTGCGAGACGGTGATGCTGCACGTGCCCTACCAGGGCGAGGGTCGCGTCGCGCCGAACATGCGCGATTACGTAGTGAAGCAGCTCCGCGAGACGGTCATTCCGGCGCTCGAGCGCGCGTCCGGCGTCAAATTCGACATCGACCGGCTGCGCGAGTACCTGCGCGAGTCGCAGAAAGCCGAGGAGGACCTCGTCGCCGTGCTGCAGTCGGCGAAGCACCGGCCCTCGCCGATCGACGGCTATTTCGGCGCCGTCTACTACATCGGGCCGATCTTCACCGCGTTTCGCGGCACGCCCGAAGCGACCGAGTACTACCGCGTGCTGCGCGGCGAGATCGAGCAGCGGGTGCGCGACGGCAAGGGGCCGATCACACCCGAGGGCGAGATCACCGAGGAGAAATACCGCCTCGTCGTCGAAGGGCCGCCCAACTGGACGAGCTTCCGCGACTTCTGGAAGATGTTCTACGACGAAGGCGCCGTCGTCGTCACGTCGACCTACGCGAAGGTCGGCGGGACCTACGACTTCGGTTTCCGCCACGACCCCGATCACCCGCTCGAGTCGCTCGCCGAGTATTGCCTCGGCTGCTACACGAACCTCAACCTGCCGTCGCGGATCGAAATGATCTGCCGCTACATCGACGAGTATCAGGCCGACGGCCTGCTGATCAACTCGATCAAGAGCTGCAACAGCTTCTCCGCCGGCCAGCTCCTGATCCTGCGCGAGGTCGAGAAGCGCACCGGCAAGCCGGCGGCGTTCATCGAGACCGATCTCGTCGACCCGCGCTACTTCTCGGCAGCCAACGTGAAGAACCGCCTCGAAAGCTACTTCCAGATGGTGAGGCAGAAGCGCGCGGCTGCGGCCGCCGCGCTGCACTAGGAGGCATCGCCATGCGCTGCTTCATCGGCATCGATCTCGGCTCCACGACGACGAAGGCGATCGTCGTCGACGAGGCGCAGACCGTGCTCGGGCGCGGGATCACCAACTCGCGCTCGAACTACGACACCGCCGCCGCGATCGCAAGGCAGGAGGCGCTCGTCAACGGCCGCTTCCACCTGTTCCGGCAGGCGCTCGCGGCGCGCGGCGCGCTCGACGGTGGGCTCGACGCCTTCATCGGCGAGCTCGAGCGCGACTTCCGCCTCGAGCAGTACCTCGAACAGCTCGCCGATCTCGAAGAGACGTGCCAGCGCAACGTCGCGAGCGCGCGCTTCGGTGACAGCGCGGGTGCGGTGACCGAGGCGCTCGACGTCGTGTTTCGCCGCCTTGCCGCCGAGGCGCCCGCACTGTTCGCGCCCGGCGGCAAGCGGAAGTCGGACTTCTTTCGCGACATCGCGGGGAGCCAGTACCTCGCCATCGGCGAAGCTGTCGCGAAGGAGGCGGGGCTGCGCTACGACTTCCTGCTCAACATCTTCGATCGCTCGATCATCGAGGTCGAGAATCGTGTCTACGGCGACTCGATCAGGCGCCACCTCCTCGCCGCGCTCGAGCGCAGCTTCGCCGCGCTGCCCGACGCCGCGGCCCACCGCGATGCGATCGAGGCGCCGATCAAGGGCGTGCTCGACACCGAGATGGAGGAAACCTACGTCGTCGGCACCGGCTACGGCCGCGCGCGGCTGCCGTTCTCGAAGGAGCACATCCGCTCGGAGATCCTTTGCCACGGGCTCGGCGCCCACGTGATGTACCCGGGGACCGCGACCGTGCTCGACATCGGCGGGCAGGACACCAAGGCGATCCAGGTCGATCCGCACGGCATCGTCGAATCGTTCCAGATGAACGACCGCTGTGCGGCGGGCTGTGGGCGCTATCTCGGCTACATCGCCGACGAGATGAACATGGGCCTGCACGAGCTCGGGCCGCTCGCGATGAAATCGACGCGCACGATTCGCATCAACTCGACCTGCACGGTGTTCGCCGGCGCCGAGCTGCGCGACCGGCTGGCGCTCGGCGACAAGCGCGAGGACATCATGGCGGGCCTGCACCGCGCGATCGTGCTGCGCGCGATGTCGATCCTCGCCCGCTCGGGCGGGATCCGCGACGAGTTCACGTTCACCGGGGGTGTAGCCAAGAACGAGGCGGCGGTGAAGGCGCTGCGTGACCTCGTGCGCGAGAACTACGGCGAGCTCACGATCAACATCGATCCGGACTCGATCTACACCGGAGCGCTCGGCGGAGCCACGTTCGCCTGGCGCGCGGTGATGGAAGAAGGCAAGGTCGCCGAGAGGCGCGCCGCGTGAGGAGACGGACATGACGCGAACCATCGGCATCGACGTCGGGTCGGGTGCGGTGAAGACGGTGCTGTTCGACGTCGACGCGGGCGAGCCGCGCTGGCTCGCGAAACGCTGCGATCGCATCCGCCGCCGCGACCCGATGCAGCTCGCGCAGGAAGGACTCGACGGCGTGCTCGCCGACGCGGGGCTCGCGCGCGACGCGATCGACTACATCGCGACCACCGGCGAGGGCGAGAACGTCCGGTTCGCGACCGGCCACTTCTACTCGATGACGACGCACGCGCGCGGCGGAGTGTTTCTTCGACCCGGCATCCGGGCGGTGGTCGACGTCGGGGCGCTGAACGGCCGCGCGATCTACGTCGACGAGCGCGGCAAGGTGCTGTCGTACAAGATGACGAGCCAGTGCGCCTCGGGCTCGGGCCAGTTCCTCGAAAACATCGCGCGCTACCTCGGCGTCGCGATCGAGGAGATCGGCCCGCTGTCGCAGAGCGCGACGAATCCCGAGAAGTGCAGCTCGATCTGCGCCGTGCTCGCCGAGACCGACGTCATCAACATGGTGTCGCGCGGCATCGCCACGCCGGACGTGCTGAAGGGCATCCACCTGTCGATGGCGTCGCGGATCGTCAAGCTGCTCAAGGTCACCGGCATCAAGGAGGGCACCGCGCTCGTCACCGGCGGCCTCGCGCTCGACAGCGGCCTCATTGCCGCGCTGCAGGAGGAAATGGCCAACGAGAAGGTGGCGGTGACGGTCGTGAGCCACCCGGACTCGATCTATGCGGGCGCCATCGGCGCGGCGCTGTGGGGAGCGTTCCGCCATGCGCGCCTCGCCGGCCTCGAGGCGCGCGCCGCTGCCTGAACCCGAACGAAAGGAGCGTTTCGATGGCACTGCTGATCAACGACAACTGCACCGCGTGCGACGCCTGCAGGCCGGCCTGCCCGAACGAGGCGATCAGTGTCGGCGACCCGGTTTACGTGATCGATCCGGCGAAGTGCACCGAATGCGTCGGGGCCGAGGACGAGCCGCAGTGCCGCCTCGTGTGCCCGGCCGACTGCATCGACGACCATCCGGATTATCGTGAGTCGCGGGACGAGTTGCTCGCGAAGTACGCGGCGCTGCACGCGTAGCTTCGGCGGTCGGCGTTAGCGTGGGCTCAGGCCGTCGCCGCGTAGCCGAACGCAAGCTCGCGGTCGGTATCTTCGTCGAGGAGATCGTCGACGAGCGGCAGCAGCGCCATCGTCTCCTTCTGGATGTGCGACATCTCGCGCTCGATCATCTCCCTGGCGCTGCGGCGAAGCTCCGCCCATCCGGCACGATCGAGGCTCCCTGCGACGGCCGCCCGCGCGAGCGGGAGCAATTCGACGCCGACCGCCCGGATCGCGTCGTGCTCGTCGCGCAGCAGGCTCGCGAGGTCGCCGTCACCATGTTCGTCCATCCGCGGAAAGAGCTCGCGCTCCTCGAATTCGAAGTGCCGGTCGATGTCCCGCTCGACGTGTCGCGCGAACGCTCCGACGATCTGCGCGAGCTCGGGATCGTCAGCTTCGCTGCCGCGCGCCACGCGCGCGAACGCGTCCTCGACGCGGCCGAGGATCTCGAGGTTGGCGCGATGCTCGTCGTCGAGCAACCGGCACACCTGGCGCTGGAAGTTCATCACATGCCTGCAGGCGAAATCGACGCTTCGACGCTACCAACGCGGCGTGCGTCTCCCCTTGATGCGGGTCAAGCGGGTGCGGGAGCGGGGGCGGCGGCGGCGAGATCGCGCACGAGCCGGCGCGCGAGCGTTGTCGCCACCTCGCGACGGTAGTTGGCCGCGATGACCGTCGTGCGCATCGGTGTGACCTGTCGCTGCACGAGCTTCGCGACGCGCGCGAGGAGCGCGTCGTCGACGCGCTCCCCGGCGAGCTCGTCGGTGCCGGCAAGGAGGAGCGGGTGCGAGTTGGTGCCGGTGAGCGCGACGCGCAACTCGGCGATCCGCTCACCCGCGAGAACGAGTCGCGCGGCGACGCCGGCGAGCGGGAAGTCGATCGCGCCGCGGGCGCGCGCCTTGCGGTAGCCGCTGCGCGCGCCTTCGGGCTGGCGCGGAACCTCGACGCTCGCGACGAGCTCGCCGCGCGCGATCGTGAGATGCGCGGCACCGTCGTCGACGAAGAGCTCCGCGAGAGGGAGCCTGCGAACCCCCTGCGCTCCGTGGATCGACACCGTCGCGTCGAGTGCGAGCAGCGCCGGCGCGAGGTCGCCGCTGTAGGCTGCGCGACAGCGCTTACCCTGCGGCGCCACGTGGCAGATCGTTCCGCCGCGCTTCAGGCAATGATCGTTCGCCGCGCGCCACCATCCGCTCTGGTTGTAGAAGACGCAGCGCGTGTCGACGCAGAGATTGCCGCCGAGCGTCGCGGCGTTGCGATGCGTCGGTGCCGCGACCGCGCGCGCCGCCTCCGCGAGTGCGGGAAACGCATGCGCGATCGCGTCGTTCGCCGCCAGCCGCGCGAGCGTCACGCCGGCGCCGAGCACGGCGCCGCCATCGGACACGCGAAGCGCGCCGAGCTCGCCGACCGTCGAGAGATCGACGAGTGCCGCCGGCTCGACGAGACCATGGCGCAGGTTCGCGATGAGATCGGTGCCCCCGGCGAGCGCATACGCGTCCGGCGTCGCGTCGAGGCATGCGATCGCTTCCGCGAGCGTTCGCGGCTGCAACAAGACGAGGGGGTCGATACGATCCATTTCAGGCCTCCGCCGGCGCCGTGTTGGGCTCGCGCGCCTGACGCGCCTCGCGCAGCCGCCGCGCGCGCCGTCGCGCGACGATCGCGTCCATCAGGCGATCGGGCGACGCCGGCAGCTCGGTGAGCCGCAGGCCCGTTGCGTCGGCGATCGCGTTGGTGAGCGCCGCGAGGAACGCCGACAGCGATCCCTCGCCGGCCTCCTTCGCGCCGAACGGCCCGTTCGGATCGCGCGCCTCGACGATCGCGACTTCGATCGGCGGCGACTCGACGATCGTCGGAATGCGATAGTCGATGAGATTCGCGCGCAGCGGCAGGCCGTCGTGATACTGCGTCTCCTCGCCGAGCGCCTGCCCCATCCCCATCCACACCGAGCCCTGCACCTGGCCCTCGACGGCGAGCGGATTGATCGCGCGGCCGCAATCGTGCGCGACCCACACCTTTTCGACCTTCACCGCGCCGGTGTCCTCGTCGACGCTCACCTCGACCACCTGCGCCGAGTACGAGAAGCCCGCGCTCGCCCCGACCGCCGCACCCTTGAAGGTCCCGCCCTGCGTCTCCGGCGGCGTCGACCAGATGCCTTTCACCGTCAGCGTCCCGGTGCCTTCGAGCGCGGCGGCGACGACCTCCTTGTACGACAGCGCGCGCTCGCTGCCCGCAAGGCGCCACGTCTCGCCAAGGCACTCGATCGCCGCGGGTGCTGCGTCGAGGCGCCGCGCCGCAGCGGCGGTCAGCACGGCGAGCAACTCCTTCGCGGCGTTGATCGCGGCGTTGCCGACCATGAACGACACGCGCGACGAATACGAGCCGTTGTCCTTCGGCGTGACGATGCTGTCGTTGGCGAACACGTTGACGCGCTCGCTCCCGAGGCCCAGCACCTCGGCGACCGCCTGGGTCAATAGCGTCGACGAGCCCTGCCCGATGTCCGCGGCGCCGGTCAGCACCGTCACGCCGCCGTCGAAATCGAGCTTGAGGTTCACCACCGCGTGCGGCTCGCCGGTCCAGTTCACGGGCTTCGCCGCGCCGCTCGCATAGTGCGAGCACGCCATGCCGAGCCCGCGCCCCGGGGGAAGGCGCCCGCGCCGCTCGCGCCATTGCGACGCGGCCTCGACCCGGTCGAGGCATTCGGGCAGGCCGTAGGAATTGACCTGGAGGTCGTTGATCGTGCGCACCGGGACTTCGAGCAGGTTCGCCCGGCGCAGCGCGAACGGATCGAGTCCGAGCTCCTCGGCCATCTCATCGAGCAGCGCTTCGAACGCATGGCGCACGTCGACCGTGCCGTGACCGCGCATCGCGCCGTTGGGCGGCGTGTTGGCGTAGACGCGCAGGCCGTGATAGCGGCAGGCGGGAAGCCGGTAGATCGCGTGCAGCAGTGCGCCCGCGTAGAGGATGGTGACGAGGCCGTAGCCGGCGTAGGCGCCGCCGCGCTGCACGACGTCGCAGTCGACCGCAGTGATCGCTCCGCTACGCGTCATGCCGATCCGCAGACGCACGTCGGTTTCCGGGCGCCCGCGATGGGTGACGAAGCTTTCCTCGCGGCTCAACTCGAGCTTCACCGCGCCGCCCGCCGCGCGCGCGAGCAGCGCTGCGATCACCTCGAAATTGAGCGTCTCGGTGCGATGCCCGAAGCCTCCGCCGACGAAAGGCTTGATCACGCGGATGCGCGACGCGTCCATGTGCAGGCAGCGTGCGAGCGCAAGGTGCACGTAATACGGCACCTGGGTGACCGAGTGGACGGTGAGCCGCCCGCGCTCGGCGTCGTACTCGGCGAGCGTCGCGTTGGGCTCCATCATCGCGTGGGTGACTTCGGCGTAGTGGAACGTCGCTTCGCGCACGAGGTCGGCTGCAGCGAAGCCCTCGTCGACCGCGCCGAAGCTGTGGTTCACCTCGCGCTCGACGTTACCGGGCTTGTTCGCGTGAAGCGGAATCGCATCGGGAGCACGCGCCGACGCAGCGTCGAAATACGCGGGCAGCGGAGCGACGTCGAGCTCGATCGCTTTGATCGCCGCACGCGCGGCGATCGCGTCGTCGGCGGCGACGGCGGCAATCGGCTCACCGCGATAGCGAACCCGGTCGCGCGCGAGCGGATGCTCGTTCTGTGCGATCGGGATCACGCCGTAGGCCATGTCGCAGTCGTCGCCGGTGACGATCGCGCGCACGCCGGGGATCTCCCTTGCGCGCGTGACGTCGATGCAGCGGATTTCGCCGTGGGCGATCGGACTCCTGAGGATCGCCCCGACGAGCGCACCGGGCGGGGCGAAATCGGCCGTGTAGCGCGCCCGTCCGGTTACCTTGTCGACGCCGTCGACCAGCGGCTGGCGTACGCCGACCTGATGGTTCATCGTGTCGACCCGGTCTTTCATCGTGCTCCTCCGCAGGCGCACGCCGCCGCGCTGCCGCATCCGGCGTCATCGTGCAGAGCGTCGGACGATGCCGCCGCAGCCGCCTGCACCGACTCGATGATCTTCACGTAGCCGGTGCAGCGACACAGGTTGCCGCCGAGTGCCGCGCGGATCTCGTCGACGCTCGGGGCGGGGTTGGTGCGCAGCAGGGCCTCGGCCGTCAAGATCATGCCGGGCGTGCAGAAGCCGCACTGCGCGCCGAGGTGCCGGTGGAACGACGCCTGCAGGCGGCTCATCCTGCCCCCCTCGGCCAGACCCTCGATCGTTTCGATGTGCCGCCCCGCGCAGCGCACGGCGAGCGTGATGCACGCGAGGCGCGGCTCGCCATCGACGAGCACCGTGCAGGCACCGCATTCGCCGCCATCGCAGCCGCGCTTGGTGCCGGTGAGCCGCAGCTCGTCGCGCAGGTAGTCGAGCAGGAGCGTGTGATCGGCGACTGCGTCCTCGCGGGCGTGGCCGTTCAACGTGAGGGAGAGCAGGCGCTTGCGCAAGATGTCACTCCTTCGGGCGCAGGTCGCGCACGCGCACCGCCTTCCCCTGCGATCGTGCGACGCTGCCGGGTGCCTTCACGATCACCCGGGTGGTGATGCCGACGAGCGACTTGATGTGGTGCGCGGCGTCGCGGGCGGCGAGCTCGTACTCGTCCGGCGCAACTGCGGCCTCCGCTTCGACCTCGACGGTGACGTGATCGAGGCTGCCGCGTCGCTCGACGACGAGCTGGTAGTGCGGAGCGAGCCGCGGTCGCCCGACGAGGACGGCCTCGATCTGCGACGGATAGACGTTGACGCCGCGGATGATCAGCATGTCGTCGTTGCGCCCGGTGATGCGCAGGATGCGAAGATGCGTGCGTCCGCACGCGCACGGCGCGGTGGTGACCCGCG
>DASVGI010000046.1:0-22179 GCA_036379595.1 Casimicrobiaceae bacterium | reverse complement strand
ACGAGCGATCGCATGTGGTCCTGGCGCACCGCGCTGCCGCCTGAGATATCGAGCACGCCGAGTGGATTTCCGAAAGGGTCCAGCAGCGGAACGGCGACGCACGAGAACGGCTGGATCCGCTCGAGGTAATGCTCGTGCCCGAATACGCTCACCGCCCGTCTTTCGGCGAGCGCGGTGCCCATCGCGTTGGTGCCGGCGCGCTCTTCCGACCAGGATATCCCCGGGCGCCCGCCCCAGCGCTTGAGCGTGGCATCGACCGACATCGACGCGAGAATCGTTGCCTCGGCGTCGGTGAGGATAACGATGCTGCGCGTGTTCGCGATCTGCTGAAAGAGATTCTCGAGCTCGGGTTGCGCGACCTCGACCAGGAGGCGGTTGCGCTCCCGGAGCTCGCGCAGCTCGAGCGCGGAGACGGGCTCGAGGTCCGGCGGCGATGCGACGTCGATCCCGAAGCCCACGCTGCGTCGCCAGGATCGCTCGATGACGTCGTCGATCAGGCCCGCGGGGATGACGTCGCCGCGAGCGAGGTGAGCGCGCGCGCGGGTGGTGCGCGCATCCAGTTCGAGCGAAGAGCTGTCGCTGGTCATGGTCATCGGCCTCCCCAGCCTCCTCCGATCTCCGATCCCCGATCCCCGATCCTCGATCCTCGATCCTCGATCCTCGACTTTCGATCCTCGATCCTCGATCCGGGGTCTCAATCTGTATCGATTCGATACGCCGGGTTGTATCGTTTCAAGACTCTCCTGCCGTTCACCTCTACGCATCGGCGCACCCGCTCCGGCGTCCGATCCATCGCGCGGAGCAGGCTTTCACAGTGCGGCATCGCCACTTCGGTCGCTCGCATTTCCCTCGTTCGCACTTGCATGGCATAGCGCTTGCGTACATTGCGCCGTGCGCGAGTTTGAATCAAGACTGGCGCGGTGATTTTTTGTTCCGGCAACTTGATCTTCATCAAGGCGAGAGGAACTTCGACTTGAGAATTGCTGCCTGGCTTTCCGCACGACGCGTTTCGGCCGTCGCCGCGTTCGCGCTGTGGACCGCGCTTTGGACAGTGATGGCGCCCGCGAACGCGGTGCTGCCGGCCGACCATCTCGTGGCGGAAGTGCTTCCCACTCCGCCGAATCCGCATTGGATCTATGCGATCGACATCGTGTTCGGCCAGATGACGGAGAGCAAGATCGTTCTCATCGATGGCGACACGCGCCGCATGCTCGGCATGGTGAACAGCGGCCTGAGTGCCGGCTTTGCCGCGTCACCCGACAAGAAGGAGCTCTACGTCTCGGAGACGTACTACTCGCGCGGGACGCGCGGCGAGCGCACCGACGTCGTGACCGTCGTGAGCGCCGACGAGCTGAAGCCGATCGCGGAAATCGGCATTCCGCCGAAGCGGTTCCTCTCGCTCAACGTGCCCTACGGAACGATCACGACACCGGACGGCAGGTTCCTGCTCGTCTTCAACTTCACGCCGGCGACTTCGGTGAGCGTCGTCGACCTCGCGGGCCGCAAGTTCGTCGGCGAGATCGCGACGCCGGGCTGCTCGCTCACCTACCCGATGCGCGACAGCCGCGGGTTTGCGATGCTGTGTGCGGATGGGCATCTCCTGACGGTCCGGCTGGACGACACCGGCGCGAGCGCCGGACAGAAGACGAGCGATCAGCGCTTCTTCGACTCGCAGAAGGAATCGCTGAATGTGACGCCGGCCCGGCTCGGTGCGCACTATTTCTTCGTCTCGTTCCACGGGGTCGTGCACGGACTCGATCTCTCGGGCGACACGCCGGCGGTCGACGAGCCGTGGTCGCTTCTCAGTGACGCGGACAAGCGCGCCGGATGGCGACCGGGCGGGTGGCAGGAAGCCGCGGCGAATCAGGTGCTCGACCGGCTGTATGTCGTCATGCACAAGGGGGGCGAGGGGACGCACAAGGACCCGGGGCCCGAGGTGTGGGTCTACGACCTCGCGAGCCACAGGCGGATCGCGCGGATCCATATGAAGACGCCGGTGATCAGCGTTCTCACGAGCACCGATGACCATCCGCTTCTGTACGGGCTCGGGGCAGACAGCGCCGTGCACGTCTACGACGCCCGCACCGGCGTTTACAAGGGCTCGGCGAAGGGGTTGCTGCAGACCGGCATCTTCTTCGCCAACCCGTGAGCGCTCTGACAATGATCGATCCCGTCGTCTACGGTCTTCTCGAAGCGGATCTCGCGCTGATCTTCCTCGCGAGTGCCGTACAGAAAGCGCGCGACCCGGCGTGGTTTGCGCGCGCGGTTCGGCAGTACGACCTCATCGCTGACTGGGCAGCGACACCGTTCGCCGCCGCGGTGACGCTGGTCGAGCTCGTCTGCGCGATCGGTGTGCTGTGGGCGCCGACGCGCATCCTCGCCGCAGCCGGCATCGTCGCACTGCTGCTCGTATTTTCGGGCGCCGTGACGATCAACCTCGCGCGCGGGCGGCACGACCTCGATTGCGGCTGCTTCGGACCGGCCGGAGTCTCGGGGGCCGGGCTGAGCGGCTGGATCGTGCTGCGCAATCTCGCCTTGGCGGCGATGGCGGCGGCACTGTGGCTGCCGATCGGGGCGCGACCGGTGGTGTGGGTCGACTACGTGACCGTCGCGTTCGCGACCGTCGCGTCGCTGCTCGTGTTCGCGGTCGTCGACCGGCTCGTCGCTGCGGCACCCGGTCTCGCCAAACTGAGGAGGGGCGCATGACTGAAGCTCTGCTCGTTTCGAACGCGATCCTCTGGGTCGCAGTCATTGCGCTCGCGCTCGTGGCCGTAGCGCTTGCGCGGCAGGTCGGCATCCTCTACGAGCGCATCGCCCCTGCCGGCGCACTCGTCATCGACCGCGGGCCGGGAGTCGGGACGCGTGCACCGCTGTTCGAGTTGCGCGATCTCCTGGGACGTACGGTGAAGCTCGGGGGCGTACGCGCGGACGACCGGGACACCGTGCTGCTGTTCGTCTCGCCGACGTGCCCTATGTGCAAGAAGCTCCTTCCGATCGCCCGGTCGATTCTGCGCTCGGAAGAGGCGGCTGCGCTGGTGCTTGCGAGCGACGGCGACGAAGCCGAGCAGCGCGCGTTCATCGAGCGCGAGAGTCTGGAAGCGTTCCCCTACGTGCTGTCGCGCGAGCTCGGGATGTCCTACCAGGTCGGCAAGCTCCCGTACGCGGTGTTGATCGACGCCGAAGGAGTGATTCGCGCGAAGGGCCTCGTCAACACGCGCGAGCATTTCGAGAGTCTGTTCGAGGCGAGGGATCAGGGTGTGGCCTCGCTGCAGGATTACCTGCGCGCCGAGCGCGTCTAGAAAGCGCGGTCAAGAGAAGGATCGGGGAGCTTCGATGAACTGGCTCGATCGATGGTCCGAGCGCTCGGCACGCAGGATCGCCCAGCAGACTTCGCGCCGCAGTGCGCTTGCCCGCCTCGGGCGAGTGCTGGTCGGAGGAGCGCTCCTGCCGCTCCTGCCGATCGATCGCGTGACGGGCAAGGCGTGGGCTGCTGCAGCGAAGACTGCCGGCGCCGGTCCGGACCCCGGCGATCCGAAGTCCTGCAACTACTGGCGCTATTGCGGCATCGACGGCTGGCTGTGCGCGTGCTGCGGCGGCACCGCGCATTCGTGCCCGCCGGGTGCGGAGCCGTCTCCGCTGACCTGGGTCGGCACGTGCAGGAATCCGGCGGACGGCATCGATTACATCATCTCGTACAACGACTGCTGCGCCAAGGGAAGCTGCGGGCAGTGCTTCTGTAACCGGAACGACGAAGACAAACCGCTCTACCGGCCGCAGTCGAACAACGATATCGACTGGTGTCTCGGTACGTCGAGCATGGCGTATCACTGCTCGACCGCAGTGATCCTCGGCGCGGTCAAGCGATGATCGGGCGCCTTGCGCTGGCGCTGGTCACGTTCGCATTCGCGGTCTCGACGCACGCGGCCGAGGGAAGCATCTTCGTGCAGCGCTGTGCGGTCTGCCACCTCGAAACGGCCACGGGCTCGCCGGGATTCGTGCCGTCGCTCACCGACACGCTCGGTTACTACGTCACCGTCGAGGGCGGCCGCAAGTACCTCGCGCAAGTGGTTACGTATGGCCTCAGCGGACCGATCACCGTCGCCGGAGTCCCGTACGACGCGACGATGGTGCTCTATGCGCCGCTCAGCGATCAGGAAGCCGCCGACGCGTTGAACTACGTGTTGACGCATTTCGATCGGAACAGTCTTCCCGCCGGATTCGAGCCCTTCACGGCCGAGGAGGTGCACGACGCAAGGCAGGAAAAGCTATCGGCTCTGCAGATGCATACGAAGCGGCAGGGGCTGCTGGACGAGTTGAGCCGGTCCGGCAAGCACCGCTGATCGTCGCAATCGCGAAGGGGGTCACGCGAACATGGGAGCAATCGATTTGCCTGGCGCACACGGGGTACTGGAAGCGAACGCGCAGCTCTTCATCGGTGGGCGCTGGGTCGACGCAGTCGACCGCGGAACGTTCGATGTCATCAATCCGGCGCAGGCGACGCTGCTGACGAAGGTTGCGGCCGCCAAGCCGGAAGACATCGACACGGCCGTGCGCGCCGCAAGGCATCAGTTCGAGCAGGGTGAGTGGTCGCGGATGAACGGTGTCGAGCGCGGCCGACTGCTCTATCGCCTCGCCGAGCTGATCGACCGCGATCGCGAGAAGCTCGCGATGCTCGAAACGCTGAACCTCGGCCGCCCGCTCCAGGAGCCGACGATTCTCGATCTGCCGATGGCGATCGACACGGTCCGCTATTTCGCCGGCTGGGCCGACAAGATCGAGGGCCGCACGATTCCGACGCCGGGATACTTCGGCCGGCCGACCCATTCGTACACCGTGCGTGAGCCGGTCGGCGTCGTGGGGGCGATCACGCCGTGGAACACGCCGTTGATGATCGCGTGCTGGAAGCTCGCCCCGGCGCTGGCCGCCGGCTGCACGATCGTGATCAAGCCGTCGGAAGAGGCGCCGCTGACGACGCTTCATCTCGCGAAGCTCATCGAGGAGGCGAACTTCCCGCCGGGAGTCGTGAACGTCGTGCCGGGACTCGGCGAAGTGGCGGGCGCCGCGCTGGCGCGCCACCCCGGCGTCGACAAGATCAGCTTCACCGGAAGCCCCGAGGTCGGGCGCGAAGTGATGCGTGCCGCCGCCGACGGCTTCAAGCGCGTGGCGCTCGAGCTCGGTGGCAAGTCGCCGCAGATCATTCTCGACGATGCCGACCTCGATGCCGCCGTCGGCGGTGTCGCGCTCGGGCTCTTCTTCAACCAGGGCCAGGTCTGCGCGGCCGGCACGCGCGTCTTCGTCCAGCGCTCGCGTTACGACCGGATGGTCGAAGCACTCGCCGGCGCGGCGAACGCGATCAAGCTCGGCGATCCGCTCGACCCCGGGACCAACATGGGGCCCCTCGTGAGCCTCAAGCAGCTCGAGCGCGTCTCGGGCTACGTGCGCATGGGCCTCGGCGAAGGAGCAAAGATCGTCGCCGGTGGCAATCGGACCGACGAGCCGGGCTACTTCTTCCGTCCCACGATCTTCGCGAGTGCGAGCAACGACATGCGCATCGCGCAGGACGAGATCTTCGGGCCCGTCGGCACCGTCATGGCGTTCGACGAGCCCGACGAGGCGATCGCACTCGCGAACGCGACGCGCTACGGCCTTGCCGCGACGATCTGGACGCGCGACGTGAGCCGCGCACATCAGCTCGCCGCGCGCGTTCGCGCCGGCGCGGTGTCGGTGAACGGCTGGGCACCGATCGATCCGCGCCTGCCGTGGGGTGGCTTCAAGACGAGCGGAATCGGGCGCGAGCTCGGATGGAACGGGATCGAAGCGGTGACCGAGGAAAAGGTGATCACCATCGTGCTGTGAGCGGGGCGCCGCTCCGGTTTTGATTGCAAAGGATCGCTATGAACAAGTACGGACTGGTCTTTCTCGCGGCGCTTGCGAGCGTTTCCCAGGTCGCCACTGCGCAGGACGTCTCGCGGCTCGGCAAGGACCTGACGCCGTCGGGAGGCGAGCGCGCCGGCAACAAGGATGGGACCATCCCGGCGTGGGAAGGAGCCGTCGCTCCCGACAACTGGACCTACGGGAAAGTGCGGTTCGACTCGTGGAAATACCGTACTGATAAGCCGTTGTTCTCGATCGACGCATCGAACGTCGACAAGTACGCAGACAAGCTCTCACCCGGACAGGTTGCGACGATCAAGCAGATCAAGAACTATCGGATGGACGTCTATCCGAGCCACCGCGACTGCGGCGTGCCGGACTTCGTCGCCGACAACACGAAGAAGAATGTCGGCTTCGCGAAAATCGACGCCAACGGCTGGAGCCTGAAGGAAGCCTGGGTTCCCGGCTTTCCGTTTCCGTTCCCGGCCGACGGCGTTCAGGCGATGTGGAACATGAAGATGCGCTACCGCGGAGCGGGGGTTCACTACCCGCACGTCGTCACCTCGGTCTCACCGCGCAAGGGCACCACGGACTGGATCAGGGCGGCGCAGGACTTCACGGCGTATTTCCCGTGGGGCCTCAAGGGCTCGAACAAGCTCTCCACCCTTCCGCCGATCGAATACGACGGGTACTTCGCGTATACGTCGCCGCCCGCGCTCGCGGGCCAGGCGCTGGTGATCACCTACTACATCAACCAGTCGGGCTCCGAGACCAATTACTACTTCCCCGGCCAGCGCCGCGTTCGCCGCATGCCGTCCTACTCGTACGACTCGCCGCAGATCGGCATGGAGGATCAGTACACGCTCGACGAGCCGTTCGTGTTCAACGGCACCATCGACCGCTTCGACTGGAAGATCGTCGGCAAGAAGGAGATGTACGTCGCCTACAACTCGTTCGGCGCCTACAACTACAAGGCAAAGCTCGAGGACGTCGAGCAGCCCGACTCGGTCAACCCGGCAAGCCGGCATTACGAGCTGCATCGCGTCTGGGTGCTCGAAGCGACGGTGAAGAAGGGAATGCGCCACATCGCGCCGAAGCGCTTCTACTACCTCGACGAGGACAGCTGGAACGTCATGGCGGGAGAGGACTACGACGCTCAGGGGAAGCTCTTCAAGTATCGCGAGGGTTATCTGATCCCGGTGTACGAAACCGGCACCTGCGACGTCAGCGCGTTCGCCCAGTACAACCTGACCGAGGGACGCTACGTGTTCGACATGGATCCTGTGGGCGGGAACGCGGACATGCGGTGGGTGGTGGTGCCGGACGGGCCGCGCTTCAAGCAGGACTTCTACACCGCGGATAACCTGCGCGCGATCAGCGCACGCTGACGACGCCGCTCGAGAGGGGGAACCGGACGATGACAACCCAGGGGCAATTCAAGGTCAGGCTGCTCGCGGCGGCGTTCGCGGTGCTCGGCACGACTTCCGCGACCGCTGTCAGCTTCGACAACGGAACGGTGAGCGGAAGCTTCGATTCCGCGGTGACGCTCGGCATCGGCGTGCGCACGCAATCGCCGGGATGCGACACGATCATCGGGACCACCGCCGGCACGCCGACTCCGCCGACCGGCAGCGGTGCGCCCTCCGGCTGCATCGACGCGCTGTCGATGATCAACGATCAGGGCAACCTGAACTACGCGAGAGGCGACTTCTTCACGACGTATCTGAAGGGGACGCACGAGCTGTTTCTCAAGATACCCGATAACTGGAGCTTCTTCGGTCGCGTCAACTGGCTCGCCGATGCAACGGCGACGCACGCGACCGGCTATTTGAGCGGCGGCGGGAACGGCGATTCGTTTCCCGGCAGTGCCGGGAGCGAACTGCGCTTCAAGCCGCGGCTCCTCGACCTGTGGATCAACAAGAACTTCGACCTCAACGGCCAGCAGGCGCGGCTGCGCGTCGGCAACCAGGTGATCAGCTGGGGCGAGAGCCTCTTTCTGCCCGGCGGCATCAACCAGACCAATTCGATGGACCTGATGCGGCTCGCGCAACCGGGCACGCAATTGAAGGAAGTATTCCTGCCCGCACCGATCGCGAGCCTCGCGACCGGCCTCGGTCACGGCGTGAACGTCGAAGGCTACGTGCAGGCGAAGTGGAACGGGCACTATTTCCCACCGGTCGGGAGCTACTGGTCGACCGCAACGATCGGCCCCGGCGCCGATAGCTACGGCATATTCGGAGCGACGACGCACAACCCGAAGGACGGCGGGCAGTACGGGATCGCGCTCCACTATCAGCCCGAAGCGACGCAGGTCAATTTCGGCGTGTACGCAATGCGCTATCACGACAAAGCTCCGGTGGTCACTTACGCGGACCCCGCTACGGCATCGGGAGCGTATTTCTCGTACCTCGAAGACCGCACGCTGTACGGCATCAGCGCCAGTTTCCCTCTGGGGGACTGGGCGATCGGCGCTGAACTGTCGTATCGGCCGAAGGACGCGATCGCGCTGAACCCCATCGCCGCGAACAACGTCGACGGCGGCGCGTGCCTCGTCGGCGGCAAGTGCTACATCGACGAGAAGAAGTACCAGGCGCACGTCACCGCGCTCCTGAGCCTCACGCCCGGCGACTACGGGCCGCTCCTCAACCTGCTCGGCAAGGCCGACACCGCGACGCTTCTCGCCGAGGCGGTCGTCGTGAGCTATCCGAATCTGAAGACCACGTATCAAGGCGTTCCACCCGCTCCCGGGCTCTGGGGCTGGGGGTTCCTCAACGCCAACGATCCGTCGTTCGGGACGCCGCAGCAGGGTGTGGGGACGAGCACGTCGTGGGGATACAACTTCGACTTCAGCTGGACCTATGACGGCAAGCTGATTCCCGGCTGGCAGGTCACGCCCGAGATCTATTTCTTCCAGGCGGTCAAGGGCAGAACGCCGAACGCGATGGCGCTCTTCATGGAGGGTGCGAAGAGTGCGAACTTCATCGTCACGTTCGTAAAGAATCCGGCGACCTGGCAGTTCGCCGTGAACTACGCGGCGTTCTGGGGCGGCTCGAGCGTCCTCGATCAGCCGCTGCGAGGCAGGAATTTCGTCGGTGCCTACGTCACGCGCAACTTCTGAGCACGACGCGCAACTTCTGAGCACCCGCGGCGCGTGCTGTCCAGCATTGCGCCGCGGTAGCGCTCGTCTCGGGCTTCGGTGAATCGCTGGATTCAGAAGCTCCAGGACCTGCTCTTCCTCCATAGGAAGGCGGTCCTGGTCGCTTTCGTGGCGTTCACGGTCGTCATGGGGTTCTTCGCGCTCCAGCTGCGGATGGATGCCGGCTTCGACAAGCAGATGCCGACCGGCCACGAGTACATCAGGACGTTCCTGAAATACCGCGACGACGTGCTCGGCGCCAACCGCCTGATCGTCGTCGTGAAGGCCCGTCACGGCACGATCTGGACGAAGCAGGCGCTGACGCGGCTCTACGACGTCACACAGGCAGTCACCTTCCTTCCGCATGTGTCGCGGTTGAGCGTGCAGTCGCTGTGGACGCCCAACACGTTCGTCAACGAGATCACCGAGGAGGGCTTCCGCGCCGAGCCGCTCATTCCTGGCACGGTGACCACCGACAAGCTGACTCCCGAGATCATCGCCAACATCCGGCACGCGACGAACGAGGGCGGGTTCGACGGCACGCTCGTCGGCCGCGATCAGACGAGCGCGATGATCATCGCCGAGTTGAACGAATACGATGCCCGCGGCGCGAGGATCGACTACCTCGCTTTCGACCGCACGCTCGAGCAGAAAGTCCGGAAGTTCGAGGACCCCGACTTCGAAGTCCGGATCATCGGATTCGCGAAGCAGATCGGCGACATCGCCGCGGGAGCGCAGGGGGTTCTCGAATTCTGTGCGGTCGCGCTGCTGCTGACGTTGCTCGCGGTGTACTGGTACTGCCGCTCGATCCGGCTTGCACTCCTCACGATCGTCTGTTCGCTCACTTCGCTCGTGTGGCAGTTCGGTACCTTGAAGCTCCTTGGCTACGGGCTCGATCCGCTCGCCGTGCTCGTGCCTTTCCTGGTTTTCGCGATCGGCGTATCGCACGGCGTGCAGCAGATCAACTATATCGTGCGCGAGATCGCGCGCGGCCAGACGACCGGAGAGGCGGCGCGGGCGAGCTTCTCCGGGCTCCTGGTGCCGGGTGCGCTCGCGCTGATCACGGCGTTCGTGTCGTTCATGACGCTGATCCTGATTCCGATTCCGATGGTGCGGGAGCTCGCGATCACCGCGTCGATCGGGGTCGGCTACAAGATCGGGACGAATCTGGTGATGTTGCCGGTAGCGGCGTCATTCATGAACTTCAGTCGCGAGTACGCCGCCGGAGCGATGGTGACGCGCGACCGCCGCGCGCAGTGGCTGAAGAAGCTCGCACGCGTTGCCGAGCCGTCCAACGCTGCGCTGGTGCTCGTTGCAGTGGCCGTCGTCTTCTCGCTCGCGGTCTGGCAAAGCCGCGATCGGGTGGTCGGCACACTCGAGCCGGGTGCCCCTGAGTTGCGAGCCCAGGCACGCTTCAACCGCGACGCGGTCGCGATCGCCGGCAACTACGACACGGGTCTCGACTGGTTGACGGTCATGTTCGAGGCGCCGCCCGATTCCTGTGGAAACGTTCGCATCGGCCTCTACCAGGACCGCTTCGTCGACCGGATGCGTCACGTGCCCGGCGTCATGTCGGTGAGCTCGTACTCGGAGCTCCTGCGCACGTACAACGAGGGGTACAACGAGGGAAACCCCAGGATGAACGTGGTGCCGATCGATCCCGGAAACTACGCCGGGCTTTCGGTCGAAGTCGGGCGGCTGCGCGGGTACATGCGCAAGGATTGCAGCATGGTCGCAGCGCACTTGTTTCTCACCGACCACAAGGCGACGACGATCAACACGGTGATCGCCGCGGTCAAGGAGTTCCGCGCCGCCGACAGCGTGCCGGGAGTGACGGTGAGCCTCGCTTCGGGCAACGCCGGCGTGCAGGCGGCGATCAACGAAGTCGTCGCGAAGAGCGAGCTGCCGATGATGCTCTATGTCTACGCGGCGATCCTGATTCTGGTGTTCCTCGTCTACCGTGATTTCCGCGCGATGATCGCGTGCTGTCTGCCGCTGACGGTGGCGACGTTCATCGGGTACTGGCTGATGAAGGAGCTTCGCATCGGGCTAACCGTCGCGACGCTTCCGGTGATGGTGCTCGCGGTGGGCATCGGAGTCGACTACGCGTTCTATATCTACAACCGCCTGCAGCTGCACCTCGCCCGCGGCCAGCCGATCGTCAAGGCGCTCGAGCATGCGATCCTCGAAGTCGGCACGGCAACGATCTTCACCGCGGTGACGCTGGCGATCGGCGTCGTGACGTGGGCGTTCTCGGAGCTCAAGTTCCAGGCCGACATGGGCAAGCTGCTGGCGTTCATGTTCATGGTGAACCTGGTGATGGCGATGACGGCGCTGCCCGCACTGGCCGTGTGGCTCGAGCGACTCTTCCCGCGCCGCAAGCCGCCGAGCGTGCTCGCGATCCTGGAGCATTGATGAGCGCGCTCCCGGAGCATTGATGGACTCTTCGATGCGCACCGTCGCGCGGCTCGCGCTCGCAGGGTTGCTCGTTGCGGTGAGCGCGTGGTGTGCCGTCGCAGAAGGAGCGAATCCGGCCGCGGGCGTCAGCGCGACTCCGCTCGAGGAAAAGCCGGCGCTGCGGGTGCCGTGGGCGAGCTCCGAGATGATGCTTGCTGCGACGAATGCCGGAGGAAGGCTCGTTGCAGTCGGCGACCACGGGGTGGTGCTGCTGTCCGACGATGGCGGCACCAGCTATCGGCAAGCCCGTTCGGTGCCGACGCGCGCGACGCTGACGGCGGTGTCGTTCGCAGATGCGCGCAGCGGCTGGGCGGTCGGCCAGTGGGGCGTCATTCTTCGTACCCGCGATGGCGGCGAGACGTGGGAGCTGCAACGCAGCGATACCAGCGTCGACCAGCCGCTGTTCGCCGTGCACTTCAGCGACGGCGAGCACGGCGTCGCCGCCGGGCTCTGGTCGCTCCTGCTCGTCACCGCCGACGGCGGTCGCCACTGGCAGGTGCAGAAGCTCTCTGCTCCGCCCGACGGGGGTACGGCCGATCGCAACCTGTTCGGCATCTTCGCAAGCCGTGGCGGCACCCTCTTCATCGCGGCGGAGAAGGGCACGGTGCTGCGCTCGACCGACCAGGGCGCGAGCTGGCAGTACGTGAGCACCGGCTACAAGGGATCGCTGTGGACGGGCTGTGCGCTGCCGGACGGAACACTGCTGGTTGCCGGGCTGCGCGGCACCGTGTACCGCAGCACCGACGACGGACGAACCTGGCAGCCGGTCGCGAGCGGAACCCGCAGCTCGATCACCGACATTGTCGAGCATCGCGGACAGGTGACGGCCGTTGGGCTCGACGGCGTCGAGCTCACGAGCCGCGACGAAGGGCGCAGCTTCAGTGCGACGTTTCGCGACGATCGCGTGGATTTGACGGCACTCGCGGCGACGCCGGGCGGCGCGCTGCGCGTGTTCTCGGTTACGGGGGTGGTGAAATGAGTCCGGTGAAGGCGGGCATTCTGCTCGTCCTCTGCTGCGCGTCGATCAGCGCAGCGGCGCAGAACGACGGGGTGCTGAACAACTCGGCGCGGGCCGACTCCGCGCGGGACGTCTATGTGTTGAACTGCATGGGGTGTCATCCCGTTCATCGCGATACGGCGAGCGACCTCCACGTCGCCGGCGAGTACACGGCGCAATTCAGGCCGGAGCCCGACAAGCGGCGATTCTTCATCCGCATGCCGTCGAGTGGCGATAAGCCGCTCTCGCCCGAAGAGAATCGCGAGCTCCTCGCCGAGATCCTGAGCTGGGCCAAGGCATGCCCGCAGCTTCCTCCCGGAACGCCGCTCAATCGGCCCGATCTTCGCGCCGATGCCGGGAAAACCGCGCCGCTGCCACCATCACGGCCGTCGACCAACGCCGACCAGGTCGAGCTTGGCCGGCACCTGTTCTTCGACACGCGGCTGTCGAGCGACTGGGGTCGCTCGTGCGCCCGCTGCCACGATCCGCAGCACGGATGGGCCGACGGCGCCGCATTGTCGAAAGGCTATACGAACAGCGATTACTTCCGCAATGCACCGAGCCTCCTCAACGTCGCCGGACGCGCGCGCCTGATGTGGGACGGAAGCGTCGACGGTGCGAATCTCGTCGGCGCCGTTCACGACATGATCGTGCGTCCCGACATGATGCACGCGGATCCGCTCCTCGCCGCGGAGCGCCTCAAGCTCGTTCCCGAGTACGTGCGTCTCTGGAAGAAGGTCTATGGGGCCGACAGCGCCATCACGCCATCCGGCATCTACGCGTCACTCGCCGCGTTTCTCGAGACCGTCCGCTCGCGCGACGTTCCTTACCAACGGTTTCTGAAGGGGAACAAGGAGGCGCTCGGCTCCGCTGCACGCGAAGGCATGCAGCTCTTCGCCGGCAAGGCCGGTTGTGCGCGCTGTCACAGCGGGCCGCGCCTTTCCGACCAGCAGTTTCACCGCCTCGGAGTCCCCGAGAATCCGGCGATCGAAGCCGAGCCGCTGCGCACCGTCGCGATGCTGCGTCTCTTCAAGCTCGATGGCGTTCCCGACGTGATGGACGTGCGCAGCGACGTCGGCCGCTATGCCGTCACGCACGATCGAGAGGATCGCGGCAAATTCCTGACGCCGTCTCTCTTCGACCTCGAGTGGACCGCGCCGTACATGCACAACGGCGTGTTCGCAACGCTTGCGGAGGTCGTCGACTTCTACGATCGGGGCGGCGGCGCAGGAAGCGAGCTCACGCCGCTTCACCTGACAGCACGCGAGAAGCACGCGCTGGTCGCGTTTCTCGAGAGCCTCAGCGGCGATCGGGTCGTCGTTGCCGAGCCCATTCAGTGGTCGATGCGATCGCGCCGATTCGATCCGCAACCGGTGGCTCCTGCCATCGGTGACGGTGTGGGTGCAGCCGAGGAGCTCGCCGCGGCCGCAAATCCGCCGCCGCTGCAGTCTCTGCCTGCGGTGCCGGTGCCGAACGACAATCCGCTGACGCCGGCGAAGATCGAGCTCGGCCGGATGTTGTTCTGGGATCAGCGTGTCAGCGGCAACGGCAGCACGCCGTGCGTGTCGTGCCACTTCCCGCAACTCGGGTGGAGCGACGGCAACGCGATCTCGCGCGGTTACCCGGGAACGCAGAACTTCCGCAACGCGCTCACCGTGCTCGACGCCGCCTATTTCCGTCATCCGTTCTGGGAGGGGTCGGTCGATCGGCTCGAAGTCCAGGCCGAGGCCGCGGGATCGGGACCGGTCGAGGGCAATGCCGACGGCTCGATGATGGAGATGCGGCTTCGCCTCATCCCCGAATACGTCGAGCGATTCAAAGCGGCGTTCGGCACCAAATGGCCGGAGGCGCGCGACGTCTGGCGGGCGATCGCGAGTTTCGAGCGCACGATCGTCACCGATCCCACGGACGTACCGTTCGACCGCTACCTCGACGGAGAACGCGACGCACTGTCACCGGCGGCGCTTCGCGGCTATCGACTGTTCACCGGCAAGGCCGGGTGCCTGCGCTGCCACAACGGTCCTCTCGCATCCGACCAGCGCTACCACTCGGTCGGCCTGCCCGAGAATCCGATCCTCGAGTCGAGCGTTCTCCACCAGGCGACCCACGGCTTCGCACAGCGCGCGAAGGGCGTCACCGATCCGAAGCTGCTCGACGCCGACGTCGATCTGGGCCGGTTCTACCAGACGAAAAATCCGGCGGACATCGGCAGGTTCCGCACCCCGAGCCTGCGCGAGCTGAAATACACAGCGCCGTACATGCACAACGGCCAGTTCACGACGCTCGCTCAAGTGGTCGACTTCTTCGATCGCGGCGGGGGGACGGGGCCCAATCGCTCGCCGCTGCTCCAACCGCTGCACTTGAGCGCGCAGGAAAAAAGCGATCTCGTCGCGTTTCTCGAGTCCTTGAGCATGGATCGGCCACTCGTCGTGGCCGCACCACGGCTGCCGCCGCTCAATCCCCTGGCGCCGGTGGATCTCCGCGCTTCGCAGGATCCCGTCGCGTCGCCGGATCCCCACGCATCGCCGAATCCCCTCGTCTCGCTCGCTCCGCTTGCTCGCTGAAGTTCCGATCGTTCGCTGAAAGGTCGCGCCGTGCAACAATGGCGGCCGACCTATGGAGCCGACGACCGCACCGGGACCCCTCGCAGGCCTTCGGGTCGTCGACCTCACGCGCGTGCTCGGTGGCCCGTACTGCACGCAGCTTCTCGCCGATCACGGTGCCGAGGTCATCAAGGTCGAGCCCCCTGCGGGAGACGACACCCGCGGGTGGGGGCCGCCTTTCGACGGCGACACCGCAGCGTATTTCCTCGGCGTCAACCGCAACAAGCTCGGTGTCGTCCTCGACCTCGCCGTGCCGCACGATCGCGACCGGCTGCTCGAGCTTCTCGAAACCGCCGACGTGCTGGTCGAGAACTTCAAGATCGGCACGCTCGAGCGCTGGGGACTGGGCTACGAGCAGACGCTCGAGAAGCGCTTTCCGCGTCTCGTGCATTGCCGCGTGTCGGGCTACGGCGCCGACGGCCCGCTCGGCGCGTTGCCGGGCTACGACGCCGCGGTCCAGGCGTTCACCGGACTGATGAGCGTCAACGGCGAAGCCCATGGGCCGCCGCTTCGTATCGGCGTGCCGATCGTCGACCTCGTCACCGGGCTCAACGCGGCGGTCGGCATCCTGATGGCGCTGCGCGAGCGCGAGACGAGCGGGCGCGGGCAGTTCGTCGAAGCGACGCTGTTCGACAGCGCGCTCGCGATCCTGCACCCGCACGCCGCCAACTACTTCTATTCGGGCGTCGAGCCGCAGCGCACCGGCAGCGCGCATCCGAATATCACGCCTTACGACATGTTTCACACCGGCGGCGCGGATATCTTTCTCGCCGTCGGCAACAACGGGCAGTTCGCCACGTTGTGCGCGGTCATCGACGCGCCCGAGCTCGTCGACGATCCGCGCTTCGTCGACAACCGGACGCGTAACGGCCATCGGCGCGAGCTCCGCGGCGAGCTCGAGCGTCGCTTCGCGTCGTGGGACGGTGCGCGGCTCGCCGACACGCTCGTACGTCGCGGCGTGCCGAGCGCGCCGGTGCTCGGCGTCGGCGAGGCGCTTGCCCAGCCGCACACGGCCCATCGCGGCATGTGCGTGCGCATCGGCGACTATCGCGGGATCGCGTCGCCGATCAAGCTGTCTCGCACGCCGGCGACCTACCGCAGCGAGCCGCCGCGCCTCGGCGAGCATACGAAGACGGTCTTCGGCGACGCCGATGCAGACGACCATGAGGTGCCCGGGGCGGCCTGATCCGCCGCTGCAACCTGATTTGACCCTGTCGCGGGTTTCGTGGAGACTGTGGCGCGCTCCGGGGCGCGGAGGGGGTCCGCGGCAGACCGGTGCATCGGAACAGGACGCTTTCGGACGAGCGCTGCCGCGCGATGACCGATCCACTGCCTTTCCACACACCTCTCGCGACGCTCGACGACGACGCGTGGGCGGACCTGCTCGACTTCATCGAGGAGCGCCGGGTGATCCCGATCCTCGGCCCCGAGCTCCTGCAGGTCGATACCGAGGCGGGCCCGCGGCTCCTCTACGACTGGGCAGCCGAGAAGCTCGCGGCGAAGCTCGGCGTCGACACAGCGGCGCTTCCGCAACCGTTCAATCTCAACGACGTCGTCTGCTGGTTCCTCGCGTCGCGCGGGCGGCGCGAGGAAGCCTACACGCGGCTTCGCGGGCTCTTTCGCGATGTCGCATTCGAGCCGCCGCTGCCGTTGAGGCAGCTCGCGCAGATCACCGATTTCGATCTATTCGTCACGACGACCTTCGATCCGCTGCTCGAGCAGGCGATCAATGCCGAGCGCTTTCATGGCGCCCAGACGACCGAGGTGCTCGCTTATGCACCGAACCGCGTCGTCGACCTGCCGACCGAGCGCGAGAAGCTGGTACGGCCCGTCGTCTATCACCTGCTCGGGCGCCTGTCGGCATCGCCGACCTACGTGATCTCTGACGAGGACACGCTCGAATTCATCTGTGCGTTGCAAAGCGAGCACCTGACACCCGAGAAGCTCTTCCACGAGCTCGAGCACAATCATCTGCTGTTCATCGGCAGCAGCTTCACCAACTGGCTCGCGCGGCTGTTCCTGCGCATGACCAAGCGGCATCGGCTCTCCGACCCGCGCGACGTCGGCGAGGTGCTGGCCGACAGTCACTCGGTCGGCGACGCGCGGCTGATGAACTTCCTGCAGCAGGTGAGTCTCAGGACGCGCGTCTACTCCGGTGCGGGCAAGTTCGTCGATGAGCTGCACCGGCGCTGGATGGCGCGCCGCAAGCCCGCCGACGTGATCGAGCTCGCGCGGGCGCAGCGCTTCGCTCCCCCCGAGCGCGAGATGCCCGACGATGCCGTATTCATCAGTTACGCGCGCGAGGATCTCGCGGCAGTCCAGCGGCTGAAAGCGGGTCTCGACGCGGCAGGCGTGAAGACCTGGTTCGACGTCGATCGTCTCGATGGCGGTGACGACTACGATCGCAAGATTCAGCGCAACATCGCGCGCTGCGCGTACTTCGTTCCGGTGATCTCGGCGACGACCGAGCGCAGGCTCGAAGGCTATTTCCGGCGCGAGTGGAGCTACGCGATCGACCGCTCGCGCAACATCGCCGAGGGAGCGCTGTTCATCGTGCCGGTGTCGATCGATGATACCGATCCGATCGCCGCGCGCGTTCCCGACAGGTTCAAGGCGCTGCATATCACGCGGCTTCCCGGCGGCGAAGTCGCGCCCGGCTTCGCGCAGCACCTGAAGGACCATCTGGCGTCGCGTCACTGACACTTGATGCCGTGACGATGACGTGCGCCCGATCGTGAACGACTCGACCGCGTCGGTGACTGCTGCATCGCCGGCCCCGGCGACTACAGCGCAGGTCGATGCCGAGCACCCGTGGCTCGGTCTCGCGTCGTTTAGCGAAGAAACGCAGAGTTTCTTCTACGGCCGCGAGGACGAGGTCGCCGAGCTCGCGCGCCGTGTCCAGCGTAAGACGCTGACGCTGCTTTTCGGCCAGTCGGGGCTCGGCAAGACGTCGATACTTCGTGCCGGCATCGTTCCGCGGCTTCGCGGGCTCGGCTACTGCCCGGTCTACGTGCGGATCGATTACGCGGCGAGTGCTCCGTCGCCGTCCGAGCAGATCAAGGAAGCGATCTTCCGCGCGACCGGGGTCTCGGGCGCCTGGACGCAGCCGGGTGTCGCGGTCGCCGGCGAATCGCTGTGGGAGTTCCTGCACCATCGCGGCGACGTGCTGCGCAATGCGGAAGGCACGGCGCTGATCCCGCTCCTCATCTTCGACCAGTTCGAGGAGATCTTCACGCTCGCGCAGAGCGACGACGCAGGACGCGCGAAGGCGGCCGAGTTCATCGACGAGCTTGCGGATCTCGTCGAGAACCGTCCGCCGCGGGCGCTCGAGGAGGCGATCGATGCCGACGACGCGCTCGCCGAGCGATTCGACTTCGAGCGCACCGATTACCGCGTGCTGATCGCGCTGCGCGAGGACTACCTCGCCCAGCTCGAGTCGGTGAAGGCAAAGATGCCGTCGGTCACGCAGAACCGGATGCGCCTCGCGCGGATGACCGGCGAGCAGGCGCTGGAAGCGGTGACGAAGCCCGGCGGTCGGCTCGTATCGGACGAGGTCGCCGAGGCGATCGTGCGCTTCGTCGCCGGAGGCTCCGAGCTTCGCAACGCCGAGGTCGAGCCGTCGCTCCTGTCGCTCATTTGCCGCGAGCTCAACAACGCGCGCATCGCACAGGGCGCCTCGGAGATCTCGGCGGCGCTCCTCGCGGGCTCGCGCGATACGATTTTGACCGAGTTCTACGAGCGCTCGCTCGCCGACCAGCCCGCCGCCGTGCGCCGCTTCATCGAGGACGAGCTCCTCACCGAATCGGGTTTCCGCGAGAGCGTCGCCGAGGAACGAGTGAGGCGGGCGTTCGATGCCGCGGGCGCGCCGCACGCGCTTGCAACGCTCGTCGATCGCCGGCTGCTGCGAATCGAGGAGCGACTCGACCTGAGGCGCGTCGAGCTCACCCACGATGTCCTGTGCGGTGTCGTCGCGGCGAGCCGGGAGGTCCGCAAGGAGCGTGAGGCGCGCGACGAGGCCGAGCGCAGACTCGCCGAGCAGAAGGCGCGCGAGGCGGCTACGCATAAGGCTCTCATTCGCGCGCGGCAGGTCGCCGCGGTGTGCATCGTGCTGGCGATCGGCGCCATCGGCGGTGCGATCTTCGGCTACACGAGCATGAAGCGTGCGCAGCGTGCCGAGGTCGCGGCGCAGGAGACCCGCAGGCTCGCCGACACCGCGCGCGGAGAAGCCGAGAAACTGATCGTCTACCTCCTCGACGACTTCTATCGGGAGCTCGAGCCGATCGGACGGCTCGACATCGTCGCGTCGCTCGCGAAGCGCGCCGTCGCTTACTACGCCGACCTGCCGCCCGCACTGCGAACGCCCGAGACCGACCGCAATCGCGCGCTGGCGCTGGTGCGCTACGGGGCGGCGCTCAGGAACCAGTCGAAGCTCCCCGAGGCCAAGGTGGCACTCGCCGATGCGGTGTCGACGCTCGAAAGGCTGAAGACCGGTGGCGATACCTCCGAGGCGACTCCGATCGGGCTTGCACTCGGCCTCGCCTCGCAGGCCAAGGTCGCGGGTAGCGAACTGCGGCTTCCGGACGAGATCGCGCTCGCGACGAAATCGGTCGACGTGCTGCGGCCATTGATGCAGACGCCGTCGCCGTCGGTCGAGTTGCGCCGCGCGTTCGCGCTCACAACGCTCGAACTCGGTTTTTCGCAGCAACAGACGGGCGACTACGAAGTCGCGATCAAGACGCTCGACGAATCGCGCGCTGCGAGCCGCAGCATCGCAAACCTCTCGCTCGCCGACATTCCGGCGGCGGTCGCCTACGCGGAATCCTCGTCGTGGCAAATGCCGGCGCTGCAGAACCTCGGACGCTTCTCGGAAGTTCGCGCGATCGCCCGGGGCGCCCTTGCGGTCACCGGCAGGGTGCTCGCCGCGCAGCCGGGCAATATGTCGGCGCTTCGCGCCGAGGGCCTGATGCACGAAACTGTTTCGGGAACTGACTGGACCGAGCTCCACGCTCGCACGGCGCTTGCGTCCGCGCGCGAGAGCGAGCATGACTGGGCGAAGATCGTCGCGCTCGACCCGACCAACCAGATCGCGTGGAACAACCTGGTCGATGCGCGCAACACGATCTCCGGCGAGCTTTTCGACCTGGGCGACGTCGCCGGTTCTCGCGAGGCGCTTCGCGCAGCGCTCCTGGTCGCGCCGAAAGTCAAGGAGGCGGCAATCCTCGGACAGGTACTGGCAATCTCGTCGGGCTACCTCGCGCGAACCGACGCCGACAGTGGCGACGACGCTTCCGCCGCGAAATCGCTGGCGCTCAATCGAAAGTTCGTCGCGCTCTCGGTTTCGAGCCAGCCCGAAGGATCGTTCGGTCGCGCCTTTCTTCCCGAATACCTTGGTACCTTCGGGTACCCGACGGGCGGTCCCGGCTACGGCGAGCTTGCGATTGTCTGGGCGAACGGGGATTTCGCGAGTGCGCACCGGATAGCGCTTGCATCGGCCGCAAGCCTCGCGTCGATGTCGCCGCCTACGAAGGGTGCGCAGGACGCTCGCGCCCGCGCGCTCGACATGGCCTGGCGTACGGCGGCCGAGGCGTCGTGGTGGCTGCACGATTACGCCACTGCGGAGACCGAAATCGCGCATTCGCTCGAGCTTCGCAAGACGCTTCCCCCGCGCAACCTTGGCGAGCAGCGTGACGCACAGTATCCGATCGTCCTCGCGTCGGTCATCGCGTCGCGTCTCGGCGACCATGCGAAGGCGCAGAAGCTGATCGCGCCGGTCGTCGATTTCGAGCGCGGTCTCTACGCGCGCAAGGACAACGACGACCTTACCCAGCGCATCGAGTACGCGCAGGCGCTCTACGCGTCGGCGCTCGCGGATCCTACGAGCCGGAGCCGGGGTCAGGTCTCGAAGCAGGCCGCTCAACTCATCGATTCGCTGCCCACGGCGATGCGCAACCTCAAGAGCATCGCGCGCCTGCGCGGTGCGATCGCGGCGGAGCAGCGCGGCGCAGGTTGACGATCGAGCGCATTCGCGAGCTGATCGACCGCGGCGCGCCGTGGGAGGCCTGCGACGCGTTTCGCGAGCTTGCCGCGTCTTCGCCCGCAGGTGACGCCGGTCTCTACTACTGGGGTGCCCTCGCGCACGCGCGCTCGGGCGCCGCACGCGAAGCGCACGCGCTCCTCGATCGCGCTCGACCGCTTGCGGAGGCAGCAGGGGCAACCGCGCTCCTCGTGGAGATCCTCAGCCTTCGCGGGCGCCTCTTCAAGGATGCCGTGCATCGCCGTACCCTGCACAGGCACCCGGCGACGGGCGTGCCTTTGGACGACGCGCTGCGTCCGCTCGCCGTGCGCGCGCGCGACGCCTACCTCACCGCGTGGCGGATCGCGAACGATCCGTTTCCGGGCATCAACGTCGCGACGCTCTCGCTGCTCCTCGGTGACCGCGAGTCGGCGGCGCGCTTCGCGCGCGACGTGATCGCGCGACTCGGCGCCGAGCCACAGTCCGCCTGGTATCTCGCGAGCCTCGGCGAAGCGCAACTTCTGCTGGGCGACGTTGCGGGCGCGATCGCCGCCTACGCGGCCGCGTTCGGTGCGTGCGGCGGGAACGGCGGTACCGTTGCGTCGATGCGACGGCAGCTCGCATTGATCGCGCGTGTGCTTCCGCAGGCTGCGGCGGTGATGGAGGCGGTACCGGCGGCGAGCGTCGTTGCCTTCGCGGGCCACATGGTCGACGCGGCCGGGCGCCATTCACCGCGGCTGCCGCCGGCAAGGGTTCCGGCCCTCGCGGCCGCGCTGCGCACGCGCGTCGCGGCGCTACGCGACCCGATCGTCTACACGTCGGCGGCCTGCGGCGCCGATCTTCTCTTCATCGACGCTGCGATCGAGCGCGGCGCCGAGGTCAACGTCGTGCTCCCGTTCGATCGTGACGATTTCGTGCGCACCAGCGTCGCGATCGGCGGCGAGTCGTGGATTGCACGCTTCGAGTCGGCCCTCGCGCACGCGCATCGAGTGATCATGGCGACCGACGAGCAGTACCTCGGCGACGACATCCTGTTCGATCACGCGGCGAGACTCGTCGAGGGATATGCGGTTCTGCGGGCAGAACAGCTGCAAGCCGA
>DASVGI010000045.1:0-24818 GCA_036379595.1 Casimicrobiaceae bacterium | reverse complement strand
GTCATCGACAGCCACAGCGCCTTGCCCGAAGTGTCGTAGGTGAACCAGGTGGCGAAGATAAGGTTGCCCTGATGCGCAACGTTCAAACCCCAGCCCGACTCCGACGTCGCCGGCGACGCCCACCACAGGCCCTGATAGTTGACCGCAGCAGGCGGCGGCAGAGCGGCGACGGAACCGGTCTGGCCGGCGAAGTTGGTCGCCGAATTCACCCGTACGTTGCCGCCCGCGTCGATCGAATGCGTCCCGTCGGTCGGGAGATTCGTGTAGTTGACGATGTCGACGCCCGCGTAGTTGATCGTTCCCGCCGGCGCATAGAGAAAGCCGTTCGGCACCACGTAGTCGGGCTTGACGATGCCGAGCGCAGCGAAGCCCTGCGTCGCGATAAGGAAATGCCGGTTGGTCGTGTCGCCCGGCAGATCGGTGGGGAAGGTGAACATGTGGGCGGGGTTAGTCCCCGACGACGCCGTGATGCCGTGCCCGGCGACGAACTCCTGCCCGCCCGCCGACGTGAAGAGCTCTACGAACTGGACGTTCCCTGTCGAATCCGAGTAGATCTGGTCGACCGCCCACAGGTGGAAGGTCGCGTGCGCCTGCGTCGCCGCGAACGCAAGGAGCGCGAAGGCGAATGCTCGCACAAGACGTGAATACATGATTGCCTCCGGTCGTCGTCGAAGAACGAGCTCCGGAGCGGAGAACACGCGGTTGCACGGCGCTATTCCTGCGCGAGCGACCTCGGGAAGCGCACCGGCGCGAAGCCGGCCGGCAAATCACGGCGGTAGAGGCGGTAAAGCTCGTTCCGATCCCCCGGACGTGCGCCCTCCCACGCGAGCGTCCAGCCCGCACCGGGCGCCGGCGGAGGATCGCGCTGCCAGCCCTGGGCGAGCAGTGCCGGACACGACGCCGCCGGATCCTCTTCCAGACGCACGGTGCGCACGCGCGCGAAATATTCGAGCAGCGCGCGCTGCGGCTCGCCGAGATGACGGCTCGCGACGCACCCGGCGCTCGGAAGCTCGCGGGCGAGCGAATGAATCATCGAGCGGTAGCTCTTGCCGGCGTTCAGGAACGGCGTCCACAGCGTCGAGATCAGCGCCCAGCACAGCGTGACCGCAACCGCCCACTGGGTGAGCGCCGATCCGCCTTCCCGCGCGGGACGCGTGACGATGCGTAACGCGAAGGCGGTCGCCGCGAGCGCTAGCGCGAGACGCAGCAGATGCACGTGCGCGTGGAATCCGGGCTGATAACCGATGAGCTCCGAGTGAAGCGCCGCGGGGAAGTCGGTGACGAGCGCGAGCCACCCGAGCCACAGCACGAGCGCGAACGTGCCGAGCGCGTAGCGCGCCGAGACGGACAGCGCACGCGCGCCGGCTGCGGGCAGATCGCGCAACGAGCACGCGGCGAGGAGCGAGAGCGGCAGCACGATCGGCATCATGTAGACGTCGCGCGAATCGCTCGCGAGCGCGAGCACCCCGAGGATCACTACAGCGAGCACGCCGGGCAACACGAATCCATCCCAGGCGCCGATCGTGGTGCGCGCGCGCCACGCCTTCCACAGTGCCCACAGCGCGAGCGGCAACGCCGGCAGCGCGTACCAGAGGAGCGTCAGCTCGTAGAAGCCGTCGGCATTGCGCGTTCCCAGACGAACGAAGCCGAAGAAGCGTCCGAAATTGTTGGCGACGAGCCACGTGCGAAAGAGCTCGGGCGAGCGCATGTAGAGCGCGGTCATCCACGTGATCGCGGGAACCGCGCCGACGACGAGCGCGATCGCGAGGACGGCGGCGTAGCCGCGGGTTCGCCACGGCCGGAAGAAGGCGAGGATCAGCGCCGTGACGCCGAGCCATCCCGGACCGAGCAGCCCCTTGGCGAGAAACGCGCACGCGGCGCCCGCGCCAAGCGCGATTCCCGCCGGCCAGACCGTACGCCGCGCGAGCGCGAGGCCGTACATGCCGATCGCGACGCCGGTCATCAGCGGAACATCGGTGATGAGCTGGTGCATCCGCGCGATCGGACCGATGCAGCCGATCGTCACCAGCATCGCGGCCGAGCCGTAGCCGCGTCCGTACAGCTCCCGCGCGGTCAGCGCGAGGAACAGGAGCGCAAGGCCGACGAAAAATCCGGTCGCAAGCCGCGCCGCATCGTAGAGCGGCAGCGCCGGAGTTGCGAAGTGCGCGAACAGGCTCGCGACGACGTAGAGGAGCGGTGGCTTCTCCATCCACGGCTCGCCGGCGAGCCGCGGCACGACCCAGTCGTGGTCGTGCAGCAGGTCGACGACGACGCCGAAGTAATGCGCCTCGTCGGGCTTCCACGGGTCGTGACCGACGAGGCCGAACAGCACCCACGCGCAGACGATTCCCACCACCCATCCGGTGGCGGGAATGCCGGGAGGCCCGACCGCAATCCGCTTCAAAGCGAGCGATACCAGTCGGGAAAGTCCTGCTTCAGCCTCGCGAGCTTGGGTAGATCGTTATAGACGATGTAGGGATTGTCGGGATGCCGCTCGAGAAAATTCTGGTGGTACGTCTCGGCCGGATAGAAACCCTTCAGCGGAGTCACCTCGGTGACGATCGGCTTCGGGAACACCTTCGCGCGATCGAGCTCGGCGATGTAGCGCAGCGCGACCGCCTTCTGCTCGTCGTTCGCGTAGAAGATCACCGACCGGTACTGCGTTCCGTAATCCGGGCCCTGGCGATCGAGCTCGGTCGGGTCGTGCGCAACGCCGAAGAAGACCCGCAACAGGTCCGCATACGTGATCTTCGACGGATCGTAAGTGACCTGCACTGATTCGGCGTGCCCGGTCGTCCCGGTTCCCACGAGCAGGTATTTCGCCGTCGCCGAACTGCCACCCGAATAGCCCGACACCACGCCGAGGACACCCTTCACGTGCTTGAACACCGCATCGACACCCCAGAAGCACCCCCCGGCGAATACGGCGGTCGCCCGCGTCGCAGTGACGGGCGCCGCAGGACCCGAGTAGGCCGGAACGACGGCCGCGAATGCCGAGCCGCCGGCAAGCGCGACGGCGAGCATTGCGGAAGCGATGAGTCTCATGAACACCTCCTGATCGTTTCGACATCCGGTAATTCGCGGATTCCCGCGCCGTCGTTACACCGGTGTCAGGCGAATCTGACGCGCCGGTGCGCCACGCGTGGCGCCTCCTCCACCGCTTCGGGCACCGCCGGACGACCGCCGGCAAATATGATCACCCGTCCGTCCGCCACCTCCGCGTCGGCACGCTCGCGGGTCGCGAGCAACGTGGGAATGCCGCGACGGCGCACGTGCGCGAACGTGAATCGACGCATCTCGTCGGCAGTCGACGCGTCGAAGCGCCGAAACGGCTCGTCGAGAAGCAGCACGCGCGGCTGCGCGAGCAGCATCCGCATCAGCGAGACGCGTGCGCGCTCGTTCTCCGACAGCGCGCTCGGACGGAGATTCGCGCAGCCGTCGAGCCCGATCTCGCGCAACGCGCGCTCGACGGCCGCCTCGCGCGACGCGCGGCCATGCACCCGCGGCACCAGCGCGAACATCAGGTTGCCGGCAATCGAGAGCTGCGGAAAGAGCAGATCGTCCTGGAACATCAGACCCACTCCCCGCCTCGCCGGCGCGAGGGCGAGAATGTTCTCGCCGTCGATCGACGCGCGGCCGCGTGCCTTGAGCCCCGGATCGAGGGTCCCCGCAATCCAGCCAAGCAGCGTCGACTTGCCCGAGCCCGGTGGCCCCAGCACCGTCACGCACTCGCCCGGATCGACGGTGACATCGAGCGAGTCGATCAGCGTCCGCGCACCGGCATGGATGCGCACGTGCGTGAGGCAAAGCGCGCCACCCACCGCGTTCACCCGGCGGCCGGTTGCCACGCGACCGGAGCGGCGACGGCCCGCGAGCGGCGGCCAAGCGCGAAGGCGACGACGATCGCCGGAACGAGTGCCAGCAGCGTCGCCTCCAGCATCGCTTCGCGCGAATCCGACGTCGCCGCGTTCGACACCACGTCGGTGTCGAGCGTCGCCACCCGATCGGGAACGGTGAGACGGGTCGGCAGGAAGAGGCTGGCACTCGCTGCGAACGCGAGCGCGCACGCGAATGCGATCGGCCGCGCAACGAGCGGCAGCTTGACGCGGGCGAGCACGCGACGGGGTGCCGCGCGCAGTGCCGCCGCGCACTGTGCATAGCGCGGGTCGAGCGCGCGCCACGAGGGGATCAGCGCGAGCGCGACGCAGGGAAATACGAAGACGAGCTGCGCGACGATCACCGCGGCCAACGGCGCGTGGACGCCGAGATCGGAAAGGATCCACGCGATGCCCGGCACGAACGCGATCTGCGGCACGAGCCATGGCGCCCAGAGAAGAGCCGTCCACGCACTCCGCGATCGACTGCGGTCTTCGGCTTCGAGGCAGGCGATCGCCGCCGCGAGCGCAACGAGCGTCGTGATGACGCCGATCGCGAGCGTCGCGAAGAGTGCGGCCGACGCCGTGTGCGTGGATCCACCGGCGTTGCCTGCGGCGCCCGCGACCGGCGCGAGCGCGAGCGGTGTCGCGGCGGAGCTCGAACTGCCAGCCATCCACGGAACGACGAGCGCGGCAACGATAAGCGCGAGCCCCGCGCCCGCAACCGCGACGCCGACGCTGGTGACCATGGAAGCCGCGACGCCGCGCCGCCCGCTGCGAAGCCACGCCTGTCCGACGCGGCGCACGGTCCGCTCGAGCACGATAAAGAGCGCCATCGCGGCAAGCGCGACGGCGAGCACGACGGTTGCCGCCGCAGCACCCAGTGCGCGCTTCCCCTCTCCACCTTCGGCGAGGCCGTGCCAGGCGATGGCGGCAAGCTGAGTCTGCCCCGCGGGGTCGACAAGCAGCGACACCGCGACCGCCGAAAGCGACCATGTGAGCGCCGCACAGACCGGCAGACGCAGCCGCGGGTACATCTGCGGAAGGACGAGCTTCGCAAAGATCTCCGCGTGTGCGTAGCCGAGCGTGCCGGCGACCGCGGCACGCCGGTCGGCAGCGACACCCGTCATCGCGATCAGCACCGCCGCGGCGAGGAACGGCGCGATCTTGAGGAAGAGCGCGATTGGCAGCATGCCCGTCCCCGCATGAATGCCCGGCAGCCACGATTGCCACCATGCTTCGACCGATGACGCCGCTGCCGACGAGGCAATCTCCGAGAGACCGGCGGCGAGCGCGGCCGGGGGCATCGCGGCGACGGCTGCCGCAACGAGAAGTGCCCCGTTTCGTCGCGCCGGCGTCATCGCCCACGCGCCGACGCAGCACGCGACAACGAACGACGCCAGCGTCGCACCCGTGCCCATTGCAAAGGTGAGCGCGATGGCGGACCCGATGCCGGGCAGCGCGGCCAATGCGCGCCACGCCCCGAAGACGGGCGCCGTCGACCCGCTCCCCGAAACCGTGAAGAACGCGGGCAGCAGCGTCACCGCAACTGCGACGACTACGCCGCCACAGACGAGCGCCCCCATCGTGATCGGCGCCAGGGCATACATGTAGCGGCGAGGGCGCATGGAGAAAGAAGACAGCGCCGACGCCCATTGGTGCCGCACGGAGCACCCGCCCTGACCTGCGGCGGGTCAGTCGGAAAGTTTTGCCGCGTAAAGTCGGCTCGATCGTGGGACGCCTACCAGCAGATATTCCATCTGGTCGGCCAGGATGCGGCGATTGCGCAGGATGAAGTGCTCGTGTCGGTTCGGTACGTACGGCACGTAGAGGAGCGGCATCTGCGCCTGCTCGGGTGCGCGGTTTCCCTTGCGCGTATTGCAGCTTCTACACGCGGTGACCGAGTTCATCCAGGTATCGCGCCCACCTCGCGACGCGGGCACGATGTGGTCGCGCGAGAGATCGCGGTGATGGAAGCACCCGCCGCAATACGCGCAAACGTGCCGGTCGCGAGCGAACAGCATCGCGTTGGTGAGGCTCGGCACGTGGGTGAGCGGCCGGCCTGCGCTGCCCTTGATCGCAAGGATCGACTTGGTGGCGATGCGCGAGCGCGTGCCATCCCGCTGCCAGCCTCCGCGGAACTCGCGGACGATCGCTCCCAGCGACCACGCGACCATCAGCTTGGCATGATAGGTGATCGCTTCCTCGAGCTCGACCCAGGCCTGGGGCAGGCCGGCCATGTCGACAGTAAGGACGAGCGGGTCCATCGAGCAATTGTAATGCCTGCCCCGGGGGCATACCTGCCGCGCTGCCGGGTGGCGTTTGTATATTTAACGGTCGATGCGGGTTGCCCGATGACAGGCGGATGGGTGGATGGGGTCAGGTGGATGGGGTATCGTGGCAGCGGCGCCTGGCCGGTGCGCCAGCCGCCTCGATTCCCGTGTCCAGCAAGGAGCAGATCATGGCGAAGAAGAATTCCGCGGAAGGTGTTTACCGGGTCATCGACGTCGTCGGCAGCAGCGAGACTTCGTGGGAAGATGCCGCGCGGAATGCCGTCGAAACTGCCGGCAAGTCGCTGCGCGACCTGCGCATCGCCGAGGTGCAGAAGCTCGACGTCAAGGTCGAAGCCGGCAAGATCGTCGCCTTCCGGACGCGATTGCAGCTGTCGTTCAAGTACGAAGGATGACGGGGCGCGCGAGAGTCGCGTCCGCGACGTGCGGCGCGATCGTCGCCGCGCTCGCCTTCGCAGTCCTCGCCCGACCGGCCGTGGCCGGAACCGAGGCGGTGATCGAGTACTACAACCCGTGGCTCGATCACTACTTCATGACGCCGCTGGCGAACGAGATCGCGCGGCTCGACGCGGGAGCGTTCGTCGGCTGGAATCGCACCGGCCGCATCTTCGAAGGCTTTGCGTCACCGCAGGCAGCGGCGCCGGCCGTGGTCGACCCGGTTTGTCGCTTCTACATCCCGCCGCAGCACGGTGACTCGCATTTCTTCTCGGCCTCGTCGGCCGAATGCGCGGCAGTGCTCGCGAAGGTCGGCACCGATCCTGACTACAGCGGCTATATCGAGGAGACTCCGGCCGAGTTCTTCATCGCGCTGCCCGATACCGTGACGGGCGCCTGCGCGCCGGGAACGCTTCCGGTCTACCGGCTCTGGAACGGGCGCGCCGACTCCAACCATCGCTACACGACCGATTTCGCAACCCGTGCGGCGATGCTCGCGCGCGGCTACGTTTCCGAAGGATACGGCCCGCTCGGCGTCGCGATGTGCACACCGGGAGCCGGCATTTCGGATTCGCGCGTGCGGCTCACCTCGACCTCGCCGTTCATCGAGGGCTGCGATGCCGCCGCGCCAACCGGGGTCCTCTACGCCGGTGCCGAGGTCGAGCCGATGATCGCCGCCACTGTCGCGAATCCGACGCACCTCGTCGGCGTGTTCCAGCAGGATCGCTGGAGCGACGGCGGAGCACGCGGGCTCCGCACCGGCTATTCGTTCGACGGCGGCTTGACGTGGTCGTTTTCCCAGGCAGCGTTCTCGCGCTGCACCGGCGGCAATGCAGCGAACGGCGGCGACTACGCGCGAGCGAGCGATCCGTGGGTCAGCATCGGCGCCGACGGCATCGTCTGGCAGGCGGCGATCGCGTTCACCGGCGATACGTTCGCCGCGGGATCGACGAGTGCGATCCTCGCCAGCCGCTCCGCGGACGGCGGGCGCACGTGGAGCGCCCCGGCGACGCTGATCGTCGACGGCAGCGGCTTCTTGAACGACAAGGACTCGATCACGTCGGATCCGTTCACCCCGGGTCGCGTCTACGTGACCTGGGACCGCCTCGCGTCGGACGGGCACGGTCCGTCGTACCTCGCGCGCAGCACCGATGCCGGCAACACGTGGGAGCCGGCGCGACCGATCTACGACCCCGGGCCGCGCAACCAGACGCTCAACAACCAGATCGTCGTCGCGCGCGACGCGAGCGGAACGGTGCGCGCGTACGACTTCTTCACCGAGTTCGATACCGCGACCAACGGTACCCAGAGCGCACACCTCGCGCTGATTCGCTCCGCGGACGGCGGCGCGACGTGGTCGGGCCCGGTGCCGATCGCGCCGATCGACGCGATCGGCACCTACGATCCGCAGAACCCCGCACGCAAGCTTCGCGACGGCGCGAACCTCGGCTCGTTCGCCGCCGGACCGGGCGGAGCGCTCGTCGCCGTGTGGCAGGACGCGCGCTTCTCCGGAGGGATCCGCGACGGCATCGCGCTGTCGCGCTCGATCGATGGCGGGCTCACGTGGAGCACGCCGGTCGAGATCAACGCGGTTCCGGCGACGCAGGCGCTGCTGCCCGCCGTGACGGTGCGCAGCGACGGCACCATCGGCGTTCTCTACTACGACATGCGCAACGACACCGCCGATCCTGCGACGCTGCTCGTCGATGCATGGTTCACGACGTCGCAGGATGGCATTCACTGGACCGAGACCCACGCCGCCGGACCGTTCGACTTCGATGCGGCACCGGTCGCCGAAGGAGGGCTCTTCATCGGCGACTACCAGGGCGTCGCGAGCGTGCCGGGCGACTTTGCGCCGCTCTTCGCGCTCGCCAACGCACGCTCGCTCGATCCCGCCGGCGACGACGCGACCGATATCTACGCGTCGGGATTGCGATCGATCGTCAGCGCTGCGGCGACGATCGCGAAATCGGCACACCTGGCACTTCCCGCACCGGCGTCTGTGCCCACGTCCGCGCAAGCCGCTGCGCCTGCCGGACTTCGCGCTGCCAGCATCGCGCGCACGCTCGCGTCGAGGCGAAACGGCGCGTCGTCCCGACAAGCGGAGTGATGCAGGTCGCGATCTGAGCATCCGGTACCATCGGCGGCATTGCCATGTCCTCCGCACCTTCCGAAGCCGCGGCGGAAGCCGCGCGCGACCGCGGACCTGCCGCCGCCACCGTTCTTGCGCGCGACGTGGCGCGCCGGCGCACGTTCGCGATCATCTCGCACCCCGATGCCGGCAAGACGACGCTGACCGAGAAGCTCCTTCTCTACGGCGGCGCGATCCAGATGGCCGGCACAGTGAAGGCGCGAAAGAGTGCGCGGCACGCGACGTCCGACTGGATGGAGGTCGAAAAGCAGCGCGGCATCTCGGTCACGAGCTCGGTGATGCAGTTCGAGTACGCCGACCACGTGATCAACCTGCTCGACACCCCGGGCCACGAGGATTTCTCCGAGGACACCTATCGCGTGCTGACCGCCGTCGACGCCGCAGTGATGGTGATCGATGCCGCGAAGGGCGTCGAGGCGCAGACGATCAAGCTGCTCGAAGTATGCCGGCTGCGCGCGACGCCGATCATCACGTTCGTCAACAAGCTCGACCGCGACGTGCGCGAGCCGCTCGCGCTGCTCGAAGAGATCGAGTCGGTGCTCGCGATCGACTGCGCACCGGTGACGCTGCCGCTCGGCATGGGGCGCCACTTCCGCGGCGTGTTCCACCTCCTCGATGACCGTCTCGTGCGCTTCACCCCCGGCGAGGAGCGCGTCGCGGCCGAGACCGAGACGATCGTCGGCATCGACAATCGTCGGCTCGACGAGCTCTATCCCGCTGAGATCGCCGAGCTTCGGCACGACGTCGAGCTGATCCGCGGCGCGAGCCATCCGTTCGAACTCGCGCGCTTTCTCGCCGGGCGCCAGACGCCGGTTTTCTTCGGCTCGGGCATCAACAATTTCGGCGTGCAGGAGATCCTGAAGGCACTGATCGACTGGGCGCCGCCGCCGCAGCCGCGCGATGCGACGCTGCGCGTCGTCGTGCCGACCGAGCCGGCGTTCAGCGGGTTCGTGTTCAAGATCCAGGCGAACATGGATCCGCGACACCGTGACCGCATCGCGTTCTTCCGCGTCTGCTCGGGGCGCTACTCGCCGGCGATGAAGGCGCATCAGGTCCGCACCGGTCGCGAGCTGAAGCTCGCCAATGCGCTCACCTTCATGGCCAACGAGCGCGTCGCGAGCGAGGACGCCGTCGCCGGCGACATCATCGGCATCCACAACCACGGGCAACTGCAGATCGGCGACACGCTCTCGGAGGGCGAGCCACTCGCGTTCAAGGGCATTCCGTGGTTCGCCCCCGAGCTCTTTCGCGTCGCGCGGCCGCGCGACCCGTTTCGCGCGAAACCGCTCGCCAAAGGCCTGCGGGAGCTCGGCGAGGAAGGTGCCATCCAGGTGTTCACGTCCGAGCACACCAACACGCTGCTGCTCGGCGCGGTGGGGCCGCTGCAGTTCGAGATCGTCGCGCAGCGGCTTGCGACCGAGTACAAGGTCGATGCGATCTACGAGCCGGCTGCGATCGCGACCGCGCGCTGGCTCAGTTTTCCGGACGACGCGACGCGGCGGCGCTTCGAGCGTGAGCAGGCGGCGGCGCTTGCCGTCGACGTCGACGGCAATCCGGTGTTTCTCGCGACGAACAAGTACAACCTGCAGGTCACGATGGAGCGCTGGCCCGACATCGGCTTCCACGCGACGCGCGAGCATGGACGGCGCCTCGCGCAGGCGGAATGAGCCTCGGCACCTGATGCTCCCGGTCACGCGGCACCGACCGCGGGATCGGTGAACCACGGCCGGTGTCGCAAGTCTCAGCGATGAGCTGGAGGCACCGGCGCTGACCTGGAAGTAGAATGCGCGAGATCCGTCTCTCAATGACGCGAACACCGTGGAACGCATCGAACCGTCGCTGAACCGTCCCGCTGTGTCGCCGCGCGGGCTTGCCGCGGGCCGCAAGCCGACGCCCGCGAAGAGCGCCGCAACCGCGGTGGCGGTCGTCGTCGTCCTGATCATCCTCGCGTGGCTCGTTTGGCGCGCGATGTACCCGCACGCAGCACTCGCGCCGACGACGGCGCCTCCCGCCCCCGCCGCGTCGGCGCCACCCACCGCATCGCCGGCGCCCGCGCCGAGTGCGCCGCTGCACCCGATCGAATCGGTGCCGTCGGTCGCCCCGCAGACGACGCCGCTGCCGTCGCTCGCCGACAGCGACGCGGCGATGAAGGAGGCGATCGCCGGCGTGCTCGGACGAGGTGGCGGCGAGGACGTCCTGCAGCTCCGCGAGATCATCGCGCGCTTCGTCGCGACGATCGACAACCTGCCGCGCAAGACCGCGTCGGTGAACCGGCTACCGGTGCGCCCTGCGACGGGGCCGCTTGCGATCGAGCAGTCGGCGGGCGCGATCACGCTGTCGCCCGCGAACTCCGCGCGCTACGCGCCGTACATGGCCGTGCTCGAAGCGGTGAACGTGCCGCGCCTCGTCTCCACCTACGTGCACTTCTACCCGCTGTTCCAGCAGGCGTACGTCGACCTCGGCTATCCCGGCAGGTACTTCAACGATCGGCTGATCGTCGCGATCGACGATCTCCTCGCCGCACCCGAGCCGAGCTCGCCGGTTGCGCTCGCGCAGCCGAAGGTTGTTTACACGTTCGCCGACCCGCAGTTCGAGGCGATGTCCGCCGGGCAGAAGATCATGGTTCGGATCGGCCTCGACGACGAGCTTCGCGTCAAGGCGAAGCTGCGCGAGATCAGGAAGGCGCTGGTCGGCAATCCGCCGCCGCGCTGACCACACCGCGGCCGTCGTCGGCAAAGTCGTCGTTCGCCGCGACGCGCAGCTTCGGCTTGTGCGCGTCGGTGAACACGCGCGCGATATCGAGCGTCTCGCGCACGCCGATGTCAGCGGCGTGGCGGGCGAGGAAGCCGCGCGCTGCCTGGCGCCCCTCGCCGAACAGGAGCTCGAGCCAGGCGCGCGAGCGTTCGAGCGACGACCCCTGCTCGAACAGTGACCTGCGCGGCGGGCCGATGCGGTGCAGCCGCAGATTGGCGACACTCACCGGATCCGCGGCGCGCGCGGCGATCGCGCGCATCGCGGCGATTGCCTGCATCTCGGCCACGAGGCTCGAGTTGTAGACGATCTCCCCGACGCGGCGGCGGATGCCGGCGGCGTCGCGCGGAACTTCGTCGGAGGTGTCCGGCGAGAGCTGGACGACGATGACGTCGTTGGCGCCACCGTCGTGGATGATCGGCCACAGCGTCGGATTGCCGCTGTAGCCGCCATCCCAGTACGCCTCGCCGTCGATCTCGACCGCGTGGAAGAGCTGCGGCAGGCACGCCGAAGCGAGCAGCGCGTCGATCGACATCTCGTCATTCGAGATCACGCGCGGCAACCCGCTGCGGACGTTGGTCATCGTCACGTACAGCGCTGGCGCGCGCGGGCTCCTGATCGCCTCGACGTCGACCTGCGCGGCGATCGCGGCGCGCAACGGATTGACGCCGAGCGGGTTGGCGTTGTACGGCGACAGTCCCGCCGTCATGAACCACGCGCCGATCGATTCGCGCACACCGCGGTCGACCGGACGCCAGACGCCGGCGACGAGATCGGCGGCAGGGTCGGCTATTGCCATCCAGAACGTGCGCAGCGCAGTGCGCGCCGCCGCCGCGCCACCGGTCACGAGGGCGCTCGCGACAATCGCGGCGTTGATCGCGCCGGCACTCGTGCCCGAGAGCTGCACGATCGCGACGCTGCGGCTGGCGAGGAGCGCGTCGAGCGCGCCCCAGGTGTAGGCGCCCCACGAGCCTCCACCCTGCAGGGCGAGCCCGACGGGCTTGCGATGGCTGACGGTAGTCGTTGTCACCATGCGGTGTCTCCGTTCGCACCGCTCGCGTTGCGAGCGATGCCGAACCTGTCAGCGTACTTCGCACGACCGCGATGCGCCAATCGTCCTTTTGGATCGAGGCGATCAGCGCCGGCGAACGGGCGCCCTGAGCCGGGTCTTGCGTCGTGCACAATGCACCCATTACGCTATTCCCGACCCGCTGACAGGATTCGCCCATGGCTATCGAAAATGCAAACCGCGTCGCCGACGCCGCGATGGACCCTGACTCGCTCTATCGCGAAGAGATCTACACCGACCGTCGGATCGGTACGCTGCGCGTGCTGACTCCGGTGAAGACCGACGGCAGCCCCGATCGCTCACGCCCGACGCTCTACCAGGGTGAGGCGCAGCTGATGACCAACGTCGGCCCGCTGCCGATCAGCTTCGATATCGAGGCCGATTCGCTCGCGGCCGCCGTAGCGGGCTATGCCGAAGCGACCAAGGCCGGTGTTGAGCGCGCGATGCACGAGCTGCAGGAGATGCGACGACAGGCGTCGTCGTCGATCGTGCTGCCCCCGGCGGGCGCCACGCTGCCCCCGGTCGGCGGCGGCGGCAAGATCCAGCTTCCGTAGCGCGTATCGGTTTCGCCGGCCCTCACTACGGAAGCTTCCACGGTGGGATGCCTTCGAAGCGCGCGACGAGGAAGTCGACGAACGTCCGCACCTTGGCCGACAGGTGCCGCCGGCTCGGATACATCGCGTGGATGCCGACCGACGGCGGCGCATATCCGCGCAGCAGCGGGACCAGACGACCCGCACGCACCGCCGGCGCGACGATGAAATCGGGCTCGTAGGCAATCCCGGCGCCGGAGATGGCGAGCGCCGCCAGCATCGCGCCATTGTTCGCGCGCGCCGATCCCGCAACGCGCACCGTCTGCGTGGCGCCCGCCGCGTCGACGAAGCTCCACTGGGCTCCGGCAGCCGCATATTCGTAGATCAGGCATTCGTGCGCCGCGAGGTCTGCCGGCGTGGTCGGCGCCGGGTGGCGTTCGAGGTACGCGGGTGAAGCGCAACAGACGATATGCGCATCGGCGATGCGGCGGCCGATCAGCGCCTGACTCCCGATCGGGCCGATGCGAATCGCGAGATCGAGCCCCTCGTCGACAAGGTCGACCGCGCGCTCGGACAGCTCGACCTCGAAGCGAAGCTCGCGGTACCGCAGTCGGAAGTCGGCAATCGCTGAAGCGAGGTAGCCCGTTCCGAAGGCCGCCGACGAGGTGAGCCGCAGCGTTCCGCGCGGCGCGACAGCGGCGCTGCTGACGGCTTCCTCGGCCTCCGCGAGATCGGCCGTCAGCTGCACGGCGCGCTCGTAGAACGCGCGGCCGGTTTCGGTCAGCGCGAGCCTGCGCGTCGTGCGATGGATGAGCCGCGTGCCGAGGTGCGACTCGAGCTCGGCAAGTAATCGCGAGAGGGCGGAGACCGATACATCCAGGCGCCTCGCCGCGGCGGCGAGGCTTCCGGTTTCGACGATTCGAACGAACGCCGTGATCGCGCGGAATCGGTCCATTATTGTGTATTTCGCAAGTATTTATTGCTTCAATATATCTTTATCTCTATCTGCGCAAGCATCATCATCGAAGCGTGTCAGGGAAGGTGAATCTGGACTCATCGGTTCGCTCTCCCCCTCCCCGCAACCACTGGAGAATCGCAATGAAGCTCTACTACGCCACCGGCGCGTGCTCGCTCGCGCCCCATATCGCGCTGCGCGAAGCCGGCCTGCCGTTCGAGCTCGTCCGGGTCGACCTCGGCAAGCACACGCTGACCAATGGCACCGATTACACGACGATCAATCCGAAGGGCTACGTTCCGCTGCTCGAACTCGACAACGGCGAGCGCCTCTCCGAGGTCGCCGTGATCCTGCAGTACATCGCCGACCGCAAGCCGGGAACGCTGGCGCCCGCGTACGGCACGATGGAGCGCTACCGGGTGATGGAATGGCTCAACTTCGTCGCCACCGAGATCCACAAGGGCATGGGCCCGCTGTGGAAGGCCGACACGACCGAAGCCGTCAGGAGCGCGACGATGCAGGCGCTGTCGCGGCGTTTCGACTACATCGTGACGACGCTCGCGAAGCAACCGTATCTGATGGGCTCCTCGTTTGGAATCGCCGACGCCTACCTGTTCACGATCGTCAACTGGCACAATTTCCTGAAGTTCGACCTCGCGCGCTGGCCGGCGCTGCGGGCGTTCCAGGAGCGCGTCGCCGCGCGGCCGAAGGTCAACGAGGCGCTCGTCGCCGAGCACCTCGTCAGGAAGTCGGTCGCCGCCGCGGCGTGAATCCGTCGTCAGCATTTCGCCGTCATCCGGGATTCACTCGGTCATGAAGCCACTGCCGACACTCTTTCTCTCGCACGGCTCGCCGATGCACGCGATCAACGCGGGGGAAGTCGGCGACGCCTGGGCCGCGCTCGGGAAGCGGCTGCCGCGTCCCGATGCGGTGGTGGTGGCTTCAGCCCATTGGGAAACATCGGTCCCGATGGTGACGGGCAGCGCGCGCCCGGAGACGATCCACGATTTCGGCGGCTTTCCCGAAGCGCTCTACGAGATCGAGTATCCGGCCCGCGGCGAGCCGGCGCTCGCCGAGCGCATCGTCGGCCTGCTGCGCGATGCCGGCATCACCGCCGGCATCGAGGGCTGCCGCGGCATCGATCACGGCGTGTGGGTGCCGCTGCGCTGGATGTATCCGCGGGCCGACATACCGGTAGTCGAGGTCTCGGTCTCCCCGGCGCGCGGAACGCTGCATCACCTCGCGCTTGGCCGCGCGCTCACGCCGCTCGCCGAGAGCAATGTTCTCGTCATCGGTTCCGGCCATGCGACGCACAACCTGCGCGACTGGATGCTGCGGCAAGGATCCACCGAGCCGCTGCCGTATGCGGCCGCCTTCGCTCAGTGGCTCGAGCAACGCCTCGCTTCGCACGACGAGGCGGCGCTTCTCGACTATCGCGCCGAGGCCCCCGGTGCCGCTCGCGCACACCCGACCGAGGAGCACTTCCTTCCCCTTTTCGTCGCCTGGGGTGCGGCGGGGACGCGGTCCGCGGTCGAGCGCGTGGTCGGCGGCTACGAGAACGGCGCGCTGTCGCGGGATTCGTTTCTCTTCGCTCGCGCGACGTCGGACGCACGCTGAGAGGCGAGGGGCGCACTTTTCGAACGCCGTGTGGTCAAATTTTGCCTTGGGCGCGCGAATGCGCCCTGCGATCATTGTTTCGGGAGTTCACAATGAAAAGTGTAACGATGCGTTATTGGGGAATCGCGCTGGCGGGTGCGGCGCTGCTGGTCGGCGGCTGTGCCACCTATCAACCGTATCCCGTGTACCAGGAAGCGCCAGTCGTCTCGCAGCGCACCGAATATGGCGTCGTCGAGTCGATTCAGGTCTACCACGGCGGATCATCGTCGCCGGTCAACGTCGGCACGATCCTCGGCGGCATCGTCGGTGGCGTGCTCGGTCACCAGATCGGCAGTGGCACCGGTAACACCGTCGCGACGATCGCCGGCGCCGTCGGTGGCGCAGCGGTCGGCAACGAGCTCAACCGGCAGTCGAACAGCGACCGCTACCGCGTCATCGTGCGACTCGATTCGGGCGGAACGCTCGCGTTGAACGATGTCGCGTCGACCGAGCTCCGCGTCGGCGACCGCGTGAAGGTCGTCAACGGTCGCGTCTACCGCGAGTAGCGTGCGCGGGTCACGGCGGAAGCAAGTCGCCCGAGCGAGCGCGGCATCACGGCCGCCGACTGTGCTCAGTGCAGGCGCTGGCGTGACTTGCGCGCGGACTCCGTCGGCTCGCGGCGCGTCCCGCCGCGACGGGCCTCGCCGCCGCGCCGGCGCTCGAACCAGAAGCGATAGATGAGAACCGTCGCCACCGGAAGCTCGTCGACGAGGCTCTCGCGCCGCTCCTTGTCGTCGACCCATTCGGCGAACTCCGGGTCCTGATCGCCGAAGGCGAGCGCTTCGATCGGGAAGATCCAGTCGCGCGCATCCTGGGCGTCGTAGAGCGGCTGCCACGCCTCGTCGCGAAGCCGCACGCCAGCCATGTATCCCTCGCACCACGCGGTCGCTTCGAGCGGTGCGCGTGTGTTCTCGTCGGCTTCGCGCTCCTCCGATACGTAGAGCAGCGGACGGAACCGCGTCGGCGACTCGGCGAGCGTGCGCTGGATGCCGACGAGGTGACGCAGCATCAGCCCCATGATCCGCTGCGCCTGGTCGTTGCTCGAGAACGCGGGCGTCGCGGTGCGTCCGCCGTCGCTCCAGACCTGCGGCAGCCATTCCGATGGCTGAATCGTTTCCGGGCCGCTCACGATCGCGGTGAGGAAGCCGTCCAGCATCTCGAGATCCATGCAGTCTTTCGGCACGGCGTCCGAGGCGAGAAACGTCTCGAGCTCGTCGAGCTCGGGATCCTGCAGCGGTTCGTCGAGGGCACGCAGCTCAGCCATACGCGATGATTTCCGAATCGTTGGATTGCAGGGATCCCGGCTTCCCGTCGAGCGCATGGGCGAGGCCGAGTGCCAGGATGAAGACGATCACGGCGCCCGCCTGATGCAGGGCGGCAAGCGACAGCGGAACGACCAGCAGAAGCGTCGCGATGCCGAGTGCGATCTGAATCGCGACCGCAGCGAGCAGCCAGTCGGCGCGGATGCGCGCGCGCCGCGGCAGCGAAAGCCGTCGCAGCCACCACCATGCCAACGGAACCAGCACCGCAAGCACCCACGCAAGCAGCCGATGGTCGAACTGGACGGTCGCGAGGTTCCAGAAGAAATTCTTCCACCACGGCGAGAGCATCATGATCTCGTCGGGCACGATCGCGCCGTTCATGGACGGGAACGTGTTGTAGGCGAACCCGGCGTGGGTGCCGGCGACGAGGCCGCCCAGGAGCACCTGCGCGAATACCAGCACGGCGAGTGTGCGCGCCACGGTCCGTGCCCGACGCGGCACCCGGACGCCGGGCGCGTCGTCATCGCGACGGAGGAGCGAGAGCGCCGTCCACAGCATCGCGGCGAGGATGACGAACGCCATGCCGAGGTGGGCGGTCAAGCGGAACTGCGACACGCGCGGGTCGGCGACGAGCCCGCTCTTCACCATGAACCAGCCGAGCGCACCCTGCAGGCCGCCCAGGACGAAGATGCCGAAGAGCGGCAGCGCATAGCCGCGCGGAATCCGGCGCGCGAGCAGGAACGCGAGGTAGGGAACGAGAAAGACGACACCGATCGCGCGACCGAGCAGCCGGTGGAAGTATTCCCACCAGAAGATGCCCTTGAACTCGTCGAGCGTCATGCCGCGATTGACGTCGCGATATTCTGGGGTCGCCTGGTAGCGCGTGAATGCCTTCTGCCAGTCGGCCGCGTCGAGCGGCGGCACGGCGCCGACGATCGGGTCCCATTCGGTGATCGACAACCCCGAATGCGTGAGCCGCGTCACGCCGCCGACCACGACCATCGCGAATACCAGCGCGCAGCAGACGAAGAGCCACGCGGCGATCGCACGCGGCGCTCCGGCGCGCCGCCGTGCCGCCGGCTGGCCGGCCGGCGCAAGACCGGAAGATGCGAGCGCTTCCACCGCGCGATTTTACTATGGGCGCTCGAAGCCGCTGCTCAGTGGCGGTGCTCGTGCTCGTGTGCGTGCGTGGAGGACGAAGCTCGCGCAGCCACCGGCGCCCCGGCGATCGCGCGCACATACTGCACGAGCTGCCAGATCTCGGTGTCCCGGAGTCGCGGCGAGAATGCCGGCATCGGCGTTCCCGGCACACCGTGCGCGATCTTCCACCAGAGATCCCCGGGCGTGTGCATCGAGCCGTGCATCGTGAGATCCGCCGGCGCGACGGGCAGCGAGGCGGCTTTCGCGCCGTCGCCACGGCCCGAATCGCCATGGCAGGCAGCACAGTTCGCCACGAACAGCTCGCGCCCGTGCGCGATCGCGTCGTCGCTCGCGGGAACCGGCGACACGGCGTCAGTTGTCGGGTACGTCGGTAGCGGAGCGCCCCCGGCGAGGAAGGCGGGAACGACGGGATGATCGTGAATGGCCGGCACCGAGATACCGAGGTGGCCGACGATCGCGACGATGACGGCGCCGAGTGCGAGCTCCACTCGCGCATTGCGCGCGAGCTGCCCGAGCGCGAATCGGTCGCCGGCACCGATCCGTGGCGACAAGCGCTGCCGGTTGTACGCAGCGATCGCGATCATCGCGGCGAACAGCGCGAGCTTTGCGAGCAGCCAGTGCCCGTACGAAGTCCCGATCAGCGCGAGGCGGCTGCCGACGAGAAACCACGCGTTGACGATCCCGGTCGCGATCAGTGTCGCCACGCAGACGATGCCGAGCACCGAGAAGCGTCGCGTCGCCCGCGCGGCGGCGTCGATCGCTTCCGGGGAGGCGCTCCCGCTCGCCGCCGCGGCGGTACCGGCGAGTCCCGGCAGCGCGCCGAGCCAGGCTCCGGCGGCGAGCAGATGCAGCGCATCGGCACCGACGCGGAGCACGCGCTCGGCACCCTGCGCTGCAACCGCGTGTCCGGTGAGTGCCAGCGTCGCAACGTAGACGGCAACGAAGACGAGCAACACGCGCCGCTCGCCGCACCCCGGCGCGCCCGCCCCACGACGCCGCGCGACGAGCCACGCGCAAATCCCGGCGCCGAGCACGAGGCGCAGCGCCCAGACGCGCCCGAACAGCGTTTCCTCCAGAACCACGGCAAGAGTCGAGCGGGTGAGCGCGTCGGTGAACGGCAGGCCGCTCATGTCGACGGCCTCGAACGCAAGCCAGCCGAGGGCGGCGACGAGGCTCACGCCGATGGACACGGCGACGAGCACCTCGACGCCGGCGTCGCGCTCCCGGCGGATCATCTCTGCCCAGACGAGCTGACCCAGCGCGATCAGCGCGGCGAGCTCGTGCACCGCACGCACCACGGCGAACGCGCTCCCTGCGGTCATCGCAGGCATCGCGGGCGTCGGCTACGGCAGAACGTCGAAGGCGTAAGCGCCTTCGGTCACGTGGGTGTCGACCGAAACGACGCGCCAGCTCACGTGGTAGCGACCCGGCGGCAACGACGGCAGCGACATTTCGAGCACCGACGCGTCATGGGCATCGACGTGCGCGTCCCCGGTATCGACTCGCCGGCCTTTCGCGTCGTCGACATGGATGGTGCTGAACGCGGCCTCGAGCTCCTCGCTGAAGTGCAGCACGAGCTCGTGCGGCGAGCCCCGCACCGCGCTTCCAACCGCGGGTGTCGCACGCTCGAGAAACGCGTGCGCACGCGCGTCGCGGGCGGTGCCGAGCAGTGCGGCCAGCGCGATCACGAGCACGACCCGACCCATCGCGTCAGCTCCCGACGAGCGGCCGCCCGAACGCTTTCGGGAAGACGTCGTCTAGGAAGAAGTGGAGCTGCACCGTCCAGCCGACGTACGATCCGCTCGCGCGATTGACCGGAATTGTCGCCTCCGCGGCGACCTGCACGTAGCGCCCGTCCCAGAGGAGCCCCGGGTTGACCGTTCCCGTGGTGCCGCTCGACCCGCGGTCGAGCGCCGTCGACATCGCGAATTCGACGACCGGAGTCAGCTTGTTGAAGACATCGGGCCATCCGGTGCCGCGGACATTCGCGTTGAGGTAGGGAATGCTGTATTCGAACGCGAGGCCCCACTCGAGCGTATGCGGATGACGCTCGATCACGACGCTGCCGTCGTCAGCCTGCGTCGACGTGCTCGCGCGCGAAGGAAAGCCCACGCCGACAAGCCCGGTGATCGCCACCGCGCGCAGCCACGGCATCGACTGCGGAAGATCGCCGAGGCCCTTGCCGAAGAAGAGCGTCGGCGTCACCGTGCTGAAGGGATCGGCGCCGACGCGCTGTGCGCCAGAATGGCCGACATCCCAGTCGACGCCGAGCGAGGCGATCGCCTCGTGCGCATCGTTCTCGTAGAACCGATACTTCGCGCCGACGGAGATGTTGTCAAAGCCGCGTACGTCGGCGGCACCGGACGCATGCAGCGTCTTCCACGTGGCGCCGAACTCGATGCCGAAGCGCTCGGTGATCCGTCGCGCCGCGTCGAGCGAGAAGTCGGTCTCGCGCGTCGCGGGAGCACCCGGGCCGTCGCCCGGATTCTTCTGCCAGGAAATCGTCGGCAGCGACAGCTCGTCGGCGACGAACGGGTCGTCGGTAGCGATCGTCGCGGGAAAGAATCGTGCGCCGGCGAAGCCGTGCGCGGCTGCCGGTCCGGATACGATGGCCGTCATCGCGGCAAGCCCCGCGGCCACGGCGACCCGGTGCGGACAAGAAAGCATTCCAGCAGCAATCATCACGTCCTCGCGGATCAGCGTCTCATTGGTGTGAATGCGAGCCCGCCGCGGCGGGCCCCGGCGCGCTGAGCGCGATCACGTTCACCTCGATCTCGATCTTTCCCGCGCCTGCGAAGGTCAGCGTCAGCGGGAATTGCGCGCCGGCCGCGAGCGGCTGATGCAGGCCGATCAGCATCACGTGATAACCGTTGGGCGCGAGCGTGACCGTCGCGCGTGCCGGAACCCCGATCGCGGTGACCGGGCGCATCTGCGCGACCTTGCCCTCCATTCGCATCACGTGCAGCTCGGCGTTGTCGGCGACCGGCGAAGCGACGTCGACCAGCACGTCGTTGCCGCTTCCCTGGTTCTCGATGCGGAACCAGACCCCGGCAGTCTGCGCGCCAGGGGGCGTCGCGCGCGCATAGGGTTCGATGATGCGGAGATCCTTCAGCGTGTAGTCGCGCGCGAACGCGGGCGTGCCCCCGAGCGCGACGATGGCGGCGAGCAGGAAGAGCGACGAAAACAGGCGGTGCATGATGTTCTCCATGACACGAGTCGATGATTTGCGCAGCGCACGATGTGTCGACAGTACGCGCGCGCCACGAGTGCGCACGCGTGCCGGCAGCACGCGGTGCCGAGCCGGCTTCGAAGTCGGCGCGTAAGACGCCGGATATCGGGACGAGCGGGAGCTTCCCTGGCGTCAGGCAGCCTGGAGTCGCGGCGGAGGCGCTCGCGCGTCGGCCAGCGCGTGGCGGACGAGCGTCTCTACTCGAGCGAACGAAGGCGCCAGCGCGCGCGGCGGCGCATAGGCGATCGGGGAGAGCGCCGTCGGCGGAGGTGCGGTGCAACCGACACCCGCCGCGCAGAGCGCGCAGTGACCTGAGTTGTGCAACGCGCCGGATGGCGTTGGGGCCGATCGATCGAATCCGGCAGCCGAGTGGGCGGAGCAGATGGCATCGCCGCCATCGGCCGTCACCGTCATCGCGAAGAGCGGCAGCGGCAGCACGAGCTGGCCGAGAAGCGCCAGCAGTCCGGCGACACGGCGAATGCCCACACGCGTCATGTGGCGATGCTAGCACGTCGGCCGCACCTCAGCCGCACCTCAGCCGCGCTTAAGGTCCGCCCCGTAGAATTTACATGACGGAGCGCTCCGGGCGGGCGCGACCGCTCCACGACGCGACAAGGCGATGCGGATACTGCTGGTCGAAGACGACACGATGATCGGCCGAACGCTGCAGCAGGCGTTGACGCAGGACGGCTATGCGGTCGATCTGGTCGGTGACGCCGAGGCAGCGAAGCTTGCGCTCGACACGACGGCGGATGCCTACGCGCTCGTCCTGCTCGATCTCGGGCTGCCGAGGAAGAGCGGCCTCGAGCTCCTGCGCGAATTGCGCCGCGCGGGCAACCGCGTGCGGGTGCTGATCGTCACCGCACGCGACTCGATCGATGACCGCGTCGAGGGTCTCGACGCCGGCGCCGACGATTATCTGACCAAGCCGTTCAGCCTCGACGAGCTCGCCGCGCGGATGCGGGCGCTCCTGCGGCGCGACATCGGGCGCGAGGACAACCTGCTCCGCCACGGCGAGCTCACGCTCGACACCGCGACGCGCGTCGTGACGCTCGGCGGGCGCGCGATCGACATCTCAACGCGCGAGTTCGCGCTGCTCGCCGCGCTCCTCGAGCGCCCCGGCGCCGCGCTGTCGAAGGCGCAGCTTGAGGAGCGCATCTACGGCTGGGGCGAGGAAGTCGAGAGCAACGCGATCGAAGTCCACGTGCACAACCTGCGCAGGAAGCTCGGCGTCGCGACGATCCGCACGCTGCGCGGCGTCGGCTACGCGCTCGCATGAACTCGCGACGCACGACGCGTAACGCATGGGCTCGGCGATGAGCTCGATCAAGCGCACGCTGCTCGTCTGGCTCCTTGCCGGCCTTGCGGTGATCGCCCTTGCCGCGAGCGCCGCCACCTACGTCGCGGCGCGGCGCGAGATCGGATCGCTCCTCGACCTCCAGCTGAAGCAGCTTGCCTACTCGACGCGCATCGACGATCTCCTGCGCGGGCAGCGCCCGGGATTCGACAACCCCGACGTGCTCCCCGGAACCGGCATCACCGAGCTCGTGACGCAGATCTGGGACCGCGATGGCGTGCTCGTCTACTGGACGCAGCCCGCGATGGGGCTTCCGGTTCCGGTTCGCGAGGGTTACTCGACGGTGAACCGCAACGGCCGCACGTGGCGCGTTTACACGATGGTCCACGGCGGCCACGCGCTGCAGATCGCGCAGCCGCAGGACGAGCGCGATGCGCTTGCGACGCAGACTGCGCTGCGCACGCTGATCCCGTTCGCCGCGCTGATGCCGATCTTCGGTGTGCTGATCTGGCTCGGCGTCGGCACCGGTCTGCGTCCGCTGGAAGCGATGTCGCGCGCGGTCGGTAAGCGCCGCCCCGACGCGATGGCGCCGATCGACGAAGCCGGTCTCCCCGACGAGCTGCGGCCGCTGGGTGCCAGCCTCAACGACCTCCTCGCGCGGCTCTCCGACGCGCTCTCGGCGCAGCGGCGCTTCACCGCCGATGCAGCGCACGAGCTTCGCACTCCGCTCGCCGCGCTGACGCTGCAGCTCGACCTCGCGCGCCGCTCCGGCACTCCGGGCGAGATCGTTGCGTCGCTCACCGATCTCGAGGCCGGCGTCGCGCGCGCGTCGCACGTCGTCGAGCAGTTGATGACGCTCGCGCGCGTCGAGCCCGAGGCGCTCGCGCTGCAGAAGACGCGCTGCGACCTCGTCGCGATCGCGAAGGACGCGATCGTCGCGCGCGCCGCCCTGGCCGAGCGCAAGGACATCGATCTCGGCCTCGCGCACGCCGAAGCCGCGAGCGTCGACGGCGATCCGACGGCGCTCGCGATCCTGCTCTCGAACCTGCTCGACAACGCGCTTCGCTACACGCCGCAGGGCGGGCGCATCGACGTGTCGGTGACCTCGGCCGATGGCGTCCCGGTGCTGCAGGTCACGGACACCGGGCCAGGCATCCCGGAAGCCGAGCGCGAGCGTGTCTTCGACCGCTTCTATCGCGGCGCGCTCGCCGACGAGCCGGGGAGCGGACTCGGGCTTTCGATTGTCAAACGCATCGCCGACGCCCACGGCGCGATGATCGCGCTCGGCACCCCGACGAGCGGAAGCGGGCTCGTCGTCACGGTGCGCTTCGGACGTTAAGCTGCAGTTAAGGGGCAGCGCCTATAGTTTGTTTTGCCGGCCCGGACCGGGCCCACGGCTTCACAGGAGAACCTCGATGAAACTGAAACAATTGACCATCGCACTCGTTGCTGCCGGTTTCGGACTGGCGCTCGGTGCGGGATTCAATCGTCTCGATCCCCATATACTGGGGGTCGCGAACGCCGCCACGCCGGCGGTCGTCGCCCCGGTGGCGCCGACCGCGGCGGCGCGACTGCCCGACTTCACGGCGCTCGTCGCGCGCGTCGGTCCGGCGGTCGTGAACATCAGCACGGTCGGCACCACCAAGACCAGCGGGCTCGGTGACGAGCTCGGCCCCGACAATCCGTTCAACGAATTCTTCAAGCGCTTCGGCGGCCCCGGCATCGAGATCCAGCCGCGGACGGTTCCGATGCGCGGCGAGGGCTCGGGCTTCATCGTGAGCCCCGACGGGTACATCGTCACCAACGCCCACGTCGTCGCCGGCGCGAACCAGGTGACGGTGAAGCTCACCGACCGCCGCGAGTTCACCGCCAAGGTCGTCGGTTCCGACAAACGCACCGACATCGCGCTCCTCAAGATCGACGCGAAGAATCTACCCGCGCTCGATCTCTCCAATCCGCCGGGCGTCAAGCCGGGTGAATGGGTGATCGCGATCGGCTCGCCGTTCGGCTTCGACAACAGCGTCTCGGCGGGAATCGTCAGCGGCATCCACCGTGCGCTTCCGGGCGGCCAGATGACGCCGTTCATCCAGACCGACGTCGCGGTCAACCCCGGCAATTCGGGCGGACCGCTGCTCAACACCGAAGGCCAGGT
>DASVGI010000044.1:0-8217 GCA_036379595.1 Casimicrobiaceae bacterium | reverse complement strand
CCTGCGCGAAGCGCTGCTCGACGGCCGGCTTGCGCTTCATCCGAGCGACGCGTATGCGGTCGTCGCGGCGCTCGTGGTGTTCGCGGCCGGCCGCGCGTTCTTCCTGCGCCTGTCGCCGCATTTCGAGGATTTCGTCTGATGTCGCGTCGCTCGCGACCCTTGCGCGGCTCTGCACGATGGCACTGCTGACCCTCACCGGCGTCGGCAAGGACTATGCGCGCGTCAGGCCGCGCGGCGGGCGCGTGCGCCTCGTGTGGGACCTCTTGCGCGAGCGCTCGGCAAAGGACGTGTTCCGCGCGCTCGACGACGTGTCGTTCGCGATCGAGCGCGGCGAATCGCTCGGCGTCATCGGCGAGAACGGCGCGGGAAAGTCGACGCTCCTGAAGATCATCGCCGGAGTCATCAAGCCGACGCGCGGCCGCGTTACCGTCGACGGGCGTGTCGGCGCGCTCCTCGAGCTCGGCTCGGGCTTTCATCCCGAGTACACGGGGCTCGCCAACATCGACCTCGCGGCAGCACTCCTCGGCCTCGCTCCGTCCGAGATCGCGGCGAGCCGCGAGCGCATCATCGACTTCGCGGGGCTCGGCGATCACATCGACGAGCCGATCAAGCATTATTCGTCGGGGATGGTCGTGCGCCTTGGCTTTGCCGTCGCGACCGCGCTCGCGCCCGACATCCTGATCACCGACGAGGTACTTGCGGTCGGCGACGAGTCGTTCCAGAAGAAATGCATCGCGTGGATGGAGCGCTACCTCACCGACGGCGGCACGCTGCTCTTCTGCTCGCACAGCATGTTCCACGTGCAGAAGCTCTGCCGCCACACCATCTGGCTGAAGGAGGGGCGCGTCGAGAGCTACGGAACCGCCGCCGACGTCACGCGCGACTATCTCGCCTACCACGAGGAGAAGGAAGCGCACGCGAAGGGCGCGATCTCGCTCGAGCGCGCGGAATATTCGGGGTGGTATGCAATTCAGCGGCTCGAGCTCGCGCCCGAGGGCTCGATCCGATGCGGGGAAGCGCTCGTCGTGTCCGGTGAGGCCTTTTCTCCGGACGGGCGAACGCCGGTGATCATGGTCGGACTCGTACGTGTCGACGGGACGGCGGTCTATGGCGTGTCGACCGACATGGACGGCTCCGGTCCGGCACAGATCGGGCCCAACCGCTTCGCGTTCGTCCTCGAGTTCCCGGCTCTCGATCTGCTGCCGGGCAAGTACCGGGTCCGCGCACACGCCGCGGACCCGGAGGGTGTTCGGGTCTTCGACTACATCGAGCGCGAGCTAGTGGTAGTGGGCGAAACGCGGGAGCTCGGACTCGTGCGATTGGCGCATCGATGGAATCCGGGTGCGCACTGACGAGCCTGACGCCGGGCTGGTGATTCCGCGCGATTTGCGAGCGACCGTGAGCGCCTTTCAGACGCACTGGCGCTGGCCGCTCGCGACGGCGACGCTCCCGTGGCCCGTGCGATTTCGCGCGTTGTCGCGGATCGCACGCAAGGATCGCGTCGCGTTCCCCGAGGAAGCCGCTGCGTACGCCGAAGCGCGTCGATTCGGCTTCGCCCGGCTACCGGAGAATTCCGGAACGATCGCCGGCGAAGCGGAGTGGTGCCGCGCCTGGCGCCTCGTGCAACTCGTCGATCACGACGACCTCTTCTACACGCTCCGGCACCGCCGGTCGACGGTTGCGAGGTCTCTCGAAGTCATCGGCGAATGGCCGGCGAAGGGCCCGTTCCTCGCGCTCACTTATCACTGGGGCGCAGGGCTGCTTGCGCTCGCGCATCTCGCGCAGAACGGTCGACGAGCAAGATTCGTCTCCGCCCGGTTCGACCAGCGTTCGCTCGGCGACGACGCGTGGCGTTGGCGCTATGCGAGGTTGCGCGGTCGGGCGATCGAGCGACTTTGCGGCGGCTCGATCATCTACACGGGAGACGCGACGGATCGGATCGTGGCAGCGTTGAAGCAGGGGGACTGCGTCGTCGGACTGTGCGATGCGTTGATCGACGAGGGGCGATCACGCGTCGACGCTCCATTCGGCGACTTGCGCCTCTCGATGCCAAGAGGTCTGTTGCGACTCGCTGTCGCGTCGAGCGCGACGGTCGTTCCGTTCGCGGCCGGAGTCGATCGAGCAACGGGCCGGCGCGATCTCGAAGTCGGCGAGGCACGCTCGTATACCGACGAAGCAGCGCTCGCTGCGAATCTGTCAGAGCGGTTGCTGAAGCTGGTTCAGCGCGATCCCGCGGCATGGCACATGTGGCCGCACGCGAGTCGGATTCTCGTCTGAGGTACCGTCACACGCGCGCGACGACCATCACCCGTTTGCCACTCGCGTGCTGCTCGTAAGCGTCGGCAGGCGGCCCGACGCGCTCGACCGCCGCGAATCCGACCTTGTGCAACAGCCAGACGAGCGCCTCGTAGCTCGGGCAGAGGCAGATTCCCGTCGTCGATGCCTCGGGCGCGTGCGTCTCGGCCGTCTCGTCGATGATGGCGACGCTGCCGACCATCGGACGCTGAAACGTGTATGCGCCCCAATCGACCACACCCGTCATATTGGGGACAACCTGTGTTTCGATGACGCAGACACGGCGCGTGAGTGCGCGGGCGAGGCGCAGCACGCCGACCGGATTCTCGACGTGATACAGAAGGCCGAGCATCAGCGTAACGTCGAAGGTCCCGAGCTGCGCGGCATTGAGCGAATTGATGTCCGCCTGCTGAGTTCGCAGGTTCGCGAGGCCGAATGCCTGTCCGATCAGTCGCGTGTCGGCAACGTGCTCGTCGCGCGCGTCGATCGCGAGCACGTCGCGGCATCCCTTGCGCGCGACCTGCGTTGCGAAGTAGCCCTGGTGGCAGGCAATGTCGATGACCGAGAGCTGCGGCCACTCGTCACGAACAATGGGCTCGAGGCCCCGCCAGAGCATGTCGAGGCGCGTCGAGTGGATCTTCTCCACACCCGGCGGCAGGTACGACGGTGTGCGCGTGCCGTCCGGGAGGTCGAACTCGTAGAACCAGCGGCGCGCGCGAATCGCGCTCAGAACGTCTGATTGATCCATAGCGCGACTCACTTCAGCGTCTGAACCGGTGATCCAGGCGAGTGGGGCCCGCGCATTCTCATGCCGCGCTTTCTGACGAATGATCCCAGCCGGGGAAGACCAGTACAGCCGGATGGCAGCGAAGCGCGCGGGCGAGAAACTTGGCACGCTCGTCACCCAGGTTGACGCGGTCGCGCTCGATCGCCGACGACGTCGCCTCAGGAATGCCGCTCAATTCGGCAAGCTTATTCTGGCTGAGTCCCTGGGGCTCGCGCACGATTCGTACCGATTCGCCGACCGAAACGTCTGTACGCTTCTTCGCTGGACGGAAGTCCTTCAAGCTGACTTAATGCGGTTCAGGTTGTCTTAACGCGTTCGCGGAGAGTATACGTGCTGGCCAGGCGCGAGTACGCTTTCCCTCGCGATGTGCATCAGTTCTGAAGGAAAACTTCGCTCCTGAGGTCGCGCTTGCGCGGACGACCGCCCTTGCGACCGTTTTCACGCGCTGCCGAAGTCTTTGCAGCCGACTTTGTACGTCCAGCTACACGTGCGAGAGCGCTCATCCACGCCTTCGTGCCGAACGATCCGGCGAGCAGATCCGGAATGGCGATGTCGACATCGAGTGTTGGCCAGTACAAACCATAGCCTCTGCCGGCAAGCTCCACTCGCCGTGCGTCCTTGAGCGATGCGTGCTCGAGACCTTGAATCAGGTGGCGAGGAATCGACAATGTAACTCCCGACGCAAGCAGTATGCGAAAGCAATTGGACTGCGGGACGTAGCGGACCGCGGTCGCGAGCTCTCCTCGCGTCCGGCGAGCGCGGCCCGCGGCCCTGGCTGTTGCAAGTTGCGCATCCACAGCGCGGTCAAGGCTTTCTTCCCTTATCGCCATGCATCTTCTCCCAGGTCGCCATGCATTCGTCGAAGCGATCGATGATGGCGGCTGCAATCCTTCGCAGATCTCTCTTCCCAATCCCGTCGACTTCGGTCAGCGCAACATCCACTGCTCCAAGACCGAGCACAAATTTCGCATGACCGTCAGGCCCGAGGACGTGTACGTGAGCCGGTGCATGGTCATTGGCAAAGACCACGATTCGGTACGCACCGACACTGAAAATTGTAGGCATGATAACCTAACGGATGGGTTCTTTCAAGCAACTGGATCTGCGAAACGCTGACAAGCGAACCCGCCGAACTTGGATCGAAACGCGCTCTCACGCCCAGTGTCGCTAGCGTCGAGGACCATGTGAATCGGCCGAACGATGGATACGATGCAGAGCAGGGCCGCTCGCACGAGCCTGCCGCTCCGCGGCCGGACGCGGGCGGTAGAATCGCTCGCATTTCACTGTCCTTTCCGATGCCCGACGCGACCCCCTTCACCGGCGAGCGCTACCTTCCCGGCGTTCCCGGCGAAATCGCCTACGAGCACGTCCACCGCTATGCGTTTGCGCGGCGCTTCGCGAAGGGTCGACGTGTGCTCGACGCCGCCTGCGGCGAAGGGTACGGCTCAGCGCTCCTCGCCGACACTGCTTTGACCGTCCTCGGCGTCGACCTCGACGCGGCGACGGTCGCGCAGGCGCGCGAGCACTATGCGACGCGCGCGAACCTGTCGTTCGAGACGGCGTCGGTCACCGCGCTGCCGTGCGCCGATGCGAGCGTCGATCTCGTCGTGTCGTTCGAGACGATCGAGCACATCGGCGCCGACGATCAGCTTCGAATGCTCGCCGAGTTCCGGCGCGTGCTCACCACCGAAGGGGTCCTCGTGCTCTCTTCGCCCAATCGCGCCGAGTACAGCGAGCGCACCGGCTTTCGCAATCCGTTCCACGTGCGCGAGCTCGATCGTGACGAGCTCACGTCGCTGCTGTGCAAGGACTTTCCGAACCAGCGGTGGTACCGGCAGCGCCGTTACCTCGGCTCGGCGCTCTGGGCGGAGGAGCGAGGTGGCGACTATGAAGCGCTGAGTGGGGGCCCGGAAGCGGTTGCGGATGCCGCGCGACCCGAGGCGATGTACTTTGTCGTCGTCGCAACGGGGCACGAGTCACATGCTGCGGATTCGACACGAGACGCACCCTCGCTGTCGCTCTATGCCGACGCGCAGGACAGCGAGTGGGCGCGCATCGACCACGAGGCGCGCGAAGTGCTGCGCCTCGATTCGCTGCTGATCGCGCGCGACCGCGAGCTTGCCGACGCGCGCCGCCGCGCCGACGCGGTCACCACGTCGGTTGCGCAGCTCGAGCGACGCATTGCCGAGCTCGCGGCCGAGCATGAGCGCGAGCAGGCTGCGCTCGCCGCACAGGAGCGCATCATCGCCTACCGCCAGTCGGTGCGCTGGTGGCTCGTGCTGCCGTGGCTGCGCATTCGCCGTGCGTGGGACCGCATCCGATCGGCGTGAGGCTGGGCCCATTCGGTGTTCTGCACATCCTCCACGATCGCGGTGGAGGTACCGACCTGCACGTGCGCGGGCTCGTCGCGGCGCTGCCCGGCTGGCGGCACGTCGTCGCCTCGGTCGCAGGCGATAGGATCGATATCCGCTCGTTCCGGTCGACGCGCCAACCGGCGGCCGGTGACGGCGGCTTCGTCGCGCCCGACGCGCCCGATACCGCGTCGTTCGAGCGTGCAGCGGGCGAACCCTGGCGCGAGCTCGTGCGCAGCATCGCCGAGACGTTTCGCGTGTCGCTGATCCACGTCCATCATCTCGCTGAATCGCCGTTCAGCCTGGTATCGGCGCTATCGACGCTCGGCATTTCCTATGGCGTGACGATTCACGATCTCTGGTTTGCCTGCCCGACGGTGACGCTGACACGCAGCGACGGAAGTTATTGTGGAGGCGTCACGGACCTCGATGTGTGCCGTAGCTGTCTCGCGGCACAGCCGGCGTTCGCGTCGATCGACATCGGCGACTGGCGGCGCCGGCACGCGGCACTTTTTGCGGCTGCGGCGTTCGTGATCGCGCCGTCGAAATGGGCCGCCGAGGTGTCGCTGCGCTATTTCCCGACCCTCGCCGATCGGTTACGAATCGTGCCGCATGCACTGCCGCCCGTGACCCTGCCGGGCGCCGGGTCGACCACGCTCGAGGACGCCCATGCGAACACGCCGGTAGCCGCCAATGCGCGTCGGCGCGATCCGCCGCGGCTGCCGGACGACGACTGGCCGGTCGTCGCATTCATCGGTGCGATCGGCCCCGACAAGGGCGCGCGCAGGATCGAGCGCCTCGCGGCACTCGCGCGTGAACGGGACATGCGCGTGCGCTTCGTCGTCATCGGCTACCTCGATACGCACCATGGGCCGTGGCAGAGCGGGGACGCGCGACTGACGGTCCATGGGCGTTACGCGCGAAGCAAGTTGCCCGCGCTGATCGCGCACTACCGGCCGCAGCTCGCGTGCTTCCCGTCCGACGGTCCGGAGAGCTTCTCGTACACGCTCTCGGAAGCCTGGTCGGCGCAGCTGCCCGCGCTCGTGCCCCCGATCGGCGCGCTCGCCGAGCGCGTAGGCGCGACCGGCGCAGGGTGGATCATCGACAGCGAGACGTGGCGCGACGACGCTCGGCTCCTCGAGCGCATCGTCGAGCTGGCGTCGTCCACCGATAACCCGGCATATGGAGCCGCACAGTCGGCCGCGCATTCGGCCGCACAGTTGACCGCACCGGCGGCCGCGCAGTTGTCCGCACACGCGGCCACGCGTGTGGTCGCTCTGCCGAGCGCGGCGTCGATGGCCGACGCGACCGCCGAGTGCTATGCCGCCGCACTGCGTGCCAGCTCTGCGCGCTCTAGCGCGTCGCCGGTAGACACGGGCGACACGGGCGAACATCAATGACCGACGCGAGCTACGCCAAGTGGGTCGGCCGCGGCAACGCGCATCTTGCTGCGGGCCGCGCGATCGACGCGCTCGTCTGCTACCGACAGGCGCTACGCGGCAACGAGAACGGCGGCGAAGCACGCTTCCAGCTTGGCAGGATCGCGTGGCAACTCGGCAACACGGCGGACGCCATCGGACTCTGGAGGCGGGTTGCCGACGGCTCGCACGGTGAAAGTTTGCACGGTGAAGATTCGCCCGGAGAAGATTCGCGCGGCGAAGGCTCGTCACCGGTTGGCGCGCTTGCGTGGCGCGCGCTCGCTGATTCGCTCGCGATGCTCGGCCGCTTCGACGAGGCAGCGAAAGCTGCAGCGGAAGTTCTCGCGCAGCGGCCGCAATCGAAGCGCATGCGCTGGCTCGGTGCGCTGCTCGATGTCGCGCGCGGCCGCTCCGTCGGCGCGCAGGAAGCAGATGCCGCGTTCGGTGCGCGCGAGCCGTGGCCGCTCGCGCTCATTGCGGCGGTGACCTCGCGGCTTGTCGCCGGACACGCGGCCGATGGTCTACGCGCGCCCGACGATCTCGTGCGCAGCGCGCTCGATGCCGCCTGGCGCGCTGCGACCGAAGGGCCGGTGCTGCGCGGCACCGAGGACGCACTTCGCGTCGTGGCGCGGAACCTCGCGACGGCCGGCGACGAACGAGCGAGCGCCGTCGCGACGCGCTACGAGGCGGTCTGTGCTAGCCTCGCGGCAGGCTCGGCGCCCGCCTGCTGGCCGCAGCGCGCCGCCGGCGGCCCGTTGCGGGTCGGTGTGCTGCGATCTTCGGAGACCGTCGCGCATGACGCTGTCGCGCATCGCGCCGCCGGTGACGATCTCGTCACCGCGCTCGAATCGGCGTTCGGGTCGCGCTCGGCACAGTCAAACGCAAATGCCGTGTGCGCGTTGACCGTCGTCGATCCCGCCACTGTGCCGCCGGATGCCGACGCTGCGGCGCGCATGCTCGCGACCCGGGACTTCGACGTGTTGATCGACGCCGGTGGTCTCGCTCATCCCGTGGGGCCGTTGCTCGCGCTGCGACCTGCACGACGGCTGTGGGGTTTTGCGAGCACTGCGGCGCTTACGACGCCCGCGCTCGTCGATCGTGTCTTCGTCGGTGCTCCCGGTGAGGTGGTCGCAGCTCTGGTGGACGAGACCACGCGCGTAGATGGTCCCGCGCGCGATGCCGCCCCGGTAGAGACCCCCGCCGACCTCGCTGCACGGCGCGATGCCGCGGTGATCGCGCACCGCGACGGCGTTCCGGACGCGGCCCGCGCGGGCTACGACTGGGTGCTCGCGCGGCAGCCCGGAGATCCGCAGACGCATTATCTTCGCGCGATGCTCGAGCGCGACCGCGGAAACACCGACGAAGC
>DASVGI010000043.1:0-15410 GCA_036379595.1 Casimicrobiaceae bacterium | reverse complement strand
GACGCCCAACGGTGAACGGTCGCGGCGCCGAATTCACCGAAGCCGGATTCATCGGGGCAGGATGGAAGCGCTCGATGTCGATCGGGCTCTGCAGCACGTGGCCCGCTCCGCCGTGCAGCCGACGCAGCGCTTCCGACGTGTAGATCACTTCCGGACGGTGCCCCGCTTGCGTCAGCCGCGTCACGTTCTTCGCCAGGCGATCGGGCTGGTTCGTGTTGTAGAGGATGACGACGCGCCTGAACGACGCGAGACGCGTCCAGTGGCCGATCCGGAAATAGGTGCCGACGAACACCAGCGTGCCGCCGCGCGGGAAGCGCATGACGAGCGGCCGGATTGCGCGGATGCGGTACTGGTGGTGAAACACGCTCGCCGGGCGAAACTCCGACCAGAGCGAGACTTCGGCGTGATCGCGCAAGAGGCGCCACGTGTCGATCGTGCGCCAGTCCGAGCCGCCGGCGGGATCCCACAACGGGTTCACCAGATGGACGTGGACGGGCGGGGGATCGAGCTTGGAATCGTGCATCGTCGGCCGGAAGCGCTTCGCGCAAAGCGCCTCGCGCTCATTGAAGCACCCGGCGCCTCGCTTGTCGCCCCGCGATTGTAACCAGTTGCGCCCGCCGCGACCGGACAAGGCGCGGGGCAGCGGGCGCAGCCGCGGGCCGCCGGGGGAACGCGATAAACTACGAGCCCTTTGATTCGACGCCGTCCGCGTGACGCCGCGCGCGGGCGGGACCCTGCCGACCGACATGAAAGTCGCCGACATCCGCCGCCGGTTCATCGATTATTTCGTCGCGAACGGGCACACCCACGTGCCGAGCTCGTCGCTGGTCCCCGCCAACGACCCGACGCTCTTGTTCGCGAACGCCGGAATGAACCAGTTCAAGGACGTCTTCACCGGCGCCGAGCGACGCCCCTACGTCCGCGCCACGACGGCGCAGCGCTGCGTGCGCGCCGGCGGCAAGCACAACGACCTCGAGAACGTTGGCTATACCGCGCGTCACCATACGTTCTTCGAGATGCTCGGTAATTTCAGCTTCGGCGACTACTTCAAGCGCGACGCGATCCGCTACGCGTGGGAGCTCCTGACCGTGCACTACGGTCTGCCGCCCGAGCGGCTGTGGGTGACCGTCTACGCCGAGGACGACGAGGCGTTCGACATCTGGACGCGCGACGTCGGCGTGCCCGTCGAGCGTTGCGTCAGGATCGGCGACAACAAGGGCGCGCGCTACGCCAGCGACAACTTCTGGCAGATGGCGGATACGGGTCCGTGCGGGCCGTGCTCGGAAATCTTCTACGACCACGGCCCGGGCGTCTTCGGTGGCCCGCCGGGATCGCCCGATGCCGAAGGCGATCGCTACATCGAGATCTGGAATCTCGTCTTCATGCAGTACGAGCGGCGCAAGGACGGCGACTCGTTCACGATGACGCCGCTGCCGAAGCCCTGCGTCGACACCGGCATGGGCCTCGAGCGCCTCGCCGCAGTGCTGCAGCACGTCCACTCGAACTACGAGATCGACCTCTTCGTCGCACTGATCGCCGAGGCGGCGCGGCTCACGGGGACGAAGGACCTCGACAACCCGTCGCTGCGCGTGATCGCCGACCACATCCGCGCCTGTGCTTTCCTGATCGTCGACGGCGTCATTCCCGGCAACGAGGGGCGCGGCTACGTGCTGCGGCGGATCGTCCGGCGCGCGATCCGCCACGGCTATCAGCTCGGGCAGCGGCAGCCGTTCTTCCACCGCCTCGTCGATGCGCTCGATCGCGAGATGGGCGAAGCGTATCCGGAGCTGACGCGCGACAAGACGCGCGTCGCCGAGGTGCTGAAGGCCGAGGAGGAGCGCTTCGGCGAAACGATCGAGCACGGGATGCGGATGCTCGACCACGCGCTCGCCGGCGGCGCGAAGCGCCTCGACGGTGAGACCGCGTTCACGCTCTACGACACCTACGGCTTCCCGCTCGACCTCACCGCCGACGTCTGTCGCGAGCGCGGGGTCAGCGTCGACACGGAGGGCTTCGAGCGCGCGATGGACGTGCAGCGTGATCGCGCGCGCGCCGCGTCGCAGTTCAAGGCCGGCGCGATGCTCGCCTACGACGGACCGAAGACGCGCTTTCGCGGCTACGAGACGACGTCGGACGAAGGCCGCATCGTCGCGCTGTATCGCGACGGCGTTCATGTCGAATCGCTCTCGGGCGGCGAGCGCGGAGTCGTGGTCCTCGACCGCACGCCGTTCTACGCCGAATCGGGCGGGCAGGTCGGCGATCGCGGCGAGCTCTCGCGAATGGGCGCGTGTCTCACGCTGTTCGCGGTCGCGGACACGCAGAAGATCCAGCCCGACGTGTTCGGACACATCGGCGAGGTGAAGACCGGCGAGCTGCGCGTCGGCGAGACGGTCGCCGCCAACGTCGACTTCGACGCGCGCGCGCGCACGATGCGCAACCACTCGGCGACGCACCTGATGCACAAGGCGCTGCGCGAGGTGCTCGGCACCCACGTGCAGCAGCGCGGGTCGCTCGTCGACCCCGAGCGGACGCGCTTCGACTTCGCGCATCATGCGCCGCTCACCGACGACGAGGTGAGGCGCGTCGAGGCGATCGTCAACGCCGAGATCCTCGACAACACGGCGACCGCCGCGCGCACGATGCCGATCGCCGACGCGCAGAAGCTCGGCGCGATGATGCTGTTCGGCGAGAAGTACGGCGACGAAGTTCGCGTGCTCGACATCGGAAGCTCGCGCGAGCTCTGCGGCGGCACCCACGTCGCACGCACCGGAGACATCGGGCAGTTCAGGATCATCGCCGAAGCGGGCGTCGCCGCGGGGATCCGCCGCGTCGAGGCGGTGACCGGCAAGGGTGCGCTCGCCTTCGCGCAGCAGGAAGGCGCGCGGCTCGCCGCGGTCGCGCGGGCCTTGAAGGCAGCGCCCGACGAGCTCGAAGCGCGGATCGTGCAGCTTCAGGAAGCGGTGAAGAGCGCCGAGCGCGAGCTCGCGCAAATCAAGTCGAAGGCGGCGGCGTCGGCGGGTGACGATCTCGCCGGCTCCGCGATCACCGTGAAGGGTGCGCGCGTCGTCGCGGCGACCCTCGACGGCGCCGACGTGAAGGCGCTGCGCGAAACGATCGACAAGCTGAAGGACCGCCTGAAGAGCGCGGCGATCGTGCTGGCGAGCGTCGCCGACGGGCGCGTCACGCTGATCGCCGGCGTGACCGGCGATCTCACGTCGAAGGTGAAGGCGGGCGAGCTCGTCAATCACGTCGCGAAGCAGGTCGGCGGCAAGGGCGGCGGCAGGCCCGACCTCGCGCAGGCCGGCGGCAACGAGCCCGGCGCACTTCCCGCCGCACTGCAGTCGGTCGCAGGCTGGGTCGGAGAACGGCTGTGAACGACACGCATGCAGCGGCGCGCGACGCGACTTCGGTGAGCGCGGTGCAGTTCGCGAGCGACAACCACGCCGGCATCTGTCCGGAGGCGTGGCGAGCGCTCGAAGCGGCGAACCGCGGCCACACCGGCGCGTACGGCGACGACGACTGGACCCGCGCCGCGGCCGACGCGCTGCGACGCACCTTCGACGCCGATTGCGCCGTCTATCTCGTCTGGAACGGCACCGCGGCGAATGCGCTCGCGCTGTCGTCGATCTGCCGCAGCACCGACGCGGTCATCTGTCACGAGAGCGCGCACATCAACGTCGACGAGTGCGGCGCGACCGAGTTCATGAGCGGCGGCGCGCGCCTGCTCACGATTGCGGGACCCGACGCGAAGCTGACGCCCGCTGCGGTGCTCGCGCGCGCCGTCACCCCGCACGACGAGCATGCGTCGCGTCCGCGCGCCCTCGCGCTGACGCAGGCGACCGAGCTCGGCACCGTCTACACGAAGGACGAGCTCGCCGCGCTCACCGCGGCGGCGCGCAGCAAGGAGATGCGTGTGCAGATGGACGGCGCGCGCTTCGCGAACGCCGTCGCGTCGCTCGGTTGCGCGCCCGCCGACCTCTCGTGGCGCGCGGGTGTGGACGTGCTCTGCCTCGGCGGCACGAAGAACGGCCTGCCCGGCGCCGAAGCGATCCTGTTCTTCGATCGCTCGCTCGCCGACGAATTCGCGCGGCGGCGCAAGCAGGCGGGCCAGCTCGCGTCGAAGATGCGCTTTCTCGCCGCGCCCTGGATCGGCGTGCTCGAAGACGGCGCCTGGCTGCGCCACGCCGCGCACGCGAACGCGATGGCGCGGCGGCTCGCTGCGGCGATCGAGGCGCACCCCGAGGCGCACCTGCTCGCGCCGGTCGAGGCGAATGGCGTGTTCGTCGACCTTCCCGCGCACGCGATCGACGCGATGTATCGGCGGGGCTGGCACTTCTACCCGTTCGTCGGCACGACCGGCGTACGGCTGATGTGCGCGTGGGACACGACCGCCGATGCGGTCGACCGCTTCGCCGCCGATCTCGGCGTCGCGCTGCGCGAGGGTCCTTCCGCGGCCGGCTAACGGGCACCGCCGCGCCGATCGCGGCGTCGTTTCCCCCTGTCATGGCAACGCAGCGGATCGGCCACATGGCCGATCGACCGCCGGCGCGCGCTGCGGCAGCCTCGAGGCGTCTGCGCGTTTGCGCTGCGCCGCATGCGGATTCCGATCACCGTCGTTCCAGCCGGATTCGCGCTCGGCGCGATGCTGCTGCAGGCGTCGCCGGCGCTTCCGGGCGCCGGGTGGATGGTCGCGCTCTTCGCGACCGGCCTCGGGTTCGCCGCGATGTCCGTGCGATTCGCGCGACGCCCGGCCGTCGCGGGTTCTGCCGGCGCGGCGACGTCGGCCAGCTCCGCGGTTCCCGCGTGCGCCGCAGCTTCCGTGCGCACGAGGGCGTTCACCCGCGCCGCGGTGACGATCGCCATGTGCCTAGCCGCGTGCCTCGCCGCGGTGCTCGCCGGCTTCGGCTACGCTGCGCTGCGCGCCGAGCACCGGCTTGCCGATGCGTTGCCGCGCGCCTGGGAGAACCGCGACATTCGCCTGTGCGGCATCGTCGACGGCCTGCCGGTGCGCTCGGCCGATGCGACGCGCTTCGCGTTCGCCGTCGAGGAGGTGCTGACGCCGCGTGCGACGGCTCCCCGGCGCATTTCGCTCACCTGGCCCGCACCGGAGTCACGGGGTGGTAGCGGCACGGCCGTCGCGCGCAGCGCGGGCGCGCCGCCCGAGGTTCACGCCGGCGAGCGGTGGACGCTGACGGTGCGCCTCAAGCGCCCGCACGGCACCGTGAACCCAAACGGGTTCGATCTCGAAGCCTGGCTCCTCGAACGCGATCTGCGCGCGACCGGCTACGTCCGCGCGGCACCGCGGCCGGTGCGCGTTTCAGCCTTCGCCGCGCGGCCCACCGACCTCGTCGAAGCGGCGCGCGAGGCGATTCGCACGCGCATCGTGGCGACGCTCGGGAACTCCGACGATACAGCAGTGCTGGTCGCGCTTGCGATCGGTGATCAGGGAGCGATCTCCGATGCGCAATGGCAGGTGTTCAACCGCACCGGGGTCACGCATCTGATCTCGATCTCGGGCCTGCACGTCACGGTGTTCGCCGCGCTCGCGGGCTTCGCCATCCTCGCGCTCGTGCGCCGCAGCGCCCGGCTGACCTCGCGCGTCCCGGCGCGCAAGCTCGCGATCCTCGCCGGGACACTTGCCGCGTCAAGCTACGTGCTCCTTGCCGGGGCCGAGATCCCGGCGGTGCGCACGGTGCTGATGCTCGCCGTCGCTGCGGCGGGGCTGTGGCTGAATCGTCCCGGCACCGCGGCGATCGTCTGGCTGTGGTCGCTCGCCGCCGTCGTGGCGTTCGACCCGTGGGCGTCGCTGGCGCCCGGGTTCTGGCTCTCGTTCGGCGCGGTTGGCGTCTTGCTCTACGCGTGCGGGGCGCGGCTCCGTGCCGTTGCCACCCCGGCACTGCGCGCGCGAATGCTCGCTGCGTTACGCGAAGGGGCTCATGCGCAATGGGTGGTGACGGTCGCGCTCGTCCCGGGAACGCTCGCATGGTTTCAGCAGGCGTCGCTCATAGCACCGCTCGCCAACGCGGTCGCGATTCCGATCGTCACGTTCGGCGTCGTCCCATTGGCGCTCGCCGGAATCGTCGTGCCGCTCGATTTTCCGTGGCACATCGCGCAGGCGCTCCTTCACCTCACGCTCGGCTGGCTCTCGTGGTTGTCGGCTTCGCCGGGCGCGGTGTTCGCATCGCACGCTCCGCCGGCATGGACGATTGCGGTTGCCGTCGCCGGTGCGCTGTGGATCGTCGCGCCGCGTGGCGTGCCCGGGCGCATCCTCGGCAGCTTACTGATGTTGCCGATGGTATTGACTGCCCCGCCGGCGCCGCCGCCCGGAGCGGCGCGCGTCGTCGTGCTCGACGTCGGTCAGGGGCTCGCCGCGTTGATCACGACGACCGAGCACGCGCTCCTCTACGACGCGGGTCCGCGCTACCGCAACGGCGATGCGGGAAGTCGCGTCGTGGTCCCGTACCTGCGCGCGGCCGGCGTTGTGCGGCTCGATCGCCTGATCGTCAGTCACGCCGACACCGACCATTCGGGCGGCGTTGCGTCGGTGCTGCGTGCGCTTCCGGTCGCTGCGGTGACGTCGTCGATGGACGACCCCGCACCGTCGGGAGCGTCGGCGCCACGATCTGGAGCGTCAATGCCTGAATGGACCCGCTGCGTCGCCGGCGAGCGCTGGGAATGGGACGGGGTCGGCTTCGAGATCCTTCATCCGGCGGCTTCCGCCTACGACGACTCGAAGCGCAAGAGCAACGATCTCTCGTGCGTGCTTGCCGTCACGTCGGCAGCGGGGCGCGTGCTCCTCACCGGCGATATCGAGGCGCGCTCGGAGAAGGAGCTCCTGGCACGTGCCGAGGGACTCGACGCGGACGTGCTCGTCGTGCCGCATCACGGATCGCTGACCTCGTCGACCGCAAGCTTCATCGCGGCGGTCGCGCCGCGGATCGCCGCGGTGACCGCCGGGTACCTCAACCACTTCGGTCACCCGCGGCCCGTCGTCCTCGCGCGCTACCGGTCGGCCGGGATTCCCGTTGTGCGCACCGACGTCGACGGTGCGCTGGTCTTCGATCTCGCGCCCGAAATCGGCATTGCGACGACGCTCGAGCGCGAGCGCAGGCGGCGCTACTGGTATGACCGGCGCCGCCACGCCGGAGACTCGTTCGTCAAGGCCCGAGGCTCGTTCAATCGACGAAGCGGCCGATCCGCACCGCGGTCTCGCCGACACGCGGCCTTTGCGACGGCATCACGAGTACGCAATCGGCGTACGGACTCACGATCGCGCGGTCGCCGTCGCGAGCGATCAGCGTCTGCGCGGCGGGAATGGTCATCAGACCCTGCAGCGGCAGCGCGAACGAGAAGTCGTCGCTCTCGATCGTCACGACGTCGGTGATCTCGATCGCGCGCTGCGGCGGCAGCCGGCCCGGCTCGAGATGCGCGTCGACGAAGGCCGCATCGGCCATGCCGAAGTGGCGCAGGAAGCGCAGGCATACCTGGCGCGCCACCGCCGGCGCCGCCGCCTCCCAGTGCTGGCCGCATTCGATGAGCAGCGCGCTGCGCGGATCTTCGGGATCGTCGAAATGCGCGTAGTCGCGCAGCCGGCGTCCGGCGCGATGGCCCTCGTCGATGACGACGTAGCCGGGAATGCCGATGTCTCGCGCGAGCTCGAGGCCCTTGCGCTGGCGGCCCGACAGTGCCAGCGCGGGACACGGGTCGGTCATCGAGTGCAGATCGAGCAGGAAATCGGTCTCGTCGTAGCACGCGCGCAGCTCGCGCGCACGCCCGAGCTCGCGCGTGCGGCGGGCGCTGTCGAGCACTTCGGGATCCCACAGCCGGTTGAAATCCTCGTCGAGGCAACGCGCCGCGAACGGATCGTGATCATCGAAGGTCTCGTAGGCAGCGACGTTCGCGAACACGATCGTCAGCGTCCCGCGTTGCGGGCGGAAGCCGCGGCGCAGCAGCCAGTCGAGCGCGATCGCGCCGCAGACCTCGTTGCCGTGAGTCAGCGCCTGCAGCGTCACCCGCGGGCCGGGGACGTCGGAAGCAAAGCGCCAGACGAACGGGATGCCGACGTTGCCGGCTGACCAGCGTGCAAGATCGGGAAACGCGACCTCGATCGGCGGGATGCGATGCGCCGGGGTGACGGCGCGCGCTTCGGCGCCGGCTCTTCGCTGCACTCCGCTCCGCGAGGCCGCGCTTCGCGCCGCGCCACGCCGATCACCCGGGCCGATCACCGCCGTCGCATCCTGGTGCTGGTGCCAGCGCCGGCTCAGCCCGCCGCGAGCTCGTCGGCGAGGCGCAGCATGAATGCTTCGCAGCGCGCGAGCTGGTCGAGGCCGATCCATTCGTCCGGCTGGTGCGCCTGCGCGATGTAGCCGGGGCCGCAGAGGACGGTCGCGATGCCGGCACGGTCGAACAGACCCGCTTCGCTGCCGAACGACACCTTCCCGCAGCCCGAGCCCGCAGTGCAGCGGTGGGCGAGCGCCACGATCGCGCTGTGGGCCTCGGTATCGAAGCCGGCGGTCGTCGACAGCGCGTCGAAGGCGATGTAAGTCTCGCGGTCGACCGCGTGCATTGCCGGGGCGAGCTCGCGCGCACGCTGCTCGAGGATCGCGATGAACGCGTCCGGATCGTCGGCAGGCAGGTGGCGCATCTCGAACTCGAACTCGCAGTCGCGCGGAACGATGTTGAGCGCGGTGCCACCACGGATCGTGCCGACGTGGACCGTCGTGTACGGCACGTCGTACGCGTGATCGTGCGGCCCGCCGTCGCGAAAGCCGCGACCGCGCGCAGCGATGTCCGCCACCAGCTCGCAGGCGATCTGCACCGCGTTGACGCCGCGCGGCGCCAGTGCCGAGTGAGCCTCGTGACCGCGCACCCGGCAGCGCCAGCTCGAGCGGCCCTTGTGCGCGGTGATGACTTCCATGCCCGTCGGCTCGCCGACGATGCACCCTGCGGGCGCGACACCCTGCGCAAGCACGTCGGCAATCAGCTTGCGCACGCCGATGCAGCCGACTTCCTCGTCGTAGGAGAGCGCGAAGTGCAGCGGCCGTGCGAGGCCGCGTCGCTGGAACTCGGGCACGAGTGCCAGGCCGATCGCGAAGAAGCCCTTCATGTCGGCGCAGCCGCGCCCGTAGAGCCGATGATCGATCTGCGTCGCTTCGAACGGCGGCGTCGACCAGGGTTGTCCGTCGACCGGGACCACGTCGGTGTGCCCGGAAAGCACGACGCCGCCGCGCACGACGTTGCCGTCTCCGGCGGGAAGCGTGCCGAAGAGATTCGCCTTGCTGCGCTCGTCATTCCAGGTGATCCTGACGATCGCGCCGTGGCGCTCGAGCCAGTCGCGCACCCACTCGATCAGCGCGACGTTCGAATCGCGGCTCACGGTCTCGAACGCGACCATCCGTCGGATCATCTCGAGGCTGCGCTCGCCGACCCCGGCTGTCGCGCCGAGCTCGGATCCGGCGGACGTCACACCGAGGTTGGATTCGGCGGATGTCACGCCGAGCTCGGATCCGGCTGACGTGGCGCGCGCTGGCGTGCCGATTTCGACTGGGACAGTCATACGACGACCTTCCTGATGCGGACTGTCAGGATAGCACCGGCCGCGAGGGAGCGTGTAAGATCAGGCGCCGCGCGCGCGAAACCGTGGCGTGATCGCCGCGGTCACGTATGAGCGACGACGCCGAATCGCCTTCCGAGTCCCCGCCCGCGGTACCCGCCGCGCAGTGCAGGGACCTCGCACAGCGCAACGATCTCGCACAGCGCAGCGACCTCGTGCTGCGCAGTGTCGCCGAGGGCATCGTCGGCGTCGACCGCGCCGGCTGCATCATGTTCGCGAACGAATGGGCGGCGCATGCGATCGGCAAGGAAGTCGCCGGCCTCGTCGGGCGCGATGCCCACGACGTCGCTCCGCATCTCGCCGCCGACGGCAGTCGCTGCGATGGCTCGCACTGCGACCTGTTCGACGTCTTCCGCGGAGGCGGCGGCGCGCTCGCGCAGGAGGCCACGTTCATTGGTGCCGACGGCGCGCCGTTTCCGGTCGAATACAGCTGCGTCCCGGCGACCGGCGACGCCGGCGTCGAGTGGGCGGTATTCTCGTTTCGCAACATTGCCGGCCGCAAGCGGATGCAGGCCGAGCTCGTCGAGGCGCTTGCGGTGGCACAGCGGGCGAGCCGCGCGAGGAGCCTGTTCCTGTCCAGCATGAGCCACGAGTTGCGCACCCCGCTGACGGCGATCATCGGCTATGCCGAGATGCTGATCGACGACCTGCGCGACGCGGGGGAGAGCTCGCGTGTGCACGACGTCGAGCGCATCTGGGGCTCGGGCCGGCATTTGCTCGGCATGATCGACAGCGTGCTCGACATCGCCCGCATCGACGCGGGGCGCATGTCCGTGTCGGTCGACGAGTTCGACGTGGCTACCCTCGTCGGCGAGCTCGAAGGGCGCTTTCGCGAGCGTATGCGCGAGCGCGGCAATCGTTTCAGCGTCGCGGGTGGGGCAGAGGCGGGTCGCGTCGTCGGCGACGTCGACAAGCTGCGCAGGATTCTGCAGAACCTGCTCGCCAACGCGAACAAGTTCTGCGAGAACGGCGAGGTCGCGCTCGAAGTGCGCCGCCGTAACGTGGCGGGCTCGGCCGCGCGCGTCGAGTTCACGGTGAGCGACACCGGTACCGGCATCGCTCCCGAATTCGCCGATCAGCTTTTCGAGCCGTTTGCGCAGGCTGACGCGACGGCGGCGCGCCGTTTCGGCGGCACCGGCCTCGGTCTTGCGCTGGCGTCGAAGCTGGCAGAGCTCCTGCAGGGAACGATCGAGGTCGCGAGCACCCCCGGGGCCGGCAGTCGATTCACCGTTTCGATTCCGGTCCGCTATGTTCCGCCGCCTGAGGGGATCGACCAGCGGATCTCGGGGCCGCAGCGATGAACACCATCACCGTCGCCGCGACGGATGCCGGATGGCGCGACTGGCTGCGCCGCAAGGATCCGGTGCATCCGACGGTGCTCCTCGACTATCGCGTGCGCGTTCCGACGTGGCTCCTCGGCGCGTCGATGTTCGCCGCCGCATTGATCCCGCGAGGTGCGGGATGGCACATCCTCGCGGTGATGCTCGTCACCTGCTTCGCGTGGCCGCAGCTCGCCTGGTTCGTCGCGAGCCGCAGCCGCAACAGCAAGGCCGCCGAGCTGCGCAACCTCGTCTTCGACCTCGTGCTGATCGGCATGCTGAACGCATTGACCGGATTCAGCCTGTGGCCGACGATCGCGTCGTTCCTGTGCATCAACGCCGGCGCGCTCAGCGTCGGCGGCTGGCGCATCGCGCTGTACGGGCTCCTTGCGTTCGCCGCGTCCGCAGCAGCGACGCACCTCGTCTCCGGCGTGCCGATCGCGTCGTCGTCGACCTTCGCCGAGACCGCGCTCTCGATCGGCGTGCTGTTCATCTACACGTCGATGTTCGCGCTGCACTCGTACCTGCAGTCGCGCCGAATGGTCGCCGCGCGACACGCGCTCCTCGCGCAGAACCGCATCGCCGAGGAGGCCAATCGCGCCAAGAGCCGCTTCCTCGCCAACATGAGCCACGAGCTCCGGACGCCGCTCAACGCGATCATCGGCTACAGCGAGATGCTCGAAGAGCAGGCGGTCGACGAAGGACGTAGCGACCTCGTCGCCGACCTGCAGCGGATCCGCGGCGCAGGCAGGCATCTGCTCGGACTCATCAATGATGTCCTCGACCTCTCGAAGATCGAGGCGGGGCGCACCGAGCTCGTGTGGGAAACGGTCGACTCGCGTGCGCTGCTCGACGAGGTCGCTGATACCGCGCGACCGCTGATGCGTAAGAATGCGAACGCGTTTGCGGTCGATTGCGCGCGCAGCGTCGGCCTGATCGAATGCGACAGCGTGCGGCTGAAGCAGGTGCTGCTCAATCTTCTCGCCAACGCGGCGAAGTTCACCCGCGATGGTCGCGTGCGCCTGCGCCTGCGCCAGGAGCACGCGGCCGGGCGCGACTGGCAGCTCTTCGAGATCAGCGATACCGGCATTGGCATGACCAGCGAGCAGATGGGTCGCGTGTTCCAGGCATTCGGCCAGGCCGATGCGCAGATCGGACGCGAGTATGGCGGCACCGGCCTCGGGCTCGTCATCAGTCGCAGGCTGTGCCAGTTGATGGGGGGTGACGTCACGATGGCGAGCACTTTCGGCAAGGGATCGACGTTCACCGTTCGCCTGCCGGTGAGGCGCCTCGTGGAGCCGCCGGCCGCCGACGAGGTTGCGCATGTGCAAATGGGGGGCGCATGAGTGCGAAGCTCCTTCTCGTCGAGGACAACGAGCTCAACCGCGACATGCTGTCGCGACGCCTCGCGCGGCGCGGCTACGAGGTCGTGTTCGCGTTCGATGGGCAGGCAGCGGTCGACGCGGCGGCGAAAGAGGCACCCGACCTCATCCTGATGGACATGAGCCTTCCGGTCATCGACGGCTGGGAGGCAACGCGGCGGATCAAGGCCGATCCCGGCCTCGGCCGCATCCCCGTCATCGCGCTCACCGCGCACGCGATGCGCGGTGATGCCGATCAGGCACGGGCGGCAGGCTGCGACGAATTCGAGACGAAGCCCGTCGAGTTCGAGCGGCTGCTGGCGAAGATCGAGCTCCTGCTCGCGTCGCGCGCGAGATGAGCTGCAATCGCGCCCGGCCGTCCGAGCTGCCTCCACCGGCGCTCGCCCGGCACCGCGCCGAGCTCACGGTCGACGCATCGATCGACGAGCTGCCGCGCCTGCTCGACGTCGTCGATCGCGTCTGTCGCGCGAGCGGCGCCGACGCCGCTATGACCTACGACGTGCGGCTCGCAGTCGACGAGGTGTGCAGCAACCTGATTGCGCACGGCTATCGCGGTCTTGCGCCGGGCCCGGTCGCACTCAGCGTCGAGGCGATGCCGGACCGGATGGTGATCCGCATCGCGGATCGCGGTCACCGGTTCGATCTGCGCGCGGCACCGCTGCCCGATCTCGGCGCTCCGCTCGAAGACCGGCCGACCGGTGGGCTCGGCTGTCATCTCGTGCGCGGCGTCGTCGACGACATCGACTATCGATCCGATCCCGGCGGCGAGAACCACCTCACGCTCGTTCGTCGCCTGGCGACCCGGCGATGACGCTGCGCATCGCAATGGTCGGACGCGACTTCGCTCTTCGTTGCATCGTAATGCTCGAGCGGAACATCGATCTTCTTTGATTGCCATCGAGGGGTACGCATGGAACTTTCGGTTTCACGGTGCGGCGAGGTCTGCGTCGTCGGGGTGCGCGGCAGCATCGACGGGTCGACCGCGGCGCAGCTCCAGGATACGGTCGCGAGAGAGATCACCGGCAATGCGACGCGGATGGTCGTCGATTGCGCGGGGCTCGAATACACGAGCAGCGCCGGGTTGCGCGCGCTGCTTGCCGGGGTCAAGGAGTGCCGCCGGCAGGGCGGGGACCTGCGTCTCGCGGCCGTGTCGGGCGGCGTCAGGCGTGTCCTCGACTTGTCGGGATTCACCGGCATCCTGCGCATCTATCCGGACGTCGACGCTGCGGTATCGAGCTATGCGGGATGACCGCACGGAGCGCGGAGCAAACGCGCGTGGCGGCATGACGCGACGCAAGGTGGCGCTGGTGATCGGCGCCGGCAGCGTCAAGTGCGCGGCAGCCATCGGGCTCGCGCGCGTGCTCGCGCGCGAGCGCATCGATGTCGATCTCATCGTCGGATGCAGCGCCGGAAGCATGTTCGCTGCGTTGCTCGCGATGGGGCGCACCAGCGACGAGGTCGCCGCGACCGCGGCCCGCCTGTGGACGCGCGAGCTCACCTCGACGCGCGACACGCGCGCGATGCTGAGCATCCTGCTGCCGAAGCTCCTCGGCTTCGGCGAGCGCTTCGGCATGCGCAGCGATCGCCGTGTGCGCGCCGCGCTCGCGGAAGCCTTCGGCGACACCCGCATCGAGGCGCTGCAGACGCGTCTCATGATCACCGCCACCGACTTTCACACCGGCGAGCAGGCGGTGTTCGAGCGCGGGCGCGTCGTCGATGCGATCCGCGCGAGCATCGCCATCCCGTTCATCTTCACTCCGGCCGAGGTCGACGGCAGGTTGTGCATCGACGGTTTTCTGTCGGATCCGCTGCCGGTCGGTCCCGCCGTGCGCGAGGGCGCGGACGTGATCATCGCGATGGGCTTCGAGAGCAACTACCAGGAGCGTATCGACTCGCCGGGGCGCTTCGCGTTCCAGTTGTCGTCGATCGTCACCAACAACCTGCTGCGCTCGCGCTATGCGTTTCACAACGTCGCTCATCACGGGGAAGTGATCGCGATCGTGCCCGAGTTCCGCGAGCGGATCGGGCTGTTCGACACGGCGCGCATTCCGTCGATCATCGAGGATGGGGAGCGCGCGACCGAGGCGGTGCTGCCGCACCTGCTGCGCATGCTCGAAGCACCGATCGATGAGGCGCGAGAAGCGTGAGCGCGGGCGACGCCACCGCGCGCGTGCTGGTCGCCGACGATCAGGAGCACAACCGCGACCTCCTCTCGCGCCGGCTGCGCGCGGATGGACATCAGGTCGACGTCGCCGAGGACGGTCCACGCGCGCTCGCGATGCTCGAAGCCGCGGCCTACGACCTCGTCCTGCTCGACGTGATGATGCCGGGCATGGACGGCTACGGCGTGCTCGCGCGGATCAAGGCGAGCGAGTCGCTGCGCCACCTGCCGGTGATCATGGTGTCGGCGCTCGACGAAACCGACAGCGTCGTACGCTGCCTCGAGCTCGGCGCCGACGATTACCTGACGAAACCGTTCAATGCGCTGGTGCTGCGCGCTCGCGTCGGTGCCTCGCTGGCGCGCAAATGGCTGCACGATCGCGAGCAGATCTACGCGAAGAGCCTCGCGCGCGAGCTCGAGATCGGACGCGAGATTCAGCGGGGCTTTCTGCCGCCGTCGTGTCCCTCGCTCGATGGCTGGGAGATCGCCGCGCGCTTCGAGCCGGCAAGGAGCGTCGCCGGCGACTTCTACGATGCCTACGTGCTCCCGAACGGACACGTCGCACTGGTCGTCGCCGACGTCTGCGACAAGGGCGTCGGCGCGGCGCTGTACATGGCGCTGTTCCGCTCGCTCTTGCGTGCACTCGCGGGTCAGGCGGCGGTGCAGCACCGGCCCGATGACGTCCTTCTCGCCGAGGTCACCGCGCATACCAGTGATTACATCGCGACGGTTCACGATCGGGCGAACATGTTCGCGACGGCGTTCTTCGGGATTCTCGATCCCGCCGACGGTCGCCTCCATTACGTCAACGCCGGGCACGATCCGCCGTTCCTCGCCGGTAGCGCTGGTAGCGCCGGCGAAGCGGGCACGCTGCGACGGCTGGGCGCGACCGGGCCGGCGCTGGGACTCGTCGCGGGTGCGCGCTACGAAGTGCG
>DASVGI010000042.1:0-13101 GCA_036379595.1 Casimicrobiaceae bacterium | reverse complement strand
CTCTCCGACGGCGAGTTCGCCTACGCGATGGACAACGGCGCGGTGATCCGCGTGGCGATCAGGGTCGATCGCGCGGCGCGCAGCGCGGTGATCGACTTCACCGGCACGAGCGCGCAGCAGCCGACAAACTTCAACGCTCCGTCGGCGGTGTGCAAGGCGGCGGTACTCTACGTGTTTCGCACGCTCGTCGACGACGAGATCCCGATGAACGCCGGCTGCCTCAAACCGCTGTCGATCGTGATTCCCGATGGCTCGATGCTGAAGCCCGCGTATCCGGCCGCGGTCGTCGCCGGCAACGTCGAGACGTCGCAGGTCGTCACCGACACGCTCTACGGCGCGCTCGGCGTCCTCGCCGCGTCGCAGGGAACGATGAACAACTTCACCTTCGGCAACGCGCGCTACCAGTATTACGAGACGATCGCCGGAGGCGCCGGCGCCGGGCCGGATTTCGACGGTGCCTCCGCGGTGCAGACGCACATGACCAATTCGCGCCTCACCGACCCCGAGGTGCTCGAATGGCGCTTCCCGGTGCGGCTCGAGTCGTTCTCGATACGTCACGGCAGCGGCGGCGCTGGACGCCATCGCGGCGGCGACGGCACCGTTCGCCGCGTGCGCTTCCTCGAGCCGATGATCGCGGTGATGCCCGCGAACCATCGCCGCGTGGCACCGTTCGGTGTTGCCGGCGGTGAAGCGGGTGCATGCGGAAGGAACGGCATCGAGCGCAGCGACGGCCGTCGTGAGGAGTACGGCGCGACGTTCCAGGTCGAGATGGGTGCTAACGACGTGTTCGTGATCGAGACGCCCGGAGGCGGCGGCTACGGCAGGGCGGATTCGCCGTGAGCGCGCCGCGTGCCCGCGCACTCGCCGCGCGACTCTTCGCCGCACCGCGCGACTTCCTGCTGCCGCCGAGGACCGCATCATGACGACCGAGCTTCTGTTTCGCGACGACGCGTATCTCGCGGAGGCCACCGCGCACGTGCTGGCGGCCGGCCCCGACGGCATCGTCCTCGACCGAACCGTGTTCTATCCGCAGGGCGGCGGCCAGATGGGCGATGCGGGAGTGCTCGTCGACGCAGCCGAACGAAGCGTTGCGATCGTCGACACGCGCAAGGGCGAAGGCGATTCGGTGCTGCACGTTCCCGCCGCAGGGTCGGCGCTGCCAGCGGTCGGCGACACCGTCACCGCCAGGATCGACTGGGAGCGCCGCTACCGGCTGATGCGGCTACACACGGCGCTGCACGTCCTCTCGTGCGTGGTGATCGCGCCGGTGACCGGCGGCAACATCGCACCCGGCAAGGCGCGCCTCGACTTCGACATCGACATGAGCCTGCTCGACGCGGCGAAGATCGAGCGCGAAACCGACGCGCTGATCGCGCGCGCCGTCGACACCGAGACCGTGTGGATCACCGACGACGAGCTCGACGCGCGGCCCGAGCTCGTGAAGACGATGAGCGTCAAGCCGCCGCGCGGCGCCGGTCGCGTGAGGCTGCTCAGGATCCCCGGCATCGACCTCCAGCCCTGCGGCGGGACCCACGTGAAGAACATCGGGGAGATCGGCGCGATCCGCGTGCTGCGGATCAAGAACGAGGGACGGCGCAACCGGCGCGTCGAGATCGGGCTTGCTTAGCGCTATCTCTCCGGCAGCGGAATGAACTCGGTCTCGCCGGGGATCGGCGCGAAGCGCTGCTCGCGCCAGGCTTCCTTCGCCTGCTCGATCGCGCCGCGCGTGGTGGCGACGAAGTTCCACCAGATGAAGCGATCGCCGTCGGCCTTCGCGCCGCCGACCAGCATCACGCGCGCTGGGCCGCGCGCGCGGATCGTCGCGTCGTGCGCCGCGTCGAGAAGCGCCATGTTCGCGACCGGCACGGCGGTGCCGTCGATCGTCACGTCACCGTCGACCACGTACACGGCGCGCTCTTCGTGCTCGAGCGGCACGGTGAGCGTCGCGCTCGCGTCGAGCTCGGCCGCGACGTAGAGCGTCTCGCCGAAGGTCGGCGTCGGCGCTTCCTCACCGAAGGCGCGTCCGGCGACCACCGACAATCGCGCGCCTCGGCGCTCGATCTGCGGCAGGCGCTCGCGCGCGACGTGGGTGAACGACGGCTCGACGAACTCGTGCGCGTGCGGCAGCGCGACCCAGGTCTGCAGGCCGTGCATGCGTTGTCCGCGCGCGCGCTCTTCGGGCGGAGTGCGCTCGGAGTGGGCGATGCCGCGCCCGGCGGTCATCCAGTTGACGTCACCCGCCGTGATGCGCTGGACGTTGCCGAGGTTGTCGCGATGCAGTACCGCACCCTCGAACAGGTAGGTCACCGTCGCGAGCCCGATGTGCGGGTGCGGCCGCACGTCCATCCCCCGACCGGGTGCGAAGTCGATCGGGCCCATGTGGTCGAAGAAGATGAACGGCCCGACCATCTTGCGCTCGAACGCAGGGAGCACGCGGCGGACCTGGAAACCGCCGAGATCGCGGACGTGAGGGGCAAGAAGCTGCACCGGTAGAGCATACGCCTCCCGCGGGGCCATAATGGCGCGCAAAGGAGCCTCGCCATGCCCACCCTCTACGATTTCACCGTCGACGATATCGGCGGTCGGCCGGTGCCGCTCGATCGCTTCAAAGGGAAGCTCGTGCTGGTGGTGAACACCGCGAGCAAATGCGGCTTCACGCCGCAGTACAAGGGGCTCGAGTCGCTCTACCGCAAGTACCGCGACAAGGGGCTCGAAGTGCTCGGCTTCCCGTGCAATCAGTTCGGAGCGCAGGAGCCCGGCAGCGAGCAGGAGATCGCGACGTTCTGCGAAGCGAATTACGGCGTCACGTTCCCGATGTTCGCGAAGATCGACGTCAACGGCGACCACGCGGCTCCGCTCTACCGCTACCTGAAGAGCGCGAAGCCGGGCCTTCTCGGCACCGAGGCGATCAAGTGGAACTTCACCAAGTTCCTCGTCGATCGCAGCGGAAACGTCGTCGCGCGCTATGCGCCGAACGACACGCCCGAGTCGTTCGAGCCCGACATCGAGCGCGCGCTCGCCGCCGCGCGCCGTCCTTCGTAGCGGCTCACCAGCGACTCACCGCAGAGCGCCAACGATGCGCCGCCTCGTCAGCACGCTGCTCGGGCTCGTGGCGACGATGAGCCTGCTCGCGGCGACGCCCGCCACCCCGACAACGCTTCACGTCGCCTTCCCGATCGCCGAAACCGGCTTCGACCCGCAGGCGGTCGGCGACGCCTATTCGCAGTACGTCAACCGCGCGATCTTCGATGCGCTCTATCGCTACGACTACCTCGCGCGTCCGTATCGCATCGTCCCCAACACCGCGGCGGCGATGCCCGAGATCTCCGCGGATGGCAAGACCTGGACGATCCGCATTCGTCCGGGCATCTATTTCGCCGACGACCCGGTGTTCAAGGGGAAACGGCGCGAGCTCACTGCAGCCGACTACGTCTACTCGATCAAGCGCATCCTCGATCCGAAGATGCGCTCGAACGCGCTGCAGACGGTCGACGGGCGCTTCGTCGGCGCCGACGCGGTGGTCGAGAAGGCGCGAAAGACCGGCCACTTCGACTACGACGCGCCGATCGAGGGCCTGCGGGCGATCGACCGCTATACGCTGCGCTTCGAGCTCGTGTTCCCCGATTACGAGCTCCTCTCCAATCTCACCACGACCCCGCTCGCCGCGGTTACGCGCGAGGTGATCGAAAAGTACGGCGATCTCAACGGCTGGGACATGGCGCATCCGGTCGGCACCGGGCCGTACCGGCTCGAGAGCTGGCGCCGCGGCCAGCGGATCGTGCTCGAAGCGAACCCAGGCTTTCGCGACGAGCGCTATCCCGAAGGCAGCGACGCCGCCGACGGCGAGCTCGCGCGCGGGCTCGCGGGACGTCGCTTGCCGCTCGCGAAGCGCGTCGAGATCAGCATCATCGAGGAAGCGCAGCCGCGGATGCTCGAGTTCCGTCGCGGCAACCTCGACTACGTCGCGGTGCCGAACGACCTCATCAGCAAGGTGCTGCTCCCCGACGGCAAGCTCGCGCCCGACCTCGTGAAGGCGGGAGTGCGCATGGCGCACGGCGTGCAGCCGGCGATCGCCTACGTCTACTTCAACATGGACGATCCGGTGCTGGGCGGCTACAAGCCGCCGCAGGTCGCGCTGCGCCGCGCGGTCGCGATGGCCTACAACGTCGACGAGGAGATTCGTGTCCTGCGCGAAGGGCAGGGTTTTCCCGCGACGCAGGTGGTGCCGCCCAACATGACCGGGCACGATCCCGACTACGACGGCAGGATTCCCTACGATCCCGCGGCGGCGAAAGCGCTCCTCGATCGCTTCGGCTACGTCGATCGCGACGGCGACGGCTTTCGCGACCAGCCCGACGGCGCTCCGCTCACGCTCAGGATGGGCTCCGATACCGCTTCGGACAGCCGCCAGTACGACGAGCTGTGGAAGAAGTCGTTGAACGCGGTCGGGCTGCGCGTCGAGTTCGTCAAGCAGAAGTGGCCCGATCTTCTGAAGGCCGCGCGCCTCGGGCAGCTGCCGATGTGGTACCTCGGCAACATCAACACGACACCCGACGGCTTCGGCTTCTTCGGCCTTCTCTACGGGAAGAATGCCGGCTTCTCCAACCTGTCGCGCTTCGCGCTGCCCGAGTTCGACCGGCTGTACGAACAGGCGCGCGCAATGCCGAACGGTCCCGAGCGGCTCGCGGTCGAGCGGAAGATGTCCGAGCTCGTGCGCGCGTATTCGCCATGGATCCTCACCGCGTTTCGCTACGAGACGATCCTCCTGCAGCCGTGGCTGCGCGGCTACAAGTACAACCCGACCTATCAGATGCCGTTCCAGTACCTCGACGTCGGGCCGCGGCACGGCAATGCGTCGCCATCGTCGCAGGTCGATGCCGACGCGGCGAATCGTGGCGCGCACTGAGAATCGGCCCGATCGACCGGACCGCGCGCGCAGGCGCGCGGTCGCGGCGCTTGCTGCGCTGACGACGCTGCCTGCCGTCACAGCGCGGGCGCAGGCGGCGGGCGCGGGCCCCGCGCACCCGGGTGCCGCAGCGGCGGTGGGTGGTGACAAGGCGTCGTCGCGGATCGCCGGCGCGCAGACGCTGCGCGTCGCGTTCCCGGTCGCGGAGACGGGTTTCGATCCGCAGGCTACCTCGGATCTCTATTCCGACAACGTGCAGCGTGCGATCTTCGAGCCGCTCTACGGCTTCGACTATCTCGCGCGCCCGTACCAGCGCGTGCCGCTCACTGCGGCGGCGATGCCCGAGGTGAGCGCGGGCGGGCGCGTGTGGAAGCTTCGCGTTCGCTCCGGCATCCGCTTCGCCGACGATCCCGCGTTCCACGGCAAGCCGCGCGAGCTCGTCGCCGCCGATTACGTCTACGCATGGAAGCGCCTGCTCGACCCGCGGATCCGGTCGCCGTTCTCGTGGTACCTGCAGGGCAAGGTTGTCGGCGCAAACGCGGTGATCGACGCGGCGAAATCCACGGGCCGCTTCGACTACGACGCGCCGATCGCAGGCCTCGCCGCGCTCGATCGCTACACGATTCGCGTCGAGCTCAAGGATCCCGATTACATCCTCGAAGGCTACCTCTGCTCGAGCCCGATGGCGGCGGTCGCGCGCGAGGTGATCGAGCGCTATCGCGACGACAACGGCTGGGCGATGGATCATCCGGTCGGCACGGGGCCGTTCCGGCTCGAATCGTGGCGTCGCGGCCAGCGGATCGTCCTCGCGCGGAATCCGGCATTCCGCGAGCTTCGCTTTCCCGAGTCGCACGATGCAACTGACCGCGCGCATTTCGGCGCACTCGCGGGTGCGAAGCTGCCGCGCGTCGAGCGTGTCGAGATCACGATCATGGAGGAGGCCAACCCGCGTCTTCTCGCGTTCGATTCGGGCGCGCTCGATTACGTCGAGCTGCCGACCGAGCTCTCGCGCCACGCGCTCGGCGCCGACGGCGAGCTGACGGCGGCGTACGTCGCGCGCGGTGTCACGCGCCAGCGGCTCACGCAGCCCGCGCTGTCATACGCCTACTTCAACATGCAGGATCCGGTCGTCGGCGGCTACACGAACGAGCGGATCGCGCTACGGCGCGCGCTCGCGATGGCCTTCGACACGCCCGAGATCATCCGCGTCGTCTACCAGGGGCAGGCCGAGCGCGCGACGCAACCGATTCCGCCGAGCGTTCCGGGGCACGATCCGTCGCTCGACGTCGCCGCGCCGTACGACCCGGGCGCAGCGCGTGCGCTCCTCGACCGCTTCGGCTATGTCGACCGCGACCACGACGACTTTCGCGAGCTCCCCGACGGCCGGCCGCTCGCGCTCACGATGGCGTCGACGCCGACGACGCGCGACCGCGAGATCGACGAGGTGTGGATATCGAGCCTCGCGAAGATCGGCGTGCGCATCGCGTTCGTCAAGCAGCGCTGGCCCGATCTCCTCAAGATGGGCAAGGCGGGCCAGTTGCAGATGTGGCGGATCGGCTGGATCAACGCGTATGCCGAAGCCGACGCGTTCTTCCAGCTTCTCTACGGGCCGAACATCGGGCAGACGAATTACGCGCGCTTCGACCTTCCCGAGTACAACGCGCTGTATCGGAAATCGCGAACGCTTCCCGACGGCGCCGAGCGCAACGCGGTCTACCGGAAGATGTCGGAGTTGATCGCCGCGTACGCGCCGTGGCAGCTCGGCGTGTATCCGATGGAGAACACGCTGCTGCAGCCGTGGCTCTCGGGCTACAAGAAGCACGCGTACTGGGAGAACCCGTGGATCTACCTCGGGGTCGACCCCACGCGCGTCGCGGCGCGCTGAAGCGGCGCCGCGTCGCGCTCAGCAGGAGCGCTGCAGCTGGCTCGTGATGCTGTTGCCCGGCGCCACCGGGTCCTGCAGCACGCGCGGCTCGTTCGCCTTCACGCGACCGATGGCGAGCTTGCCTTGCGTCTGCTGCATATCAGTGCCGTCGGTGCCCTTCTGATTCTGCATGCGCATCGCCTGGTGCGTCGTGTCGAACTCGACCACCTTGCACTGCGTGCGCTGCGCATCGGCGTTCGCCACTGCCTCGGGACCATTGAGCGTTTCGCAGCCCGCGAGCGCGAGCCCGGCCAATGCCACTGCACCCATTGTCCACGCATTCATCGCGGTCTCCTTCGACCAGTATGAACGTACTGCCTGAACGTACTACCTCAATGTACTCCGTACTACCTGAATGCACTCCACAGGCCTGCTAACAGGCCGCGCTTTCAGCTTAATCCTCCGCCGGACGGCGGTAAAGCCGGCTCGCGGTTACCGGATGTTTCGATCTGCGCTGCGCTCGAGCTGAAACGGGTAGACGGCGGGCAGGCCGAGAAGTTGCGTCAACTCGTCGAGCGCGCGGCGCGATTCGTCGAGGAGGGCAGGGTCGCGCAGATCGGCGGCTTCGAGGCGGTCGCGGTAGTGGGTGCGGATCCAGCGGTCGAGCGCGGCGTCGAGGCGCGCGTCGAACACGACGTCGGGATGCATCGCGGCGCGCTCCGCCGGCGTCATCGGCACGCGCAGGCGCAGGCAGGCCGGGCCGCCTCCGTTCCTCATGCTCTGGCGCAGGTCGAACACGATGACTTCGGCGATCGGTCCGCCGTTGCTCGTCAGCCGATCGAGGAGGTCGGACGCCGCGCGATGCGCGCGGCACTCGGCGGGCGCGACCAGCAGATATCTGCCGTCGCTGCGCGCGATCAACTGGCTGTTGAAGAGGTAGGTCGCAACAGCGTCCGCGACGGTGAGCTCGGCCTCGCGCACGACGATCGACTGGAACGCGGGCCCGACGAGACGCGCAAGCGCCTGCAGGATGCCCGGCTGGTCGACGAGCGCGCGCTCGTGGCAGAACAGCAGCGTACGTTCGCCGACGGCGATCACGTCGTTGTGAAAGACGCCGGCGTCGATCGCGTCGGGGCGCTGCTGCGCGAAGAGGCAGCGGCCCGGGTCGAGCCCGTGACGCCGCGCGATCGCTTCGCAGGCTTCGCGCGTCTGCCGCGCCGGATAGCGCGAAGGCTGAGGCCCGGGGCCGAACGCGCGGCGGCCGAACACGAAGAGCTCGACGCCGGGGCGATCGACGTCGACGCCGAAGCGCGTATGGTTGGCGGCGCCCTCGTCGCCGAACTGCGGCACCGCGGGGAGCGGATCGTGCACCTCGAAGCGCGCGCGATCGGCGAAGATCGCGCGCAGCACGCGCGTCGTCGTCTCCGCCTCGATCGCGCGATGGAGGTGCGTGACGAGGTTGGCGGGCGTCAGGTGCAGCCGGTTGTCGGCGCAGTCGGCCGACGGGCTCACCGTGGCGGCATTTGCCGTCCACATCGCGGCGGCCGACGAGCACGCGGCGAGGAGCTCCGGGGCCTCGCGCCCGGCGCGCGCGACGACGTCGTGATCTCGCCCGCGAAAGCCCAGCGCGCGCAGCACCCACACCGCCGGCCGCTCGTGTGGCGGCAGCACGGCCTGCGGAATCCCGAGCGAGGCGAGCGCGCGCATCTTCGCCAGGCCCTGCAGCGCCGCCTCGCGCGGGTTCGCGACCTGGCGCGCATTGCGCTCGGCGGCGAGGTTGCCTTGGGCGAGCCCCGAGTAGCTGTGCGTCGGGCCCGGAATGCCGTCGAAGTTCATCGATCCCTCGGCGAAAGCGGGACGGCACGAACGCTGTCGCCCTCGGCGACCGCCAGCGCTTCGGCGGCGTAAGGCAGGAGCGGAAAGCGGTCGACGCGCGCCGGCGCCGCGGCGAGGAGCGCGCGAAAGCCCTCGAAGCGGCAATTGCAGACGAGCCACAGGATGTCGTCAGTGAGGCTGTCGGGCACCGGATCCTCCTCACCGAGTGTGCAGGGGAGCACGGTCGAGCGGCGCACCGCGTCGATGTTGCCGGTCGTGCATTCGACCGTCGGCCCGGCATCGAAGATGTCGACGTAACCCTCGTAGCGGAAGCCTTCCTGCTCGAGCATCGCGCGCGCGGGAATCGTGTCGGCGTGGACCTCGCCGATCGCGGCGCGCGCCGCTTCGGGCAGCAGCTTCACGTACACTGGATGGCGCGGCATCAGCTCCGCGATGAACGACTTCTGTCCGGTGCCGGTCAGGTAATCGGCGCGGCGATAGTCGATCGCAAAGAAGTGGCGCCCGAGTCCTTCCCAGAACGGGCTCGTGCCGGAACCATCGACGCGACCGCGAAGCTCGGCGATCACCTTCGCCGCGAAGCGCTCGGCGAACTCGGCGATGAACAGGAGCCGCGCTTTCGACAGGAGCGGCCCGTTCCGCGCACGGCGGTACGCCTGGTCGAGGAAGAGCGAGCAGAGCTCGGTGTGGCCGGTGTGGTCGTTGGACAGAAACAGCGTCGGCGCGACCGTGTAGACGCCGAGCGCGCGCGACGCGTGCACCAGCGTACCGACGTGATAGTTGTACCAGGGCTCGGTCAGGCCGACGGCGGCCTCGATCGCGCTGATGCCGACGACGCGCTCGTCGCTGCCGCCGCCCTGGCGGTCGACGAGCACGAACATGAACGTCGTCGCCGCCTTCTCCGCCGTGCCGGCGAACGATGCGAGCGAGCGCTCGATCCGCGCGGCGAGCTGCGCGCGATCGGCCGGAAGCGTCGTCAGCCCGTCGCCGGTGCGCTCGGAGAGCGCCAGCACCGCGGGCAGATCGTCACGCGCGATCGGACGGACGAAGAACACGCTTCAGACAAGTGCACGCGCGAGCGCCGTCTCGAGGCGCGACAACCCTTCGAGGATTTCGTCGAGCGAGATGACGAGCGAGGGCGCGATGCGCAGCACGTCGGCACCGGCGACGAGAACGAGGAGCCCGGCCTCGCCCGCGGCCTTCATCACCGCCGGCGCCTTGCCACGCCATGGCTCGGCGAGCTCGCAGCCGAGCCAGACACCCTCGCCGCGCAGATCGGCGAACACCGGCCGGCGCGCGTTGATCGCACGCAAGCCTTCCATGAAGAGCGCGTGCCGCGCGCGCACGCCGTCGAGCACTTCGGTCGTGTTGATGACGTCGAACACCGCGCCGGCGACTGCGCAGGCGAGCGGATTGCCGCCATACGTCGTCCCGTGCACGCCGACCGAGAACGCGCTCGCGATCTCGGCGGTGGTCAGCATCGCGCCGATCGGAAAGCCTCCGCCGAGCCCCTTGGCGCTCGTCAGGATGTCGGGAACGAAGCCTTTCTGCATGTACGAATAGAGCGCTCCGGTGCGTCCCATGCCGCTCTGGATCTCGTCGAGGACGAAAAGCGCGCCGTGCGCGGTGCACAGGCGCCGCGCCGCCTGCAGGTAGGCGGGCGTTCCCGGAGTCATGCCGCCTTCGCCCTGCATCGGCTCGAGGATCACCGCGCAGATCTCGGGACCGTGCGCGGCGAACTCGGCTTCGAGTGCCTCGATGTCGTTGTAGCGAAGATGCGTGATCCCTTCCGGGGGCGGACCGAAGCCCGACGAGTATTTCGCCTGCCCGCCTGCGGTGACGGTGAAGAGCGTACGTCCGTGGAACGCATTCAGCGTCGAGACGATGCGCGCGCGGCGCGGCCCGTCGCGATCGTGCGCATAGCGGCGCGCGAGCTTCAGCGCCGCCTCGTTCGCCTCGGCGCCGGAGTTGCAGAAGAAGACGCGCTCGGCGAACGTGGCGTCGGTGAGCCTGCGCGCAAGCCTGAGCGCGGGCTCGTTGGTGAACCAGTTCGAGACGTGCCACAGCGTCCGCGCCTGCTCTTCGATCGCACGGATCATCGCCGGATGACAGTGGCCGAGCGAGCTCACCGCGACGCCGCTCGCGAAGTCGATGTACATCCGCCCCTGCTGGTCCCAGATGCGCGAGCCTTCGCCGCGCACCGGGATGAATTCGGCTGGCGCGAAGCACGGCACCATCAACTCGTCGAACATCGCGCGAGTGACCGGAAGCGTCGCGGCGCCTGCCGTCGGAACGACCGCGTCGCGGCGCGACGAGGCAGCGATGGCCGCCTGCGCGGCCTGGGAGAGCGTCATGGTGTCGGGAGATGCCTTCGGGCGTGAAAGACGGCATAGTTTAGTCTGTCATGCCCGCCCGCTACATGCTCACCGTCGCTTCGCTCCTGATGGCCGCCGCGGTTGCGCTCGGTGCGCTCGGCGCGCACGCGCTCGCGATGCGGCTCGACGCCGATCACCTCGCGATCTGGCGCACCGCCGTCACCTATCACGCGTGGCATGCGCTCGCGCTCCTCGCGCTCGGCGTGCTGCAGCGCACGGAACGCGCCCGGCGCGGCCTTGCGCTCGGCGCGACGCTGCTCGTCGCGGGAATCGTGCTGTTTTCGGGAAGCCTGTATCTTCTCGCGCTCGGCGCAGCGCACGGCTGGGGCTACCTCACCCCGGTCGGTGGTATTGCGTTCCTCGCCGGCTGGCTCGTTCTCGCGGTGACGCTGGCACCCGGCGCACGCCGCACGTAGGCGTTCGCGCGCCCGCGATGCGTCGTACGCCGACGTCCGTGCGGCCGCCGCACGCCGCAGTCGTTTTGCACTAGAATCGCAACCCGGACGGGCCCCCGGGCCCGCAGGGGGTTCCTTCAGGAGGACAACATGGCATATCGCTTCAAACGTCTTGCGTGCGTCGCGTCGGCGATCGTCTTCGCGTGCGCGGCGACGGCGGCCCAGGCGGTCGTCGAGATTCACTGGTGGCACTCGATGACGGGGGCGCTGAGTGACAAGGTCAACGAGATCGCCAACAAGTTCAATGCATCGCAGTCCGACTACAAGGTGATTCCGGTCTACAAGGGGCAATACGACGAGTCGATGACGGCGGCGATCGCCGCCTATCGCGCCGGCGATCCACCGCAGATCGTCCAGGTGTTCGAGGTCGGCACGGCGACGATGATGGCGGCGAAGGGTGCCGTGAAGCCGGTATACCAGCTGATGGCCGAGCAGCACCAGCCGTTCGACCCGAAGTCGTTCCTCGGCGCCGTGTCGTCGTACTACTCGGATACCTCCGGCCACCTGATCTCGATGCCGTTCAACAGCTCGACGCAGGTGCTGTACGTCAACGACGACGCGTTCAAGAAGGCCGGGCTCGATCCCGCCAATCCGCCGAAGACGTGGCCCGAGCTCGAGAAGGACGCCGAGAAGCTGAAGGCGGCCGGCGTGCCGTGCGAGTTCACCACCGGCTGGCAGTCATGGGTGCAGCTCGAAAGCTTCAGCGCGTGGCACAACGTGCCGTTCGCGTCGCTGCAGAACGGCTTCGGCGGCCTCGGCACCAGGCTCGAGTTCAACGGCCCGATCCAGGTGCGCCACATCCAGAATCTCGCCGACTGGGCGAAGAAGGGCCTCTTCACCTACAAGGGGCGCAAGGACGAGCCGCTCGCTGCGTTCACGAGCGGCGAGTGCGCGATGATCACGACGTCGTCGGGCTCGTACGCGAACATCAAGGCCAACGCGAAGTTCGCCTGGCGCGTCGCGACGCTGCCCTACTACCCCGACGTCAAGGGTGCGCCGCAGAACACGATCATCGGCGGTGCGACGCTGTGGGTGCTGACGCAGAAGAACAAGGACGTCTACCCCGGCATCGCGAAGTTCTTCACGTTCCTGTCGTCGCCCGAGATCCAGGAAGACTGGCACGCCGCGACCGGCTACGTGCCGATCACGCTCGCCGCGTACAAGCTCGCGCAGGACAAGGGCCTCTACACCGAGCGTCCGGGCTTCGACATCGCGATCAAGGAGCTCACCAACAAGCCGCCGACAGCCAATTCGCGCGGCCTGCGCCTCGGCAACTTCGTGCAGATCCGCAACATCATCGACGAGGAGCTCGAGTCGGTGTGGAGCGGCCAGAAGACCGCGAAGCAGGCGCTCGATGCCGCCGTCAAGCGCGGCAACGAGCAGCTGCGGCGGTTCCAGAAGGCGAACGAGTAGCGCCGGAAAAACCGCACTGTCGGGGGTCAGGTCTTGCCTTTTGCCTCGGCCAGCCGAGGCAAAAGGCAAGATCTGACCCCCGACAGATGACCCCCGACAGAGCTACTCGTTCGCCTTCTGGAACCGCCGGAGCTGCTCGTTGCCGCGCTTGACGGCCGAATCGAGCGCCTGCTTCGCCGTCTTCTGGCCGCTCCACACCGACTCGAGCTCCTCGTCGATGATATTGCGGATCTGCACGAAGTTGCCAAGGCGCAG
>DASVGI010000041.1:0-11965 GCA_036379595.1 Casimicrobiaceae bacterium | reverse complement strand
GCATGTTGAACACTCCCGGAGTCGGCGACGATGCCGCGGTCGAGATCGAGGTGTCCACGTGCCGGACGACGATGACCGCGGTATTCGGCTTGTACCCCGCGACGCTGTCCAGGCAGCCGAGCTTTCCGGTGTCGAGCGATGCGGCCGAGGCGGCCCCCGCATAACCCTGAAGCGGAAGAAACGCTGCGTTCTGCACGTTGGCCAGCGTGTCAGAGCAGGGGTCGGGAAGCGCCGTGAGCGCGGCAGAATTCTGGGGCGGATTGATCAGCGGCCCGAAATAGCCCGCGTGCCGGATCTCGTCGCCCAGAAGCTGCATCGCGTACCTGCCGCTCTCGATCTGCCGGCTCGCGCGGTCGATCTCCGCGCGCGCCGAGCTCGTGTTGACGAACAGTGTCGCCAGGGCCAGAAGGAGGATCGTGCCGATCGCAAGAGCCACCATCAGCTCGACGAGCGTGAAGCCGCGGACAGTGCGCGAACGACGCGCGCGGCAGGGCTCGCCCCGGGGAACGCTCCCGGAAGCCATCCCGGAGCCGAGCGATCCAGAGCAGGTCATCGCTGGTCGCATCAGTTCAGGTTCGCAAACTGCACGATCGTCGTAACCGCCCGACGCATCGCCTCGCTTCCATAAGCTCCGCTCCCGCAGGCGACGGAGCTCGGCGGAGCGATCGTGGGACTCAGACCCTGCCACACCACCTCGATCATGAACGGCCCATTTGCCGTCGCGCCGAGGTTCACGATGCATCCGCGCGCGCTGATCATTGCGCCGATGCAGTTGGCGCCGGTGCCCGTGTTGCACGTTCCGCCCGACATTTCCGCTGCACCGAGCAGCTCGGCATTCCACTGGCAGAGATCGCTCTCGGCCAGAGTCGGCGGGGCGGCGCAGTCGGTGAGCGAATTGCCGGTACCGACGGCGGAGGCCGTCACGTAGCTCGCTGCTGCTGCCCGGTTCGCGTTCATCCTGTCCGCCATGTCCTGGAGAAGGATCAATGCCTGTGAGCGTTGATAGGATTCGTTCTCGGCCTGCTGGCTCCTCGCCTGCAGTCCTGCCAGCCCGAGCAGGCCAATCAGAAGCACGAAGAGGGCGATCATGGCCTCCAGCATCAGGAAGCCGGACTGGGTTCGCGGACGCGCTCCCGATCGCATCATGAGCACGCCCCCATTCGGGTGATCGGCCGGCCGATCAGATCGACTCCGACGCATCGAGTCGATACGCCGCTTTCGGCAGCGGAGGGATCGAGCTGAATGCGGGGCGGCGCGGCGGGAGAGGTCACGCGGCCATCAGGCCCGAACGTGATGACCGTCGCCCCGCTGTTCGCGGTCTCGGTGATGGCAAGGTTCGACGCGGCCGACCAGCTGCGCAGTACCGTACTCGACGCATTGACGACGCGCCAACCCGTCGTCCACGCACCGTCGGTCGACGCGCCCGCGCGGAGCGACACGGGCCCGTTCGTCTTGATCGCTTCGCTCCTCGCATACTCCATTGCGGCGAAGATGTCGTACGACGCCGTCTTGATACCCTGATTCAGGATGAGCTTCCAGAACGACGGCACGGCGATCATCAGGAGGATCCCGACCAGCGTGATGGTCACGATCATCTCGATCAACGTGAAACCCCCGGCGTGGCGACGCAGGTTCATCACCAGTTCCCGGTCTTGTTCCCTGATTGATCCAGCGTCAGGTTTCCGTCCACGGCCTGGCTGCCGGTCGCGGTTGCCGTGATCGTGAACGTCGGCGGTGTCGCAGTGTTCGAAACGGTTACGACGAACGCGTACTTGCCTGTCGTCGTCGAGGGCGCGGCGATCCCGACGCCCGGATTCGCATCGGTCGGGAGATTTCCGAAATTGCTGGTCGCGGTGACCGCGACATACTGACGCGAGTCCATCAGGATCTGCTGCTCCTTCGTCGCAACGTCCGACATGAACTGCTGAGCCGCAGAACGGTTGGCCTTGCGAACCTGATTCTGATAGGCAGGCAACGCGATCGCGGCAAGAATGCCGACGATCGCGACAGTGATCATCACGTCCAGCAGCGTGAAGCCGCGGTTGCGCGAACGGCGAAAGAGCATGAAAGACCCTCGGTTCAGTCGTGATCGCAGTCTAAGCGACACATTTTTCACGCCATCGCCGCCACGGATGGACGGTGCTCGATGGGCGACGGGCGTTTGCGCGGGCTGTCGCGCTGGCCGACCAGCGGCCGTCACGGGGGCATGAGCGGGACGGTTCCCGCGGGTCACGTCCCCGGAGCTCAGGCGCTCACATCGCGAACCTCTCCCGCAGGATGCGGTTCGCGCGCGTCTGCCAGCCGGGGCCCGTGGCCTTGAGCACGGCCAGCAAATCGGGATCGAGGCGCAATTTCACGGCGACCTTGACGTCCGGCTTCGGTGGGCGGCCAATGCGCGCATGCGGCTTCGCTACCTTCCATTCGGCTTCGGTCAGAGGCTTGGCGTCCGGGTCGCGAAGCGCCGTCGATTGCGATCGACCGCCCGCGGTGCGTGATCGTGAACCGTTCCCCTGACCGCGGGCCGCCTCAGCCGCGCGGCACGCCGGCGCGAGCAAGGCCGTCGGCGAGCCGATCGACGAACGGCGTCGGGAACGGCCACGCGCCCTGAGCAATCTGGACGGTGAGCGACGGGTCCTTGCGGAGCAGACCGCGCGCGCGTCGCCGCCCCTCGTCGCGCGCCGACGTCTGCATCGCCGCGGCGACCAGCACCCGTTCGGCCCAGAATGACGCGGGCTCCATCACGAGTGCGTCGTCGATCCAGCGCGCAGCGGCCGCGAAGTCGCCGGCGCCGAAGCGCGCGCACCCGATGCCGATGAATGCGAGATGACGCAGCGGCTCCCGCGGCATCAGTTCGAGAGTCGTACGAAGTTCGCGAAGCGCCCCTTCGTAGTCGCCTGCATACGCCGACAACCATCCGCGCCGAATCCACGCCCAGGGGAGCCAGGGATCGATCGCGAGCGCGCGCTCGGCAAGTCGCTCGGCGTCGGAGAGGCGCCGGACGAGCGTGTTCGCTCCGCTCGCCAGTGCCAGCACCATCGGGTCATTCGGGGCTTCGCGCACCGCGCAGCCGGCACGCTGCAGCGCTTCGCGCCGATCGCTCTCCGGCGACTTCCCGAAACCGTGTGCCGCGCGCTGGCCGTGACACCACGCGGCGATCGCTGCTGGAAGCGCAGAGGCCGCAACGCCGGCGTGTTTCGCGTCGAGAGTCCGCGGCACTTCCCCGGCGAGCGCCTCGGCCTCGTCGACGAGCTCGAGCGCGGCATCGCAGGCCGCTCGGCCGACGGTGAACGCGAGACCGACCGCGCACCGCGTGACGCGCTCCGCTTCGACACGCTGCGGCTCGTTGCATCGTGGCTCGTCGCGACGGAAAGCGGCGGCCAACCCCGCTCGCGCGACCGCGAGGGTTTCCGACGGTCGTTCGCCGAATCGCTTCCTGTAGTGACCGGCGAAGCGACCGAGTTCGCGGAAGCCGTTGTCGAGTGCAATCGTCGTGACGCTCGCCGGCGCGCGCGCCGCCAATAGCTCACGGCGGGTCCGCGCGAGACGCATCCGACGTACCCAGCCGAGCGGCGTCGACTCGAGATCGCGCCGGAACTGCATTTCGAGCGTGCGTGGCCTGACCCCGGCTTCGAACGCGAGACGCGAGAGATCGAAGGGTTCGTCCGGGTGCGCGTCGAGCCAGTCGAGCGCTCGCGCGAGGCCCGCCGGCAGTGCGCTGGACATGCGGCCGATTCTGCGCGCCGCTGCGGAAACTGCATAGTGCAACGCAGCGGTCCCGGGCGACGATCAACGCCCCGGAACGTTCATCGGAGCACGCCATGGCCACCGTCCAGACCTCACCGGCCACTGTCCACGCCTCACCGGCCGCCGCCCCCGACCTCGCCGCCCTGAAGGCCCGTCAGCAGGGCGTCTGGTCGTCCGGCGACTACGCGCTCATCGGCTCGACGCTGCAGATCGTCGGCGAGATGCTCGCCGAAGCAGTCGACCTGCGCGCCGGCTCGCGCGTGCTCGACGTCGCGGCCGGCAACGGCAACGCGACGCTCGCCGCGGCGCGCCGCGGCTGCGACGTGACGTCGACCGATTACGTTTCCGAGCTCCTCGAGCACGGCAAGGCGCGCGCGGCGGCGAACCGGCTCGACGTCACCTTCCGTCAGGCCGACGTCGAGGCGCTGCCGTTCGAGGACGCGAGCTTCGATGCGGTGCTATCGACCTTCGGCGTGATGTTCACGCCGAACCAGGACAAAGCCGCGTCGGAGATGCTCCGCGTCTGCCGTCCCGGCGGGCGCATCGGCCTCGCCAACTGGACGCCGTCGGGCTTCATCGGCCAGGTGTTCAAGGTCATCGGCCGTCACGTTCCGCCACCGGCCGGCGTGAAGCCGCCGGGACTGTGGGGAATACGTGAGCGCCTCGACGAGCTCTTCGGTGCCCACGCGAAGATCGAAGCGACGCCGCGCAACTTCGTGTTTCGTTACCGCTCGCCGGCGCGGTTCGTCGAGGTGTTTCGCACCTGCTACGGGCCGATGCTGAAGGCGTTCGCGGCGCTCGACGCGACCGGGCAGGCGGCGCTCGCCGCGGATCTCGAAGCGCTCATCAAGACGCTCAACCGCTCGGGTGACGCGACGATGGTCGTGCCGGGGGAGTACCTGGAGGTGGTGATCACGAAGCGGTGATGATCGTCGGGTGATTCTGCGTGATGGTGGATTGTCATGATGATCCGGACTCAGATCAGGCTCACGGAAGAAGAATTGGACGCGGCCCGGCGCGAAGCCGCGAGGCTTGGAATTTCGCTCGCGGAACTCCTGCGTCGCTCGTTGCGAGGCATCCTTCCGGTCGATGCGACCAGGCCGTGGATGCGTTATGCCGGTTTTGTCGAGTCGGGTGATCCGAAATCGAGCCAGCATATCGACGACATCGTGTATGGCCGCAAGGGTTGACGTCTACGTCGACACGTCGGCATTCATCGCGTTCGCGGATCGCTCCGACACGTGGCACGAGACGTTTCTTCGGCTGTTCGCGACTCCGCCTGCGCTGATCACATCGACGCTCGTCGTTGCAGAGGGCCATGCATGGTTCCTCCGCCGCTACGACCGGAGTCGCGCGTTGCAGTTTCTTGCAATGATCGACGCGATGTCGCCGCTCGAGATCGCGTCGGTCGGCAAAATCGAGCAGGCTGCGGCATCACAGTTGCTGCGCCGGATTCATGACCAGGATCTGACACTCACCGACGCCGTCGGACTGCACCTGACGCGTGTCCGCAAGCTTCACACTTGCTGGTCTACCAACCTTCACCTCGGTCTCACCGGCGCCCGACTGGTGATTCAGCCGCACTGACCCGTCCCGGCTCGGCGCCGGATCAACGCTCAGTCCGAGCCGACCGCACTCGCGATCATCGCGATCCCTGCGGCGACGGCAACGTAACCGATCGCCTGAGCGACGCGCCAGGGCAGGGGCAACAGCCGCTCGGCGCTGATGGCGAGCTGTGGCACGGCACGTGGGAAGATGATCGCAGCGACCTGCGGCGGATCGACGCCCGAACCGGCAACGTGCAGGAACGACTGGAAATGCCTGCGGGCGTCGCCGTGTCGGGGCTCGAATCGGACGGCGGCGATCGGATCTTCTGCGGCGGGGGTCGAGCGGGAAGGTCAGGGTCGTGCGCCGCCCCGTGCGGCGCGCTTCGCCGCGCGACGATGCGACCCCGGCTGCGCGGCTCGCTTCGCAGGGCGACGACGTGAGTCCGGCTGAGCAGCAAGCTCGGTCGCGCGGCTGAGGTCGAGCCGCCACACTTCGCCGAGGAGCGCTTTCAACTCGTCGAAGCTGCGCGCTCCGAGCGCGTCGCGCCATTCGGTCTCGATCGCTTCCAGCAGTTCGATCATCCGCTTCCACACGGCGCGACCGCGCTTCGTGAGCTGCACGCGACGCGCGCGGAGATCGTCGCTCGCGTCCTCTCGGCTGACGTAACCGTGCTGCTCGAGGCTCTTCAGGAGCTGATTCATCGCCTGCTTGCTGACCCCGGCGCGCCGCGCGAGCTCGAGCGGCCCGCAACCGTCGGGTCCGGGGTACTGCAGCACCGCCATATGCGGAAGACGCAGCTCGGAAAAGCCCGACGCGTTGAGGCCGGCGATCAGCCGGCGCTGAACCGCCTGGGCGGGCACGCGCAGCAGCGCCCCGATCAGCGAAGGCGCCGGCAGCGTGGCGCGATCGGAGACGACGGTTCCGGCATGTGCGATCCGAGTAGCGTGCCCGGCGCGGTTGGCGCGGCGCGGAAGTGGGGCGACCCGAGGTGTTGACATGTTGGTAAATGCGATGTACCGTTTGATCGATAGTAAATGCACTTTACTGATGGAGCAGAGCGATGTCAAACCAGGTAGCGGTCAACGCATCGGAAGAGACGATCGGCCTCGGCGCGGTCGCCGTGCGCTTCCTGCTGACGGGCAGCGACACCGGCGGGAGCATGTCGATCTTCGAGATGACGGTGCCTGCCGGCCAGAAGATTCCTGCGCCGGCGCACACGAACGACGCCTACGAGGAGACGCTGTACGGCATCGAGGGTGTGCTGACGTGGACGATCGACGGCACGCCGTTCCCGATCGGGCCGGGTCAGGCCGTCTGCATTCCGCGCGGCGCCGTGCACCGCTTCGACAACTTCGGTGACGTCACAGCGAAGCAGCTCGTCGTCGTCGCGCCGGCGATCATGGGCCCGCGATATTTCCGCGAAGCGGTCGAACTGATCCGCGGCGCCGCCGGCGGACCGCCCGATCCGCAGACGATGGCGGCGCTGTTCCGCCGGCACGGGATGACGATTTCAGACTCTGGCGGCGACGTCGCGCAAGTGCAGGGCGTTGGCGCGACAGATCTTGCGAAAGGGCTCGCTCACTCGCGAGTCCGAGCCGGCGTCGGACCAGAAGTCGATTGCGACCGCGCATGAAGCGAGCCACACGGCACGCTGCGTCGGCAGCGGCAGTGGGGGCGTGAATGCTTGCGGCGGGACTTCGCCGCCGGGCAGCGGCGCGTACCGCATCGGCAGCATGTCGTAGGTCGGTGCAAGGCGAAACGTCCGATCGACGTGGAAGCTGAGATTGCCTAAATGCATGTCGGTGTTGGCGATCAACCGGCCGTACCACCACAGTCGCTCGACCGCAGCGACGCAAGCCGTGTCGACGAGGCCCATTCGGTGCAACCGGCCGACCAGTTCCGTCCAGTCGATCGAACCGGAGCCGATAAACGCCGCTTCGATCGCATCCAGTCCGCAAAGCGGCAACCGGCCATGCCGACCTACGCGATCGAACCGCTCGACCTCGATGAACACGCGGCCGCCGTGCGTGATGATGCGTGAACGCGGCGCGCCGACGCCGGGGAGCCGCGCGGCACGTTCGAGTGCCAGGTGCTCGCAGACGAGAAGATCACCCCACCGTCGTTCGCCGATCGCGCGTGCCGCACCCGAGAACTTCACCAGCACGTGAGGCGTGGCGGCGCCGTCGATCTCGCGCTGCGCCGCGAACTTGGGAAATTCTCCGGCGACGCTCGAGCCCCCTCCACCTGCGGCGACGGCATTCAGCGCGCGCGCGAGATACGCGTCGGCCAGCGTCGCGCGCCGCAGTGGCTCGACGTCCCGAATCTTGTCGTGCAGCCACAATTCGTAAGCGTAGTTTCCGAGGACGAGATTGCCGCTGGTGTCGGCGCCGCGCTGGCTCATCACCCAGAGGATGTCGTCGTCGCTCCAGTGCTGCGGGTCGTCGGCGACCCCGAGATTGCGGTGCTCCGCGCGCGCGAGTTGCCGCCCCAGATAGCCCTGCGGGCGGGCCGCGTCGATCGGATACGGAAGCCCGTCCCACCAGCCGTCCCGCGATTCGTCGGGGACCGGCCACCCGCTCCCCGCAAGCGGCAGCAGGGTGCCCGTGGGTTGAACCAGCGCGAGCGGGGCGAGAAGGCGGGCATCGCCGTTCGCATCGATCGCGTACAGCGGCAGATCGTCGGCGACGCCGCGTAGCGGACGCCGAAGCGCGTACCTTGCCCGGCGCGTCTGCCCCGCTGCGAGTACGGTACCCGACGGCAACTCGCGCAGCAGCCGACGCACGGACTGCGCCGTCATGCCGAGTTGTCGCGCGAGCTCGGTGCTGCTGCTTCGCGGCGCCGCGCGCAGCCTCTGAAGGAGTCGCTCGCGAGCAATCCCGTTCGGTGTACGCATCTCGGTATGTTGTCTTTCTCGATGCGTAGTATGGGACATGTTAGTGCGTATATTCAATGAATTGAGCCCATAATTCCAATCATAATGTTGCTAATTATGTTGCCAATTCAACAAGGCCAGACCGAACAGAGACTGATCGGGCGGTCATGATCCCGACACCGTCGGCGAGACCCCGCAGGAAATGCCAGTCGGCGCGGTGGCGATAGGTGCCGGTCGGCGGGTCGACGATCAGCGTTCGTCAGCCAGGGTCGTCGCATCGCGCACGCGATGCGCGTCGATCCAGGCAGCGACGCGATCGGCGTCGGGTGGGCGTTCGCTGCCGAGCCAGTGGCTGCGATCGCCGTCTTCGAGGTAGCTCGCGACGCGATCGTCGAAGTAGACGTCGACCCGATTGCGATTGTCTCCGCGCGCCTGCACCACGTATTTCGCCGGCTGCGGCTGCCGATCTAGGAACACGCCGTTGAATGCGCTGCGGCAGTAGTTCACGCCGAGCACGTGCGCGATCGACGCGGGAATGTCCGATTGCTGAAACGCCGCATCGACGACCGGCGGCATGTCGACCGCTCCCGCCACGATCAGCGGAATCCGCGCGAACGCGCGCTCGCCGAAGCGCGCGTACTCGCCGCGTCCGATCGGGGTCATGCTGCGGTGATCACCGGTGATCATCAGAATGCCGTTGGTGAGGAAGCCCTGTTTGGCCAGCGCGTCGTGAAAATCCGCGAGCTGGTCGTCGACATAGTGGAACGTCCCGGCCGGATCGATCCTGCCGCTGCGCGGATCGACGAACGGCGGATGGCTGCTCACCGTCAGCAGCACCGCGACGAACGGCTGCGGTTCGCGACGCTTCCCGAGCCAATCCATGAATCGCGCGAACAGCGCGGCGTCTTCGGCGGCGCCGAACTGCTCGCGCGGCATGCCGGCGTAGAACGGATTCTCGCCGCCCTCGACGGTATCGAAGCCGAGCTTCCGCAGCCACTTGCCGGTATCGAGAAAGCCGAGGTTCTCGGTCGTGAAATGCAGTGCGGTGTACCCGGCGCGATGGGCAATGCCCGGCAGCGTGTTCGCACCGGGTCCGAATGCATCGAGCGAATACCAGTCGCTTCCGGGCGGGATCAACGGAGGGCGCCCGGTGATCGCCGCGATTTCGCCGCCGTCGGTGGTGAACCCGTTGGCGTAGAAATGCGTGAAGTAATGGTTCGCGCGGGCGAGCGCGTCGAGCCGCGGCAGCCAGTCGTGCGCGCCGCCGAGGAGCGCGCTCTGCCAGGCGGAAAGCGACTCGGTGATGACGATGACGATACTGCGCCCGGATGCCTTGCCGGCATCGCAGGTCGGCGGCAAGCTCTGCGCCCGACGCACGGCCTCTTGCGCGTACGCGGTCGAGAATGGCGCGGCCCGATCCTGCGGCAGGTTCACTTCGAGAACGTTCGAGACGAGCTCCTCGTGCACGTAGCGCAAGGGCTCGCTCAGCGCCACGACGCTCAAGACAAGAGCGGCGATCGCTGCCGCCAGCAGCACGCGTAGCTGCAGCCGCGACCGCCGGCCAGTCACGAGCAATCCTGCCAGCACGGCGATGACGACGGCACCCAGTGCGTCGAAGCCGAGGGCGTTGGCGGAGAGGAACTGTGCGCGTGCGACGCTCCATGCCGCCGCGCTGTCGTTCGAGAAACGCAGCAGGTCGCCGAGATAGAAGCGTTGGGTGAAGAGGTACAGCAGCACGAGATCGATCGCCTGGACGAGGATCACCGATGCTGCAATCAACCGGAAGGGCAGAGCGATGCGGCGGTCGTCGAAGCCCGCACCCAGAGCGAGGAGCACGAAGACCGCGGCGACGAGCCACGCGTCGTGACCGAGCACCGGCAGCAGAAAGCAACCGTGGCAGGCGGTGTAGCCGCCGACCGCGTGATCGACGCGGACGGCGCGCATCCACGCGAGAGCCACCGTCAGCAACGCGGCCGCCGCCGTCCACGGAACCTGCGCGCGCCGCAAGGCGCGACGCCAGTTCGAAGGTTGCCCCGATGGGTGCTCCGATGTCCGCATGGACGGCAGTGTATTCCGCCGGCCGGATCTGTGGCTCGCGCGACGCTGGCGGTACCATCGCGCCGATTCCCCATCGACTGCTCGCCGTGACGACAAGCGAACTCCGCCTTGTGCAACTGCTGCGCCGCGACTGGGACGCGCACGCGCCGATGCCTGCGATGACGGCCGATGAGTGGGAGCACGTCGTTCGCAGGGCGTTGCACCACGGCGTCGCGGGGCTGCTGTGTCGCGGAGTGCTGCGCGACCCTGCTGGTATTCCGGACGAGATCCGCGACGCCGCGGAAATCTATCTCGAGCGCGCGCTGGCCGAAGGCGACGCGCGCCGCAGGCAAACCATCGAGGCGCTCGACACGCTCGAAGCCGACGCGATACCGGTGCTCGCGCTGAAGGGCGTGGGACTCTCGGTGCTCGCGCACGGCGCGCCGGAATTGCGCCCGGGCAAGGACATCGACGTCCTCGTGCACCGTGACGACATGGGGCGCGCCGTCGCGTCGCTCGCGAAGCTCGGCTATCGCCTTGGCGACGCGCTGGGACCGCGGATCACCGAAACCTGCTTCGACGCGTATGGCCAGGACATCGTGTTCGCCAGCGGACGACTGCCGGTCGAGCCGCACTGGACGTTCGCGCCCAGGACGCTCCACGTCGATTTCGATCTCGACGCGATATGGAGCTCCGCGATCACGATCGATCTCGGCGGACGAACGGTGGGAGAACGAGCGGGACGAGGGCGAATGGTGCGCACGCTCTCGCTCGAAGACACGCTGCTCGTCGCATGCCTGCACGGTGCGAAGGAGAAGTGGTGGCGGCTTCTCTGGGTCGCCGACGTCGCAGCGCTCGTCCATCGCCATCCCGAGCTCGCGTGGGATACGGTGATCGAGCGTGCATCACGCGCGGGAATCCTTCGCATCGTTCACGTCGGCCTCGGGCTCGCGCGCATGCTCTTCTCGCTCGCGCTGCCCGTGCAGATTGGCGACGCGATCGATCGCGACACGCAATGTCGCCGCCTTATCGAGGAGAGCCGACAGCGCGTCTTCGCGGATGCCGACGGGCCCGAGCCGCTCTGGCGCGTCTCCCTCTTTCATTGGCGTGCGCGCGAGCGGCTCCGCGATCGGCTCGGATACGTCGCCCGCACGCTGACCACGCCCGAGTTCAAGCACTATCGGATGGTGGCGCTGCCCGATCGGCTGCACTTCGCCTACGTGCCGCTTAAGCTCGTCCACGACTACGTGCTGCTTCCGCTCTGGAATCTCGGCAAGGGCCGACTGTGGCGGAGGCTCCCGGCAGCGTCCGCCGACCGGCGATGAGCGATCGACTCGCACCGGCGCCGGGCGTGCGCCTCTACTACCTCGACTACGCGGGCGTGCTGTTCTGCGAAACGCGGCAGGAGCTGCATCTCCTGAACACCGCTGCGACGCTGATCTTCGCCCTCCTCGAAGAGCACGGCGACGAAGCGGTCATCGTCTCCGCTCTCGCGCCCATGCTCGGGGTCGACGCTGGCGCGAGCCGCGAGCTCGTGCGCACGGCGCTCGAGCAATGGCGCGGGCAAGGCTTCGTCGGCGCATCGGCGGCAGCAGCGGTGACGGTGGCGGCGGAGCCGACCCCGGCCCCGCCTGCTGCGCGACTGCCCGCGGCCGCGAGCTTCGCGTCGCGCCGCTACCGGCTGCTGTCGTCGCGCTTCCTGCTCCGATTCTCCGACGATGCGCAGGTCCGCGTTATCGAGCCGATCCTCGAGCATCTGCACGA
>DASVGI010000040.1:0-22593 GCA_036379595.1 Casimicrobiaceae bacterium | reverse complement strand
GGATGAAGGAGCTCGGCATCGAAGGGAGATGTGATGTTAGCCGCGCGTCATCAGCGCGGCCAATTCGATGGAACAGTCTTTGCTCACGATTGGCGGGCGCGCCGAGAAGTACAAGGCGAAGAACCTGATCGACGTCGTCGTTTATCGCGGCTCGGACGCGTTGTACGGATGGGTGTTCGACAGCCTGCAGGTGCTGGGCCTGAAGATCGCCGCGATCGCGGCATGGGCTTTGCCGGTCGCCGCCGGATGGCTCGCGCTGTCGATAGCACTCGGGCGCACGCAGGAGCGACGCGCGGCGCTCCATCCACGCCCGGTTTCCGGAGACTGAGCTCCACGCCCGAATCCAGGAGACTGATCATGTCCATCTCACGTCGCCGGTTTCTTGCGTTGCCGCTCGCCGCGGCGGCAATCCGGTCGGCACGTGCGCAGCCGGCCGGCGAGGCAGCGCGTGCACAGTCGGCCGGTGGGTCCATGCTGCTGACGCGGGCCATTCCGAGCACCGGCGAGCGGATTCCCTGCGTCGGCCTCGGTACCGCGAACGTGTTCGATCGGGATGATGCACAGACGCGCGAGCAGGCAGGTGCGGTGGTCGACGCGCTCGTCGCCGGCGGCGGGCGACTGATCGATACCGCGTCGACGTACGGCGACGCCGAGGCGGTGCTCGGCGCGGTCATCGCGGCGCGGAACCTGCGCGCCCGGCTCTTTCTCGCGACCAAGACCGAAGCGCCGGACATCGCCGAATTCGAGCGGTCGCTTGCGCGCCTTCGCGTGGCGAGCGTCGACCTTCTGCAACTGCACAACGTGCGCGATCCGCACCAGTCGCTCGCGCAGTTCCGCGAATGGAAGGCGCGGGGGCTGTGCCGCTACGTCGGCATCACGTCGACGTTCCACCGCGATTACGATGCCGTCGAGGCGGTGCTAAGGAACGAGAAGCCCGATTTCGTGCAGATCGACTACTCGATCGACAACCGTGTCGCGGAAGAACGCATCCTGCCGCTCGCGAGCGAGGTGCGCGCGGCCGTCCTCACCGCGCTGCCGCTCGGGCGGGCGCGGCTTTTCCGTGCCGTGCGCGGCAAGGCGATCCCCGACTGGGCGCGCGAGTTCGCATCGAGCTGGGCGCAATTCTTTCTCAAGTACCTGCTTGCGGACGCGCGCGTGACGGCGGTGATTCCCGGCACATCGAATGCCGCACACATGGCCGACAACCTTGGGGCGATGCGCGGGCGCCTGCCCGACGCCGCGGAGCGCAAGCGCATGGCGGCGTTCGTCGCTACGCTTTGAAACCCATCAGTGCGACGGTGATCGATGCCGTCAGTGCGATACCGATCGATCGCCGTCGTGCGTCGCAGGCGGGCAGTGCGCGATCCACTGTGCGGTGAGCTTTTCCTGAAGCGAGTTCTGGCGCAGGCGGCTCGACAACGCACGGAAGTCGACGCAGTCGAGCGGCTGGTCCTGGTTGGCGCACGAGAAGACGTACGAGACCTCACCGGTCTGCGGATCGCGCTGCGGCTGCAGGCACTGCGCGCAGACCTCCTTCATCATGCATTGCATCGGCGAGTTGATCGAGCCGATCGCGAAGTGGTGCGGCTTGAGGTACGGCGCGAGCACCTCGTGGCGCGCGCGTGCGACGGCACCCATCATCCGGTCGGATCCGATCGCGATGATACGGTCGGCGTCCGCGAGCGGGATCGGCGGCGCCCCGAGTCTTCCCGACGCGTAGGCTTCCATCGCGTGCACGACGTTGCCGACGAAGGCGAGATCGCCGGGGCGGCTGGGCTGGAACCCGGGCTCCTCGTCGCAGCACCAGACGATCACATCGGCCGCGGCCTCGATCTCGGCAACCTTGTAACGGTCGATCTCCTTCTTGTAGCCGGCGAAGTACAGCACGCGCGAGCCCGCCGCGCGAAACGCGTAGCCGATCGAGAAGAGCACCGCGTTGCCGAGCCCGCCGCCGACCAGCACGACGGTCTCGTTCTCCGCGATTTCCGTCGGGCTTCCCGTCGGTCCCATCAGCACGACCGGCTCACCCGGACGCAGCATTGCGCAGATGTTCGACGATCCTCCCATCTCCAGCACGATCATCGAGACGAGACCGCGCAACGGATCCACCGCGGCGCCGGTAAGTGCCAGACCTTCCATCAGGAGGCGCGTGTCGCCGGCGACGGGAGCGCGCGTCGCGAGGTTCTGCAGCCGGAAGAATTGCCCCGGGCGGAATCGTCGCGCCGCCGCGGGAGCCTTCACGATGACTTCGAGGATCGTCGGCGTGAGCCGCTTCACTTCGACGACCGTCGCGCGCAGCTCGCGATCGAGCCGGGAGAGAAAGGCCGCATCGTTCGTCGCGGTTCTCGCCGGGCGCTTCGCGAGGACGCGCGAGACGACCGGATGTCCCTGCTTGGCGGATGCCAGCGCCTTGACGACGTTGCCGAAGTACGACGGATGCAGGTCGCCGAAACAGGAAACGAAGCGGCCATCCGGAAGCCGGGTCATCAGCACGTCGGCACGCTCGGGCTTGGGGAGCGCGCGCGCCGGCCGCACCGGGTTGCCATCTTCGTCGCAGGCGCGGAAATACTTGCCGTCGAGGAGAAAGTGCCCGGCATCCTCACGCGCGAGCACCGTATTGGGTTGCGTCCCGGTGGCGACGAAGACCGAGCGCGCAGACAGCACCGTTTCGCCACCGTCGCTGCCGCTCTTGCCTTCGCCACGACTCTCGCCTTCGCCCGGGTTCCCGCTTTCGCGCGGGTTCCCGCCTTCGCTGCGATGCGTGCGCGTAAAGCGGACCGCCGCAGCCGCGCCGTAGTCGTCGATGTCGATGGCGAGCGGAGTCAGTTCCTGGGCGAAGACGACACCCTCTTCGAGCGCCTTCGCCACCTCTTCGTGGTTCAGCGTGTACGACGGGCTGTCGGTGAGCCTTCTGCGGTACGCGATCGTCGCACCGCCCCAATGGCGGACGAGCTCGGCAATGCGCGCCGGGCGTCCCGCACGAGCGGCGTCGCGACGCTCGCGCCGGATCGCGCGTCCGTGCGACAGAAACTCCTCGGCGATTTCGCGCTCTTCCGCGTCCCACTTGTCGCGGATCGCGTCCTCGCCGATCTTCGCGGTGAGCCTCTGGTAGCGGTCGAGGAACTTCTCCACCTGGACCACGTAGTAGGCAAGCGCCTCGGTCGCCGTGTCGACCGCCGTTAGGCCGCCGCCGATGACGACGACCGGCAGCCGCAGCTGCATGTTGGCGATCGAGTCGCGGCGGGCGGCACCGGTCAACTGCAGCGCCATCAGGAAGTCGGACGCCGTGCGCACGCCGCGCGCGAGCCCGTTGGGGATGTCGAGCGTGGTCGGCCTGCCTGCGCCGATGCAGAGCGCGACGTGGTCGAAGTCATAGCCGCCCGCCGCCTCGTCGCCGAACGCGTCGTCGAGCGCGATCGTGCCGCCGAAGCGCACGCCGCCATGGAGCGCGAACTGGTCGCGACGCTCGAGCACGAGCCGGATGAGCTTTAGAAAGTTCTTGTCCCAGCGCACGGTGATGCCGTATTCGGCAACGCCGCCGAAGCCCGCCATCACGCGTTCGTCGAGAGCTTCGTACAGGCTCATCGCATCGCGGATCGGCTCGAAGGCGCAACGTGCTCCGTCGGGTCCGACGCCGGACAGGTGCCCCGGCAGCGGCTCGATCTTCAGTCCGTCGATGCCGACGACGGTGTGGCCGTCGTTCATCAGGTGATGCGCCAGGCTGAACCCTGCCGGGCCCAAGCCGACGACCAGCACGCGGTAGCCGCTGCGCTCGCGCGGCAGCGGCGCGCGAAGGTTCAACGGGTTCCAGCGCGTGAACAGGCTGTAGATCTCGAAACCCCAGGGAAGCGCCAGTACGTCCCTCAGCGTGCGCGTCTCGACCTGCGGCGTGTCGACCGGATCCTGTTTCTGATAGATGCACGCCTTCATGCAGTCGTTGCAGATCCGGTGCCCGGTCGCCGCGACCATCGGATTGTCGATGCAGACCACGGCGAGCGCGCCGATCGCGTAGCCCGCGGCCTTCAGCGACTGGAATTCCGAGATCTTTTCTTCGAGTGGGCAGCCGGTGAGGAGGGCACCCAGCACGCTCTTCTTGAACGCAGGCTTGTGCGACTCTGCGGTGGAAGGCGGCTCCGCGGTGGAAGGCTGCTCGGCGGCGGAAGGCTTCTCGCGCAATCCCTTCGAGCACGAATCCTTTCCCTGGTTGTGGCACCAGATGCAGTAGTGCGCGTGGTCGAGCGCCTGCACCAGCGTTGCACCCGGGTCGGTGAGCTGGAAGCCGTCGCGCCGCCGCAGATGCTCGGCGTCGACGCGCAGCGCCGTGGCGCCGTCGACCGGAGCGCTCTCGGCGTGGCCGATCAGGTTCTCAAAATCGAGCTTCGCGGGCGCCTTGAACAGCACTCCCGAGCGGGTCGCCTCGCGGCCCTCTTCGGAGTGCAGCGCCCACGCTGCGTAGCGCAGAGCGAGATCGAGCTCGGACGCGTACTGCGCCTCGGACTCGAGCCAGCGCGCGACGTGAGACGCATAGGTGAGCTCGTCGAAGCGCCCGCCGAAGAGGTGCCTGAGCTCGCGCTCGAGCGCCGCACCGTCGAGCTGTCTCGCCTCGTCCGGGCCGATCCTCGACGCGCGGCGTTGAACGAACTGCCGTTTGACGGCGAAGAGCGGCGCCGCCTCGTCGTGCCGGTGCTTCAGTGCGACGACCTGATCGGCGATTCCGAAAAGCTCGGCTGTGAAGCGCTCGAGATGGGGTGCCAGGTCGACGACGAGCGCCGATTCCACTTTCGCGCTCAGCGCGCCGGGATCGGCGCGTGCTGCAACGAGGCGGTCGTGAAGCGCGGCATCGGCGGCAGCGAGGAATTCGAGGAACGTCCGATCGATCGCAACGAGTCCATCGCGTCGATAGAGATCGGCGAAGTCGAAGCCGAAGGCGAGCGCGAGCGTCGCGCCGCTCGCGGAGTTGGCGCCTTGCGGCGCGCGGTCAAGCCGTGGCGGCGTCGAGAGTGCCAACGAATTCACGCGCGTCCTCACCGAGCGCCTGGTCCAGCATCGGGTACATCATGTCTTCTTCCTTGGCGTTGTGCTGCTGCATCAGCGACAGGAAGGCCTCGGCGGCACTCGCGTACTCGATGCCATCCTTCGCCTCGGTTGCCGCACGCATCCGGGCGAAGAGTACACGCATCTGCTCGTGCTCGGTGCGCATGACTTCGGTCGGGCCGCTGCTCATGCCGGTCCGCTCCTCGAACGCCGGAAAGAGGATCTCCTCCTCGACCTCGATGTGTCGTTCGATCTCGCGCAGAAACGCTTCGCCGTCGCGCGAGAGGCCGACCCAGTCGGACGCGGCCGCCAGGTTCCGGGCGCGCGCGAACGCGTCGTCGCAGCGCCGATGGTGCGAAGTCATGTAGTCGCCGATCAGTCCCATTGTGTTTCCTTCGTTGCGGGTTGCGTCAGGCAGGTGCGCCGAGTGGTTGCGGCACGGGTTTCTGGACAACTTCGCAGAAGCCGGTCGCGTGGCATGGCTCGACGCGTTTTCTCGGTGCGATCGCCGACCAGCGGCGCACCGCGGCGCCGCGACCCTGCGTCTGCTGCGCCGCCGTCGGTGGGATCGGCAACCCTTCGGCGACAAGCTGCTCGACCCGGCGCAGCCCGAGGTACGCCGCTCCGTACGCGCCGTTCAACTGCCCGAGCCCGTTGGGCGCAACGTCGAGCTTCGACTTGAGGTTGGATTCCAACGCAGCGATCATCGCCGCATTGCGCGTCATGCCACCGGTGAGCAGGTAGCCGGGCTCGAGGCCGACGCGACGCATCAGCTGGATCGCGCGCCCGCCGAGTGCGACCATCGCGCCCATCATGATGTCCTCGGCGGGAATCGAATTGGACAGGTGGTTGATGACCTCGGATTCTGCGAAGACCGCGCACACGCTGCTCACCTGAACGGGCTTCGTCGAGCGCAGCGCGCAAGGCCCGATCTCCTCGGTGGTGATGCCGAGGTAGCGCGCGGTCTTTTCGAGGAACGCTCCGGTGCCGGCAGCGCATTTGTCGTTCAGGCGAAAGGCCTTGACGCGTCCGCGTGCGTCGATCTTGATCGCCTTGATGTCCTGGCCGCCGATATCGAGGATCGTACGGGTGTCGGGAAAGAGCTGCACCGCCGCCTGCGCGTGCGCGGTGAGCTCGGTGACCTGCGTGTGCCGGAACGGCACCGTGTAGCGGCCGTAGCCGGTCGACGCGACGTACGTGATCGCGCTGCGCTCGAGGCCGCTGTTCGCGAGGAGCTCCTCGAAAGCCGCCTCCGCGGCCTGCGCGAGCTTGAAGCCGGTACGGCGAACCGCCGTCCCGACGACCTCGCGCTGATCGTTGAGGACGATCGCCTTGGTGTAGGTCGATCCGATGTCGATTCCCGCGGCATGCACCATCGTTTCCTCCTACGCGGCCGTGGCCGCGGCGCTGACGCCGGCTCCACGGCCGACGCCCGTGCCGGCGCCGAAGGCGCGGTCGTGCGCGAACAGCGCGGCTCCGAGCGCGCCGCAGAAATGACTGTCGGGGCTCACGTTGATCTTCGTTCCCGCTGCCTGCTCGAGCAGCTTCACCATCGCCTGGTTGCGGCTCACTCCGCCGGTGAAGGTCACCTCGGATTCGATGCCGACGCGGCGCGCGAGGGAGATGCAGCGGCTGGTGATCGCCTGATGCACACCCATCAGCACGTCCTCGGGAAGCATTCCCTTGGCGAGGTGACTGATGATCTCCGACTCGGCGAACACCGTGCACGTCGTCGTGATGCGCACGGGATTCTCGGACTTGAGCGCGAGTGTGCCGAGCTCGGAGAGCGGCAGCTCGAGCGCGTAGGAAGCAGCACCCAGAAAGCGTCCGGTGCCTGCGGCGCACTTGTCGTTCATCGTGAAATCGCCGACCTGGCCGTCGGGCTTGACGCTGATCGCCTTGGTGTCCTGGCCGCCGATGTCGATGACGGTGCGCGTGCCGGGGAACAGCGTCACCGCGCCGCGCGCGTGACAACTGATCTCGGTGACCTGCTCGTTGCCGAACGTCACCTTGTAGCGGCCGTAGCCGGTGCCCGCGACGTAGAGCACCTGGTCCTCGGTGATCTCGGCGTTGGCGAGCGCCGCCTTGAAGGCGTCCTGCGCGACGCCGACCATGCTCGTTTCCATGTCGAGCAGCGCACGCCCGACGATCGTCTTGTTGTGGTCGATGATGATCGCCTTGGTTTGCGTCGATCCGACGTCGACTCCGGCAACGTATTTCATGCGGCGCTCCCCGTCGTCGCAGCGGCGGCCTTGCCGAGCGGGGCGCCGCCGCCGCGCTGATGCAGCGACTCGAAGAAGGCATCGACGCGGTTCTTGATCTGCGCGTCGGACCAGTAGCGCGGGTCGATGAGATCGGACTCGATGTACAGGCTCGGCACCTTCAGCCGCTTGTTCAGGTAATCGCGCGTATCCGCCATGCCGGAGGATACGAAGCGGCAGCTCTTGATGCCGTGAAAGACGATTCCGTCGACGCCGTAATCGCGGATCTGCTGCTCGAGGCGCTCGTGCGCGAAGAACTGGTTGGAGAGACCTCGCTGTGCCGCGAGCGCGGTCACCTCGGCGAGGCTTTCGAGCGGCCGCGACGTGTCGTAGACGAGCTCACCGGCGTCCATGCCGCCCGCGGCGAACGTGAGGTAGTCCGAGTAGGCGAACACGCCGCCCCAGGTCTCGAAGAGCTCGACCAGCCGGCGCATCGAGACGTAGCACGGCGTGCCCGAGAACAGCAGCCGGAAACGCTCCTCGGCGACGCGGCCCTCACCGCGCGCGACCTTGGCGCGGAGCTGCTCCTCGAGCCTGCGCATGAACTCGACGCCTTCGGGAGCTCCGCGGTACACGTTCATGATGCCGATGTAGGTGAGGCCGTCGAGCATCGCGTTGTAGGGCGCCGGTGCTACGCGATTCAACGCCATCACGTTGTTCCAGTGGAACACCATCTGATTGACGCGCTCCTCGACCTCGGCGAGGCGATCCATGTCGAAGCGCTTGCCGGTGATCTTCTCGCACTTCGCGATCAGGTCGCGAAGCTGCGCCTCGACCCAGCGCGCGTCGGCGGCGTGCTGGGCATCGCCTGGACGGACCTGCCAGTTTGCTGCGCGCTGCCCCGGAAGGTCGAGGACGAAGGTGGGCGTCTTCAGGAGGCGCTCCCAGATCTCGGCCCACTTGATGAAAGTACTGCACATGTTCGACGCGATCGCGATGTGCGCCGTCGGAATGCGGCCGGCGGGATGTGCGTGCTCCTTCAGGATCAGCCCGACGTCGGCCTTCACGTACGAGCAGACGTCGGGCGACATGCCGTAATCCTCGGACAGGCGCAGGTACTCGTCCGAAGCCTTGCGCACACCCGTTTGCAGCGAATTGATCTCGGGGAAGACGAGCTGGAAATCGAACGTGCGCAGGATCTCCACCGCGTTGCCCATGACGAACACGTTGGCGACGTGCTGTCCGCGCGCCGGCGCCTCGGTGAGACCGGTGTACCAGTCGTGCATCAGGCGCTGGCCGTCGACGCGGCCGTCGAAGCTCGTCGGGGTCGCTGCGGTTGCGGTGGTGGTTGTGGCGGTGGTTGCGGCGGCGGCTGCGGTTTCGGCGAATGCGGTCGTCATGGCATCACTCCGGTCAGGCGAGCGCGAAGAGCAGCGACTCGGCGAACGTCTCGACCTGCATCGCCATCTGCTCGAACGAGGTCATCTTCTCTTCGAATTCGAGGATCAGGTACTGGACACCCGTGTGATCGAGGTGCTTCGACCAGGCGACCTGTTCGTCGAGACCCGGTTCGCAGAACTTGGCCGCGGTGAGGATGGCGCCGTCGGCCTTGCTCTTGCGGATCATCGCTTCGAGGTACGCCTCCTTCGTCTTGCGCTCGTCGTGCTGCACCGGGCTTGCATCCGAGCGCTCGACGAAGCTCTCGGCGAGCGCCCAGATCGGGTCGCCCGCTTCGGGAACGTCGTCGGTGATCCAGCGCATTCCGACGAGGAGGTCGTCGTCGACGACATAGGCGCTGTCGTCGATCACTTCGAGCATCTCGACCGGGGGCTGCTCGCAGAAGCCGCCGACGAACACGACGCGCGGCTTGTCCTTCGCCTGCACGGTGCGGCGACGGATCGCGTCGATCGCGCGGGCGAGCAGCGCGCTGTGCTCTTCGCACGGCATGCGCGTGCGCGCCCGGGTGAGGAGGTACGATTCGGTGCAGCTCACCTTCCACGGCTCCTCGCGCCGTATCGCATAGAGCTCGCGCAGCAGCCTGCGGTTTTCGTTGTAGATCCCGATGCTCCTGCGCAACGCCTGATCGTCGATGGTCCGGCCGGCCTTGCGCTCGAGCTCTCCGCGCAGCCGCTGGTACTCGGCCGCGATGTAGCGGACCGCTCCCGGCGTGTTCACGTTCTGCGGCAGGTACAGGATCTGCGAGAGCTGCTCGGGGAAATTGCGCGCCCAGATGCCGGCGAGGTGCTTGGCCGCGTCGCAGATCGGATGCGTGACGAATCCGGTGAGCTTTTCGAGCGAGCCGTTCAGGCCGAGCTCGACCGTCGAACGGCAGATCGAGCAGATGAAGGAGCCCATGCGCGCATCGGCGTGCTTCAGCTCGAGCCGGTTGCCGCCACCCAGGACCGCGACCGGCAACAGGCCGGCGGCGTGGGCGATCTCCTCGGGGAAGTACACGGGAAAGTGGCCGAGCATGCCGGTGAATCCCTCCGGCAGCGCGGCGGTCTCGGGCACCGGGGCCTGGCGAAGCGCGTTGCAGCGCTCGAGCACTTCGTCGAGGTCGGTCTCGTGTTGCTGCGGGGTTCCGGAGGTCACGCCTTGCCTCCCTGCGTTAAATCGGTATGTCGGTACCAATTTGCGTATTTTTGGCCGCACCGAGCCGCGGAACCTTGATCCAGCCCAGGTTATTCGATCGGGACGAGGCTATTGCGGGCTGCCGCCGGGCATGGCCGCCCGGGCGCGGCCGCGACGTAGCTGGCCGCGGATCACCGCCGCGACGGTGCCGAGCACGAAGACGAGGAGGGCGATCGCGTTCAGCGCGCCGCCCCAGGCGCGCCACTGCGGAGAGCCGATCCAGTCGCCGATGAGCCGGATCGCGAGCGAGCCGTGCAGGAGCGCGAGCGGCGCGTAGAAGTACGCCGAATATGGGACGGCGACGCGCAGCACCGCCGGAAGGATGATCGGCGCGTGGCCGATGACCATCGAGAAGACGAAACCGAGCAGCACGGCATGAAGCGCCGCGTCGTAAGCGGTGCCGCCGTACGCGAGCCCGCCCGAGAAGAGCATCGACGCTCCCGACACCGCGAGCCAGACGTAGCCGGAGAGGAGGCAGATCGCGATGAAGCGCGTGAGCCCCTTCGTCCTGACGGTCCGCCGCGCCACGTCCTGGCGCGCGAGCCACAGCGCAAGGCCCGCGAGCGCTGCGCCGAGCGCGATCGTGCCCGCCGCCCTGGTTACGAGCGACGCCGCGACGCCGCCGAGCAGCACGACGATCAACGCTGCGAACACGCGCTTCGCGCGCGGAGACGGCGGCAGGAAGCGTGACAGCTCGAGCCGCTCGCCGGCAATGGTCAGCACGAGGAACGCGACCCACCACGGGACCGCCGCGTACACGGCCGCGCCGCCGAGCCAGACGAGATTGCCGGCGAGCCACGACAGCGCCCCGAGTGCCAGGGTCAGCGTGAAGAGCTCCTGCTGGCGCCGGTAGACGGCGACCGAGGCCGCGAGCATCACCGCGCTGCCGGCCGTGACGAGTGCCGGCGCCAGCAGCGCGGGCGCTGCGACGATCGCGGCGAGCGCGCCGAGCGCCGAGAACAGCGGCGCCCCGTACGCCCACCGCTCGCGTAGCGCGACGGCGCGCTCGAGGCTGATGACGGTGCCGAAGAAGCCCGACACCATCAGCGGGCCGTGCACCGCCGCGAGGTTCGCCGCCGGCAGCGGCCACCCCAGCCGAGTGAGACCCGCAGCGATGCCCGCGAAGAGCGAAACGAAGCCGAGCACCAGCATCGGTGCCCGCCATGGTGCGCCGACGTCGCCCGTGAGCTTCATCGGGCGCGCTGCGATCGGCAGGCCCTACTTCGCCTGCGACTTCCCGATGCGGACCTTCCAGACCTCGGGGCCGCTTTCGAGGTAATCCCACTGGAACGGCTCGCCGAGCTCGGCCTGGAACTGGTAGTAGAGGGGTTTCGGATCGTGATCGTTGACGAGCAGAAAAGCCTCGCCCGGACCGAGATCGTGGAACGTCCTGAAGAGGAGCGGGTGGCGCTCACGGGGAATGATGGTGCGAACGTCGACGGTGCTCTTGACGGTGGCAGTCATGATCGGATGTTCCTAAGGTCGTTGATCGGTAAGAAGAGCCCATTCACCCTGGTTCGACGCGGCACTGGCTCGATGACGCGCCGGCTCGATGGTTCAACTGCTCCAGCCGAAGACTTGCTTGGCGGTGTCGGACATCAGGTCGGGGGTCCAGCGCGGCTCCCAGACGAGCTCGATGTCGACGGGCATCTCCGCTGGCGACACCGCCGCAACCGCCGCGCGCGCGTTATCGAGGATCATGCCGCCCATCGGGCAGGCGGGCGTGGTCATCGTCATTTCCACGTGAACTCCCTCGGGCGCGACGTCGATGCGATAGACGAGCCCGAGCTCGACGATGCTCATCCCCACCTCGGGGTCGTCGACGGCACGCAGCGCCTCGCGCACCACCGCTTCGGTCGGCAATGCCTGCTGCGTTTCCAGCTCGGTTTCCACCTCAGTTTCCACTCCAGTCAGAAAGGCCGTGGAGGAAAAGGCGCATCGAAGATACACCTTAACAATACGACGGTTTTCCCAGATAATCAATACCTGCGATACACCTTTAAATCCGCGACACTTTTCGGCCGCCCGCGCCGGCGACCCTCCGATGCGTCTCACCACGTTCTCCGATTACAGCCTGAGGGCGCTCATGTACCTCGGCATCCACGCCGATCGTCTCGCGACGATCGGCGAGATCGCGAAGGCCTACGGGGTCTCGGAAAACCATCTGGTGAAGGTCGTGCACCATCTGGCGCGGCACGGCTACATCGAGACGATCCGCGGCAGGGGAGGCGGCATGCGCCTCGCGCGGCCGCCGGGCGAGATCAACGTCGGCGAGGTGGTCCGCGGGACCGAGGAAAGCCTCGCGCTGGTGGAGTGTTTCGACGGCTCGACCTCAGAGTGTCGTATCGAGCCCGCGTGCCGGCTGAAGGGGATGCTGGGCCGGGCGCTCGATGCGTTCTTCGCCACGCTCGATCGCTACACGCTCGCGGATCTGCTCGTTCCCGGCCCGAGGCTCGCGGCGCTTCTCGTCCTGCCGCGGCGCGACGGCACACGGCATCGCGCTCGCATCCATCGCGTCAACGGGCCCTGAGCGCATCCATCGCGTCAACGGGCCCTGAGCGCGTCGCTGCGGCAGCTCAGGCGCGCGGATCGTCGGGGTAGAAGCGCTTCAGGAGGTCGGCGAAGTACTTCGCGATCCATTCGTCCTCGCGCGCCGACAGGCCCGGATCGCCCGCGCTCGATCGGGGGCCGCTCGTGACGTGACCGTCGACGCGCATCGCCGCCGCACCGTCGATCATCGACGCGATCACCCGATCGGAATGGTCCATCCCGAATGCCGCGAGCAGGCGCGACAGCGCTCGCGGCGTGTCGGCCGCGAGGTCCTCGTACCTGACGATGACGCCGTCACCGTCACGGCAGCGCTGCTCGAAGAACATCAGGTTCTCCCGGTTCTCGAGGGCAACGTGTCGGAACAACGCCTCGGTTCGTCCGAGCGTCTCCTCGCCGAAATCGGCGTAGCCGCGCCGCTCGTTGAAGCGAAAGATCGACCGGAATACGTCGGCGGGGCGGCGGACGAGATAGAGCTCCCTCACGCGCGGAAACATCCAGCGCATCGTCAGCGGCGGCACGCGTCCCGGAAATTTCTCGACGAAGTAGCGCGCACCGACCTTCGCCAGACCGCCGAGCGCCTGCAGGTTGCGCTGGAACGCGTCGATCGAACCGCGCACGAACCCGGCGAGCTGCTCGGCGTACGTCGTCGCGAACCACGGGACGAGGTCGTCGAGGAAGTTCGTGTAGTAAGGACTTCCACCCATGACATGGCGGTCGACGAGGAAGCGCATCTCGCGGCGCTCGCGGTGGTTGTTGTACGGGCTCGCAAGCGTGCGCAGCAGGCTCGTCCAGTACACCGCCTGTCGCACCTCGAACGGATAGCGCGAATGGATGACGACCTCGGGGTGCTGAGCGAGCAGCGACGTGAGGCAGGTCGTGCCCGAGCGCGGCAACGCATTGATCAGGATCGGCGCGAAGGCGCCCGGCGGCGGCGGCGGGATGTCGCACTCGACGTCGATCCGGCACGCGGTGAACAGCTCGCCGCCATCGAGGCGCACGTGGACGAAGAGCTCGGTGTGCCGCGCGAGGCCGAAGGTGCTGACGAGCGCGGCGAAGCGGACCCGATCAGCGCCGTCCGCAGGCTCCGGCTCGATTTCGTCGAGAATGGTCGACACGGCGCAGATCTGGATGCGCTCGATGCGCCGGCCCGGGTTGCGGACACGAAAACTGCCGGTCACCGCACACGACCAGCCGGTCCATCGACTGCCGATTTCCGGTGCGTCGAGCTGGAGCTGCGCAGGCAGCCGCGGATCGTCGTAGACAACGACGTCGGTCACCCGGGTGCGGCAATCGATCTCGGCCACGGGAAGCCTGCAAACGATGGACGGCGCAGTATTCGGGTGCTCCGCCGCGCGCGTCAAGCACAACGACCTTCCCGCCACGCTCGTCTGGCACGCTATGACGCCTCTCTGGTGGGTGCCTTCAAGGCGAGTGTTCGATGAATCAGGACGAGAAGATGACGGAAGTATTGCCCGACGGCGTGCGGCGCGTCGCGGCCGCGTTGCAGGAGGCGGGTCATCCGCACGCGCCGCGGATGCTCTCCGATTCGGCGCGCACCGCGCAGCAGGCAGCCGACGCGCTCGGCGTTGCGGTCGGCCAGATCGCGAAGAGCATCGTGTTCCGGCGCAAGTCGGACGACCGCGCGGTGCTGGTCGTGACCTCGGGTGACCGTCGTGTCGACGAGAAGAGAGTGGACGCGCTCGTCGGCAAGACCGGTCGCGCCGACGCGGAGTTCGTGAAGACGCATACCGGCTTTTCGATCGGCGGCGTGCCGCCGGTCGCGCATGCGAACGCGCCGGTCACGCTGATCGATCGCGAGCTGTTCCGCTTTTCCGAGATCTGGGCCGCCGCCGGCCATCCGCATGGCGTGTTCAAGCTGAGCCCGCAGGACCTCGAGCGGCTCACCGGCGCACCGGTAGTCGACGTGGTGCAGGTCGCCGGTGCATGATCGGCAAATGAGAGAGCGACGACACGAGGTGACGAGATGACCGATCGATCCGACCCCCACGAATTGCTGCCCCGGCGCGCCACCGGCGTTGCACCTCACACCCCTCCGCAGGCGACGGGCGAGGCCAGGGTCGTCGGCGGCTACATGGACGAGACCGTGTTTCGCGCCGCGATCGAGATCAACCTGCCGGCGCCGGCCCACGGCAGCGCGCGCTACGCGACGCACGACGTCTACAACCAGGCGGCGCCGGCGATCGACTTCAACGCGTTCAGCGACGACGTCGTGCTCGCCGCCGCCATCGCGCGCGAGGCGCCGTGGGCGGCCGAGCGCTGCGCCGCACTCGGCCAGCTTGCGGGCGACGAGGCCGTGCAGGACCTCGCCCGCCAGGCGAACCGCAACACGCCCGAGCTCAGGACCCACGACCGCTTCGGCCACCGCATCGACTGGGTCGATTTCCATCCGGCGTGGCACCGGCTGATGTCGATCGCGTGGGAGCACGGTGTACCCAATCTGTCGTGGACCGCGAGCGAGCACCAGCCGCACTACGCGCGCGCCGTGCTCTCGTACCTGTGGAACCAGGTCGAGCAGGGCACCGGTTGCCCGACCGGCATGGCCTATGCCGCCTACGCAGGCTTCAAGGGCGAGCCGGCGCTCGCCATCTGGGCGAAGAAAGTGTGCGGCACGCACTACGAATTCAGCCGCCGCGAGGTCGCCGACAAACCGTCGGTGGTGATCGGCTACGCGATGACCGAAAAGCAGGGCGGATCCGACCTGCGCGCGACGCAGACGACCGCGCGCTATTCCCACACCGCCGACTACCACGGCGCACCGGCCGACTGGTACGAGTTGACCGGCCACAAGTGGTTCTGCTCGGTGCCGCAATCGGACGGTTTCTTCACGCTCGCCAAGGTCAACGGCGGCGTGACGTGCTTCTTCCTGCCGCGCACGCTGCCCGATGGGAGCTTCAACCGCTTCCTGATCCAGCGATTGAAGGACAAGGCGGGCAACCGCTCCAACGCGTCGAGCGAGGTCGAGTACAGCGGCACACTCGCGATTCGCGTCGGCGCCGAGGGCAAAGGCCTGCGCGAGATCCTCTCGCACTCGCACCTGACGCGCCTCGATTTCGCGGTCGGCTCGGCGGGCCTCATGCGCCTGGCGCTCACGCTTGCGCTCAACCATGCACGCACCCGCCGCGGCTTCGGCTCGGCACTCGCCGAGCGGCCGATGATGGCCAATGTGTTGGCCGACATGGCCGTCGAGGTGGAAGCGGCGACGCTCCTCGGCCTGCGCATCGCCAAAGCCACCGATCACCTCGAAACCGACGCGCAGGAAGCGGCGTTTGCGCGCGTGGCCACGCCGATGGCGAAATTTTTCAACTGCTCGCGCGTGCCGCTCGTCGCCAACGAAGCGCTGCAATGCCACGGCGGCAACGGCTTCATCGAGGAAAACCAGATCGCCCGCCTGTTTCGCGAGTCGCCGCTCAACAGCGTGTGGGAAGGCACGGCCAACATGATGTGCATGGACGTACGCCGCGCGATGCAGCGCGACCCCAACTCCCGGCAGGCGGTCCTCGCCGAGCTCGCCGACGTGCGCGGCGAGGACGCGCGCTTCGACGCCTTCGTCGGCGAGCTCGATCCGCTGCTGGGCGCGATGCTGGACGACGAGTTCTATGCGCGGACCGCGAGCGAAGCGATCGGCCGGGCCATCGAGGGGGCCGAGCTCCTGCGCCACTCGACGCCCGAAGTGATCGACGTTTTCATGAAGACGCGCCTCGGCGGCCAGCGCGCGCTCTTCGGCTCGCTCGGTCCCGGCGTCACGCAGCAGCAGGCCGATCGCATCGTGCAGCGCGCCCACGTGGTGCGATGAGTCCCGACGTCACCTCCGGGCGACTCAGAATCTCGTCGACGTCGCCGGCTGCGATGCAGCGGCCGCCCTCGATCAGCACCGCTGCATCGGCGAGCCTTGCGATCTCGTCGAGCGAATGACTGACGTAGACGATCGGGATGCGGAGCTCGGCGTGCAGCCGCTCGATGTAGTCGATGATCTCGCCCTTGCGCGCCGGATCGAGCGCCGACAGGGGCTCGTCCATCAGCAGGATCCGCGGCTGCGCGAGGAGCGCGCGTCCGATCGCGACGCGCTGGCGCTCGCCGCCCGACAGCGTCGCGGGCCTTCTGCCGAGCATCGACTGCAGACCGAGTAGCTCGATGACGCGGTCGTGCTCGATGACGCGCTCGGCGGGCGCGCGCAGCCGCAGGCCGTAGAGCAGGTTCGCCTCGACGCTCAAGTGCGGGAAGAGCAGCGGATCCTGGAACACGTAGCCGACGCGTCGCCGATCGATGGCCACGTCGATGCCCCGCGCCGAATCGAACAGCGCAACACCGTTCACCACGATGCGCCCGCGCTCCGGCGCCAGGATCCCCGCGATCGCGTTGACGACGCTGGTCTTGCCGGCTCCCGAGTGGCCGAACAGCCCGACAACCGGCGCGTCGACCGCAAAGCGCACGGCGAGCTCGAACGCGCCGAGGCGCTTCTCGATGTCAATGTCGATCATCGCCGCCTCTTCGACGCGCCACGCGATCGAGCCATTCCGACGCCGCGAGTGCCACGAGCGACAGCAGGACGGCGAGCACGCTCAGTCGAAACGCCTGCGACTCGGCGCCCGGAACCTGCGTGTACGTGTAGATCGCGAGCGGGAGCGTCTGCGTTTCGCCGGGAATGTTGGACACGAACGTGATCGTCGCACCGAACTCGCCGAGGCCGCGCGCGAACGACAGCATCGCGCCGGCGGCGATCCCGCGCAGCGCGAGGGGCAGCGAGATCGACGCGAACACCCACAGCCGCGACGCCCCGAGCGTGCGCGCGGCGATCTCGAGGCGGCGGTCGATCGACTCGAACGACAGCCGGATCGCACGCACCATCAACGGAAAGCCCATGATCGCCGAAGCCAGCGCTGCGCCGGTCCAGCGAAACGCGAAGACGATGCCGAACCAGTCGTCGAGAATGCGTCCGATCGGCCCGTGCCGCCCGAACAGGACGAGGAGCACGTAGCCGACGACCACCGGCGGCAGCACGAGCGGGAGGTGGACCGCCGCGTCGAACAGCGTCTTCCCCGGAAACGAGAGTCGTGCGAGCCCCCACGCGATCGCGACGGCGAAGGGAAGGCTGCAGGCGACGCTGACGACGGCGACCCGAAGGCTGAGGCCCACGATCACGAGCTCGTCGGGAGTCAGCGCGTGCATCGCGTCAACGGGCTCCTATCGTACGACGCCGAAGCCGTAGCGCTCCCAGATCGCGCGCGCAGGCGCCGAGCGCAGGTCATCGAGCAGTGCACGCGCGGCTGCGGACTTGCTGCCGGCGACGAGTGCCGCGGGATAGACGATCGGCGGATGCGTGTCCGGCGGGAACGTGTCGACGATTTTCACGTCCTTGTCCGCCAGCGCGTCGGTTCGGTACACGATGCCGAAAGGCGCTTCACCGCGGGAAACGAGCGCGAGGGCCGCGCGGACGTTCTCGGCGCGCGCGACCTTCGTCTCGACGTCGGACCAGACGCCGAGGTGCACGAGCGCGCTCTTGCCGTACTTTCCGGCGGGCACCGCATCGGGATTGGCCATCGCGAGCCTGCCCGCGCCGAGCGCCGCGGCAAGGGCGAACCGCGGGCCGATTCTCAGCGTCGACGACGCGGTCGACGGCTCGATCAGCACGAGCGCGTTGGTGAGGAGGTCGATCCGCGAACCCCGGTCGATCAGGTGGCGGCGGTCGAGATAATCCATCCAGTCGCGATCGGCCGAGATGAAGAGATCGGCCGGCGCTCCGGCTTCGATCTGTCGCGCAAGCGCGTTGCTCGCGCCGTACGACACCACTACGTGGTTCCCGGTGGCCTTCTCGAACTGCTTCGCCTGCGCGTCCATCGCTTCCTTCAGGCTCGCCGCGGCGAAGACCGTCACGTCGGCGGCGCGGACGCCCGCTACCGCGCCGGCGAGCGCCAGCGCGAGCGCGATGCGCATCCAGTTCCGGGCGATGAAGCGCACTCGACCTCCGGCCACGTTCAGGGACTCGTAATATACCGACGTATACGACGATGCTGCAACAAGCAATGCGCTGCCGCATCGCGGATCGCCGTCGTCACTGCCGGCGTCATCACTGCGGGCGCGATCACTGCCGGCGGGCCCGCCGATGGCAGCAACCTATAATCGGGGCGCCATGCGCTTTGCTGCGATCGCCATTGCCTTCGGAGAGCGTCGACGATGACCGTCGGCGCAGCGCTGCCCGGCGACGTGCGGATGCACGGCTTCAGCCGGCGCGCCGAAGTCGGCGCGGTGCTCGAATGGGTCGACCATCACGCCGCGCGCCTCGGCGCGACGTCGGTGGCGCTCGACGAAGCGGCGGGACGCGTTCTGGCGGCACCGGTCGTCGCGTCGCTCGACGTGCCCGAGTTCGACCGCTCCGCGATGGATGGCTACGCGATCCGCGGCGCCGAGACCGCGGGGGCGAGCGACTACAACCCGCTCGCCTTCACGATCGTCGGCGAGGCGTTTCCCGGGCGTCCGTTCGCGGGCGCCGTCGCCGAAGGATGCGCCGTGCGGATCATGACCGGCGCGCCGCTTCCGGCTGGCGTCGATGCGGTCGTGCCCGCCGAGTACGCGCAGGAGAAGGATGGCCGCGTCGAGGTGACGCAGGGCGTCGGCCCCGGCAAGCACGTCGGGGTGCGCGGCGAGGACATTCGCAGCGGGACGACGGTGCTCGACGCCGGTCGATGCCTGCGTGCGCAGGACGTCGGCCTGCTCGCGTCGCTCGGCATCGCGCGGGTCGACGTGATCGCGCGGCCGCGCGTGCGTATTCTGGTCACCGGCAACGAGATCGTGAATCCCGGTGACGCGAAAGGGATCCACCAGATCTTCGACGCCAACTCGCCGATGCTGGCGAGCCTCGTTGCGCGTGACGGCGGAATCGTCGAGAAGCGGCTGAAGCTTCGCGACGACGCCGAGTCGATCCGCGCCGCGTTGACGGCGAGCGGCGCCGACGTCATCCTCGTCTCGGGAGGCTCCAGCGTCGGACGCGAAGATCACGCGCCGCGCCTTCTCGCCGAAGAGGGCGAGCTCGCGATTCATGGTGTTGCGATGCGGCCGTCGAGCCCCGCGGGGGTCGGGAAGATCGGCGACGTCCCGGTGTTTCTGCTCCCCGGCAATCCGGTGTCGTGCCTGTGCGCCTACGACTTCTTCGCGGGACGCGCGATTCGCCTGCGCGGAGGAAGGGCGCCCGGCTGGCCGCATCGCACGCGCGACGGCGTCGTCGCGCGCAAGATCTCGTCGGCGGTCGGACGCGTCGATTACTGCCGCGTGCGCTGGACCGGCGACGGCATCGAGCCGCTCGCGCTCTCCGGCGCATCGATTCTCTCGTCGACGACGCGCGCCGACGGTTTCGTGATCGTCCCGGCCGAGAGCGAAGGCTATGCGCCCGGCACCACGGTGACGGTGTACCTCTATGAATGAACCCGGGTCGGTGAATGAGCCCCGGCAGCCGCCGGCGCGGCCCGATCCCCGGCAGGCGCAGTTCCTGACGGTGATCACGCGCGACGAGGCGACCGCGCGCTTCCAGCGTCATCTCAGGCTGGAACCCCTCGGCCGCGAGACGGTGCCGCTCGGAGAAGCGCGCGGGCGGATGCTTGCCGACGACGTCCGCTCCGCGGTCGACGTTCCGGCCTTCGATCGCTCGAACGTCGACGGCTTCGCCGTGCAGGCTTCCGACACGTTCGGCGCGATGGAGGAGGCCGCGCGCACGCTCGCGATCAACGACGAGGTGCTGGCAACGGGCATCGCGCCGCGGCAGGAAGTCGCACCCGGCCGCGCGACGATGATCGCGACCGGCGCGATGGTACCGCGCGGCGCCGACGCGGTCGTCATGGTCGAGCACACCGAAGCCAGCGCCGACGGCACGCGGCTCGACGTGACGCGCGCGGTCGCGCCCGGCGACAACGTCAGCTACGCGGGCACCGACGTCGCGAAGGGCGAGACGGTGCTGCGCCGCGGCCAGCTTCTCACCTCGCGCGAGATCGGCGTCCTCGCAGCGATCGGGCTCGCCGACGTTGCCGTGTATCGTCGCCCGCGCGTCGCGATTCTCTCGACCGGTGACGAGATCGTCGCTCCGGGCTCGCCGTTGCGGCCGGGCACCGTCTACGACTCGAACGCCGCGATCATTGGCGCGGCGGTCGAGGAGCTCGGCGGCGAGGCCGTCCAGCTCGGCATCGTCCGCGACGACGACGCGGCGCTCGCCGATGCGCTCGCGCGTGCGCTCGCGCACGACGCCGTCGTGCTGTCCGGAGGCACGTCGAAGGGCGCCGGCGATCTTTCGTATCGCGTCGTGAGCCGCCTTCAGGATCCCGGGATCGTCGCGCACGGCGTCGCGCTGAAGCCGGGGAAGCCGATCTGCCTCGCCGTCACGGGAGGCAAGCTCGTGGTGATCCTCCCGGGCTTCCCGACTTCGGCGGTGTTCACCTTTCACGAGTTCGTCGCACCGGTGCTGCGCGCGTTCGCGGGTCTCCCTCCGGCGACGCGCGAGACGGTGACTGCGACATTGCCGATGCGCGTGAACTCGGAGCGCGGCCGCACCGAGTACCTGCTCGTGAGCCTTGCGCATGCGGATTCGGGGCTCGTCGCGTATCCGATGGGCAAGGGATCGGGCTCGGTGACCACGTTCAGCCATGCCGACGGCTTCATCACGATCGACCAGCACACCGAGATCGTCGATGCGGGCACCGAAGTCGCGGTTCAGCTCCTCGGGCGCGACGTCGAACCCGCCGACCTCGTCTTCATCGGCAGCCACTGCGTCGGCGTCGACGACCTCGTCGGCAGGCTGCGCGAGCGAGGCTTTGCGGCGAAGACGATGTACGTCGGCAGCATGGGCGGGCTCGCCGCCGCGAAGCGCGGCGAATGCGACGTCGCCGGCATCCACCTGATGGATCCCGCTACCGGCGAATACAACCGCCACCTGATGACCGAGACCCTCACGCTGCTTCCCGGATACGGGCGCATGCAGGGCATCGTCCATCGGCGCGGCGACGCGCGCTTCGCCGGCAGGACCGCGACCGAGGCGGTCGCTGCCGCGCTCGCCGACCCGCAGTGCGTGCTCGTCAATCGCAACGCCGGGAGCGGCACGCGCATCCTCGTCGACCGCCTGCTCGACGGACGGCACCCGCCGGGGTACGCAGTGCAGACGCGCTCGCACAACGCAGTCGCCGCGGCGGTTGCGCAGGGGCGGGCCGACTGGGGTGTCGCGATCGACACCGTTGCGCGCGACTACGCGCTCGAGTTCATTCCGCTGCAGGAGGAGCGCTACGACTTCGTCGTGCCGACCGCGCGCCTCGAGCGCCCCGCGGTGCGCGCGTTCCGCGAGCTCCTCGCCGACCGCGACGTGCGCGCGGGTCTCGCCGCGCTCGGCTTTCGCGTCTAGCCGATCGCGCGCATGACGGCGAAGATGACCGCGGCGCCGGCGCAGGTGAGGACGATCAGGATCCCCGCCGTTCCAGGAGCCGCGCGCGAATGCGCTTCGGGGAGGATGTCGGCGGCGCCGATGTAGAGCAGGAAGCCCGCGAAGAACCCGAGGTAGAGCATCAGCGCGTACGGCGGGATCGTGAACGCGAGCGTTGCGAGCGCGCCCGCCACCGGAGCAATCGCGTCGAGCACGAGCATCACGAGCGAGCGTCGCCGCGTGTTGCGATGGACGAGCATCAGGCTCACCGTGTTGAGGCCGTCGCAGAAATCGTGGCCGACCACCGCGAGCGCCACGGCGACCCCGACCGCCGGTGACACCTGGAATCCGAGACCGATGCCGACGCCGTCCATGAAGCTGTGGCCGATGAGCGCGAGCGCGGAGAGGACGCCGACGGTCGGGTGGTGATGCGACGCGTAATACGGCTCGTGGCTGTGGTGCACGAGGACGAACTTCTCGAGGCTGTGGAACACGAGAAAGCCCAGAACCATCGCGATCATCGCTCCGGTCATCGACGCCGACAGCCGGTTCGCGAGCCCGGCGATCTCGGGAAGGAGATCGAAGGCGACGACGCCGAGGAGCACGCCCGCGGTAAAGCTCAGGATGTAGTGGATCGATGACCTGAAGCGAAGCGCGAACGCTCCGCCGCCGAGCGTCGCGACAAAGGCCGCGAACGAGAGGAGCGTCGCCGTCACGTGATCACCGTCGAGTGACCAGTGTCATGCGGCGGCCCGCTTGCGCGCG
>DASVGI010000039.1:0-4654 GCA_036379595.1 Casimicrobiaceae bacterium | reverse complement strand
GTCGCGTTCGTCGGCGGCAGCCTCGTTCCGCTCGGCGGGCAGAATCTGATCGAGCCGATCGCGCTCGGCGTGCCGACGCTCGTCGGCCCGCACACGTTCAACTTCGCCGACGCAGCCGCGCAAGCCGTCGCCTGCGGGGCTGCGCGGCGCGTCGCCGACGCCGATCGCCTGATCGAAGCCGCCGCGGAGATCCTCGCGAATGCATCCGTGCGCGAAAGCATGCGGCGCGCGGCAGAGCACTTCATGGCGGAGCACCGCGGCGCCGACGCGCGGCTGTGGGCGTGGCTCGCACCGCGGATCGGAGCCTAGCCCGTCAGCCGCCGATTGGCGTCCTGCAGATCCTCGATTGACAGCGTCCCGGTGGCGGCCTTGAGCTGGAGCACACCGAGCAGGTAGTTGAAGTACGCCTGCGCAAGATCGCGCCGCGTCTGGAACACCTGCTGCTGCGTGTTCAGCACGTCGAGATTCGTGCGCACGCCGACTTCCTGTCCGGTCTTGTTCGATTCGTAGGCGACCTGCGCCGACTTCAGCGCCTGCTCGAACGCCTTCACCGATGCGACGGCGCTGGTCACGCCGGTGAAGCCGGTCTGCGCGCCTGAGAGCGCATTGCGCCGCGCGAGCTCGAGGTTGTGGCGCGCGCTCTCCTGCAGCGCGACCGCCTGACGGACCTTGGAATCGATGAAGCCGCCGGTATAGAGGGGTATGTTGAGCGCGAGACCGATCATCGACTGCTCGGAATTGCTGCGAACGCCGACCTGGACGGTCCCGTTGGAGCCCTGCGCATTGACGCTGCCGACGAGGTCGATCGTCGGCAGGCGTGCGGCACGCTGGCGCTCGACTTCGAGGCTCGCGATGTCGCTGTTGTACAGCGCGACCTTCACCGCGAGATTGTCGGAGAGCGCGCGCTCGACCCAGTAGTTGAGCGAATCGGGCTGCGGGAGCGTCGGCTCGAACGAGCGGCCGAAGCGCTTCAGCTCGGGCGGCACATGCCCGATGATCGCCCGCAGCGCGGTGCGCTTGTTCTCGAGGTCGTTCTTCGCCGTGATCTCCTGCGCGGCGATCCGGTCGTAGGCGGCCTGTGCCTCGTTGGTGTCGGTGATCGTCGCGACGCCGACTTCGAAGTTGCGCTTCGCCTGTGCGAGCTGCTCCGACACTGCCGCCTTCTGGCTCTCCGCGAGCTCGATGTTGTACTGCGCGAGGAGGATGTCGAAGTACGCGCCGGCGACACGCAGCATCAGGTCCTGCTGCGCGGACTTCAGCGTGTACTCGGCCTGCGCAGCCTGCTTCTCGGCCTCCGAGAGCGCGACCTTGTTCGCGTACCGATAGAGCGGTTGCGACGCCGACACCGTGAGCCCGCCGAACCAGAAGTTGCGATCGATGTTGACGCGCGGATCGGTGAATACCGACGCGTCGTACTGGTTGACGTTGGCCTGCGCTTCGAGGTTCACGTTCGGCAGCAGCGCCGAGCGCGCCTGCGGCACGGCCTCCTGTGTCGCGCGGTAGCTCGCCTGCGCGGCCGCGAGCGTGGGGTCGTTGCGCAATGCGTCCTGATAGACCTGCACGAGGTCCTCGGCGCGGACAGGGGCTGCCGTGGCGATGCTCGCAACGAGCGTAGCGACGGCAAGAAGGGCACGGTTCATCGGAAAAAGACCGGTTGAAGTCGGAAAGGGTGGTGAGAGATCGCTCGTGGATCGTCGCTGCGGCCGACTCAGAAGCGGAAGCGATCGGGGGTGGGCGCGTTGACGAGCGGCTCGACGACGGTCTCGAAGAGGTCGACGACGAGCCGCGATCCGGGGGTTTCCCAGCGGATGATCCGCGCGGTCATCGCCGGCGCGTCGCCGACGATTGCAAAGAGACGTCCCCCGGGCGAAACCTGGGCGACGAGCGCATCGGCGACGATCGGCGTCGAGCCCGTCAGCACGACCGCGTCGTAACTCTCGCTCCCCCAGCCGTTCGCGCCGTCGCCGGTTTCCACGCGCACGTTGTCGAATCCCATCCTGGCGAGCCGCGTGCGAGCAGATTCGGCGAGCGAAGCATCGATTTCGACGCTGACCACCTCGGCCGCTAGGCTCGCCATCAGAGCCGCGAAGTAGCCGCTGCCGGTCCCGATCTCGAGCACGCGATCGGAGCGGCCGAGGGCGAGCTCCTGCAGCACCCGCGCCTCGACGCGCGGCGGCCACATCTTCGCGCGGCCGCCGAGCGGCAATTCGAGGTCGGCGAAGGCGAGCGCGCGCCACTTCGGTGGAACGAAGCGCTCACGCTTGACCCGGAAGAGGAGATCGAGCACGCGCTGATCCAGCACGTCCCAGGTGCGGATCTGCTGCTCGACCATGTTCGAGCGCGCCTGCTCGACATCCAGTGTTTCCATCAGCTCGCTCATAACTGACCGTTGGTCATTGTAGCAAAGGACACAGTGTGTTCTCCGATGCGTGAATGCGTCATCAATCGAGGGTCCGACGGTAGCGCAGCATCGCGACGGCCGCCACCACGGCGAGAAACGCGGCGAGCGGCCACAGCTCGGGGGCGATGTCCGAAGTGCCGTTGCCTTTGAGCAGGATGCCGCGGACGATGCGCAGGAAATGGGTGAGCGGAAACACCTCGCCCAGCCACTGTGCCCACGATGGCATGCCGCGAAACGGGAACATGAACCCCGACAACAACAGCGAGGGGAGGAAGAAGAAGATCGTCATCTGCATCGCCTGAAGCTGATTCTCGGCGACGGTCGAGAAGGCGAATCCCAGCGCGAGAAGCGACGCGATGAAGAGCATCATCGCCGCCAGCAGAAGCGCCATGCTCCCCTCCATCGGCACGTCGAAGAGGAGCCTCGCAGCGGCGACGATGATCGCCGCCTGGATGAGTCCGACGATGATGTACGGCGCGATCTTGCCGGCCATGACCTCGAACGGGCGCACCGGCGTGGCGAGCAGCGACTCGAAGGTGCCGCGCTCGCGCTCGCGCGTCACCGCGAATGCCGTCATCATCACCATCGTCATCTGCAGGATCACGCCGAGCAGAGCCGGCACGATGTTGTACTGCGTGATGCCTTCCGGGTTGTAGCGTCGCTGGATGTCGATCGTGAACGGCGCCGGGCCCTGCGCGAGGCGTGCGAGCGGGCCGGTGAGGTCGGGCGCGAGCGCGCTCGTCGCGGCGTCTCCTACCGCCGCGAGCGCGTTGCCGGCGGCCGCCGGGTCGGTCGCATCGGCCGCAAGCAGCAGCGTCGGCCGCTCGCCGCGCACGAGGCTCTTCGAGAAACCGGCGGGAATCACGATCGCGAACTGAATGGTCCCCCGCTCGAGCAGGCGGTTCGCATCTCGCTCGGACACGACGCCGGGGGCGGGCGCGAAGTAGCCGGTATTCGCGAGGCCTGCGACGATGCTGCGCGTGAATTCGGTGCGGTCGTAATCGACGACGGCCGTCGGAAGCTGCCGCGGATCGGTGTTGATCGCGTAGCCGAACAGAATCACCTGCAGGAGCGGGATGCCGACGATCATCGCGAACGTCAACCGGTCGCGACGCATCTGCACGAACTCCTTCAGCACGATCGCCCACGTGCGCGCGATCGAGAAGCCCGCACCGCTGCGCCGCGCGCGATCAGTGTCCATTTGCGTTCGGCTCGCGAATGAGGCTCACGAACACGTCCTCGAGCGACGGCTGCGCGGTGGTGACGATGAGCGTCGGCGTGCCCTCGAGCCGTGCGAGCGTCGGCGCAATGGCTGCGCGGTCGAGCGCCGAGACGCGCAGCGTCGCCCCGAGCGCGACGAGCGTGGTCACGCCGGGCGCGCCGTGGAGCTCGGCCGAGAGGCGCGCGAGCTCACTCTCGCCGCCGGCCGCCGACACGACCCAGGTCGAGAGCCCCGATCGCGCGACGACGTCCTCTGCGCTGCCGGTTGCCAGGAGCTTCCCCCAGGCGATGTAGGCGAGCCGGTGACAGCGCTCGGCCTCGTCCATGTAGTGCGTGCTGACGAGCACCGTGATGCCGCGGGCCGCAAGCGCGTGGATCTCGTCCCAGAAATCGCGCCGCGCGCGCGGGTCGACTCCCGCCGTCGGCTCGTCGAGCAGGAGGAGCTGCGGCGAATGCAGCATGCAGCTCGCGAGCGCAAGCCGCTGCTTCCATCCGCCCGAAAGCGTCCCCGCGAGCTGCCTGCGCCGCCCGCCGAGCGCGAGGCGTTCGAGGGACGTCTCGATCGCCTCGCGTCTCCCTGGCACGCCGTAAACGCGCGCGACGAAATCGAGGTTCTCCTCGATGGTGAGGTCCTCATACAGGCTGAAGCGCTGCGTCATGTAGCCGACCTCGCGCTTGATTGCGGCCGCCTCGCGGCGCAGGTCGTGGCCGAGGCACGTGCCCTCCCCGTCGTCGGGCGTGAGCAGCCCGCACAGCATGCGGATCGTCGTCGTCTTGCCGCTGCCGTTCGGCCCGAGGAATCCGAAGATCAGCCCCTTCTCGACCTGGATCGACACGTGATCGACGACGGCGCGGCCACCGTAGCGCTTGGTGAGGCCACGCACGTCGATCGCAAGCGTGCGCGTGGCCGCTGGCGGCGCTGCGCCGGAGGCGGGATCGCCGGCTGCGGACGGCGACGATGGAACGCCCGGCGTCAACGCGAGCGGTTCGCGAGTGCGACTTCCACCGGCAGTCCCGGATGGAGCGCGGGAT
>DASVGI010000038.1:0-20190 GCA_036379595.1 Casimicrobiaceae bacterium | reverse complement strand
GAAACCGAGGCGCAGGCGCTTTACCTCCGCTCGCGTGGGGTCCTGATGGCCCAAGGCTTCCTGTTTGCCCCGGCGCTCAAGATCGCCGCGTTCCGGGAACTCGCGCTGGGCCTCAACGGCGGCACCCGGCCGGTGCCGGCCACCACCGGAACGCAGGTCGCGGCAGCTTGAGGCAGCCAGTGCGGCGCTCTTCCCTTGCTGGCGGTTTAGTGGCACCACACCCTTTGACTACGAGGGGTTAGCCTATGTCCGACGTGAGTGAGCAGCTATTGGCGCGGCGCGAAGCGGCGTTGCATTTCCACGAGCATCCCAAACCCGGAAAGCTCGAAATCCAGCCGACCAAGCCGCTCGGTAACCAGCGCGACCTGTCGCTCGCCTATTCGCCGGGTGTCGCTGCGCCGTGCGAGGTGATCGCCGAGGACCCCGAAGCGGTGTTCAAGTACACCTCGCGCGGCAACCTGGTGGCGGTGATCTCGAACGGCACCGCCGTACTCGGTCTGGGCGCCATCGGTGCGCTGGCGAGCAAGCCGGTCATGGAGGGCAAAGCCGTCCTCTTCAAGAAATTCGCCGGCATCGACGTGTTCGACATCGAGCTCGGCGCTTCCGACCCCGACCGGATCGTCGACGTGGTCGCGGCGCTCGAGCCGACGTTCGGCGGCATCAACCTCGAAGACATCAAGGCCCCGGAGTGCTTCTACATCGAGCGCAAGCTGCGCGAGCGCCTGAAGGTGCCGGTGTTCCACGACGACCAGCACGGCACTGCGATCGTTGCCGCCGCGGCGGTGCTGAACGCGCTCACCATCGTCGGCAAGGACATCGGCGAGGCGACGCTCGTCTGCTCGGGCGCCGGCGCCGCAGCAATCGCCTGCCTCGACCTTCAGGTGAGCCTCGGTCTTGCGCGCGAGCACATCACGATCGTCGACAGCAAGGGCGTCGTGTACCGCGGCCGCACCGGCGTCGACGCCGACAAGGCGCGTTATGCGCGCGAGACGCGCGCGCGCACGCTCGCCGACGCGATCGACGGCGCCGACATCTTCCTCGGCCTCTCGACCGGCGGCGTGCTGACGCCCGAGATGGTGAAGCACATGGCGCCGCAGCCGATCATCCTCGCGATGGCCAATCCCGAGCCCGAGATACGTCCCGAGCTCGCGAAAGCCGCGCGTCCGGATTGCCTGATCGGCACCGGGCGCTCCGATTATCCGAACCAGGTCAACAACTCGCTCTGCTTCCCGTTCATCTTTCGCGGCGCGCTCGATTGCGGGGCGTCGGCGATCAACGAGCCGATGAAGCTCGCCGCGACGCGCGCGCTCGCCGACCTCGCCCGCGCCGAGGCTTCGGAGATCGTCGCGGCGGCCTATGGCGAAGCGACACCGGCGTTCGGTCCCGAGTACCTGATCCCGCGCGCGTTCGATCCGCGGCTCATCGTCAATATCGCGCCGGCGGTCGCGAAGGCCGCGATGGAGAGCGGCGTCGCGACGCGTCCGATCGCCGACTTCGATGCCTACCGGCAGAAGCTCGTGCAGTTCGTCTATCACTCGGGGACACCGATGGCGCCGGTGTTCGCGGCGGCCAGAGGCTCGGCGCAGCGCGTCGTCTTCGCCGAAGGCGAGGACGAGCGCGTGCTGCGTGCGGCGCAGGTCGCCGTCGACGAGCGGCTCGCCGTTCCGGTGCTGATCGGCCGGCCGGACATCATCCGTTCGCGTCTCACCAGGCTCGGCCTCAGGCTCGATCCGGAGCGCGACTGCGAGATCGTCAACATCCTCGACGATCCCCGCCACCGCGAGTACGCGCTCGAGTACTACCGGCTGATGCGACGCCGCGGCGTGACGCGCGGCCCGGCGATGGACGAGATGCGCAGCCGCCCGACGCTGATCGGCGCGATGCTCGTGCACCGCGGCGACGTCGACGCGATGCTCTGCGGCACGAGCGGCAACTTTCCCGACCATCTGCGCTACATCCGCAACGTGATCGGCATGCGCGAGGGCGTGCATACGCTCGCCGCGATGCAGATGGTGCTGACGCCCCGGCGGCAACTCTTCATCTGCGACACGCACGTCAACCGCGATCCGGGCGCCGCGGAGATCGCCGAGATGACGCTGCTCGCCGTCCAGCAGGTGCAGCGCTTCGGGCTGAAGCCGTCGGTCGCGCTCCTGTCGCACTCGAGCTTCGGAAGCTCCGACGCACCGTCGGCGCAGAAGATGCGCGATGCGCTCGAGCTCATCCTCGCGCGCATGCCGGATCTCGCCGTCGAAGGCGAGATGCAGGCCGACGCCGCATTGTCGAAGGAGATCCGCGATCGCGAGTTCCCGGATTCGCGCCTCACGACCGACGCAAACCTGCTGATCATGCCCAACATCGACGCGGCGAACATCACCTACAACGCGCTGCGGGTGATCGCCGGCGAAGGCATCGCGGTCGGCGGCTTCCTGCTCGGCGCGGCCCGGCCGGTGCACGTGCTGACGCCGTCGTCGACGGTGCGCCGCATCCTCAACATGACCGCCGTCGCGGCGGCGGAGGCGAGTGCGCTTGCCTCCGCGGAGCCGCGCGTGAAGCCGCATTGAAGCTGTAATCGAGCGCACGGTATCATCCGCCGGTCACCGACACGTAGGAATCGAGCATGGGGCTGATCGATTTTGTAAAGGATGCAGGGGAGAAGCTCTTCGGGCGCGGCGGCGCGCAGGCCGCGATGAAGGAGGCCGCGTCGAGTCCTGCCGACACCGCGAAGGCGCAGGCCGCGAACGCCGCCGCCGGAGATGCGATTCTCCAGTACATCAAGACGCAGAACCTGTCGGCGACGGGACTTACCGTGACGTTCGACGGCGCCACCGCGACGGCGAGCGTGTTCGGCGTGGCGCCGGATCAGGCGACGCGAGAGAAGATCGTCCTTTGCTGCGGCAACGTTTCCGGAGTGGCCTCGGTGAAGGACATGATGTCGGTCGACCAGAGCGCACCCGAAGCGCAGTACTACACGGTGGTTGCCGGCGACACGCTGTCGAAGATCGCGAAGCAGTATTACGGCGACGCGAACAAGTACCCGGCGATCTTCGAGGCCAACAAGCCGATGCTTTCGTCGCCGGACCGGATCTATCCGGGACAGAAGCTTCGCATCCCGCCGCAGTGAACGCCGTCGAGCCGCCGATCGGAGATCCTCCCGACGAGGATTGGGACGACGACGAGGACGAGGACGAAGACGGCGAAGACGACGACGATTTCGACGACGAATGAACCCATCCGGGCGGGCGCGCGGAGGAGGCGCGAAACGATGCGATCGATGGCGCGAAGCATGACGACGACAGGGCTGGCCGCGGCGCTGATTGCGGCGACCTGCATCCTCGCTGCGCCGCGCACGCTCGCGGCCGACGCGATCAAGGCCGGCAGCATCACCAACAGCCCGCCGATGATCTCCTATGCGTCCGACGGCACGACGCTGCAGGGCGTGATTGTCGATCTCGCCGCCGCGATGGGGAAGGAGATGGGAACGCCGATCGTGTTCGAGTCGATCCCGTTCAAGGGCCTCCTGCCCGCGATGGAGGCGAAGCGCATCGACATCACGTTCACGCTGATGAACGACACGCCCGAGCGCGAGAAGGTGATCGACTTCGTCGACTTCTTCAACCTCGGCACGATGCTCCTCGTGCGCAAGGGCAATCCTGACCACGTCGAAAGCCTCGAAACGGCGTGCGGCAAGACCGTGTCGACGGTGCAGGGCTCGACCCAGGTCCAGCTCGTCGGCGAGATCAGCGCGAAGTGCAAGGCCGCGGGCAAGCCGCCGATCGAGAACCTGCAGTACGCACAGCCTTCGGATGCGCGGCTGCAGGTGCAGAACGGGCGCGTCGCTGCGTTCCTCGGCAACACGCCGGTGATGGTCTACCTCGCGAAGACGGCGGAAGACGGCAGGCTCTTCGACGTCGTCGCCGGGCACGAGTACCAGCCGGTTCCGCTCGGCATCGGCGTTTCCAAGTCGGATCCCGCACTGCGCGACCGGCTGAAGAAGGCGCTCGACACGCTGATCGCGAACGGCAGCTACCGCGCGATCCTCACGAAGTACGGCGTCGAACGCGGGGCGGTCAAGTCGGCGACGATCAACGGCGGCGCGAACCTGAAGCTCTAGGGCCTGTTGACGCGATGGTCGCAAGCGCGAACAGGCTCTGATGGCGCGCGTCGTCGCGCAGCGGCGGCCGTGGCTGTGGCTCGCGAGCGCGGTCGTCATCGTCGCCTGCCTGGCGCTCGCCGTTGCAATCTGGCAGAACCCCAACATCGATCACCGGATCGTCGCGCGCTACCAGTTCGCGCCGGCAATCCTGCACGGCCTCTGGATCACCGTCGTGCTGGCGCTCCTGTCGGCGGCGATCGGGCTCGTGCTCGGCATTGCCTTCGCGCTGATGCGCCTGTCGCGAAGCCCGGTGTTGCGAAGCTTCGCCGCGCTCTACGCATGGCTTTTTCGCGGCACCCCGCTCCTCGTGCAGATTCTGTTCTGGGGCAACCTTGCGCTCCTCTTCCAGACGCTGGGGCCGTTTCGCACCAATGACGTGATGACGCCGTTCGTGGCGTCGGTGGTTGCGCTCGGCCTGAACGAGGGCGCCTACATGTCGGAGATCGTGCGCGCCGGCATCGCTGCGGTCGACCGCGGCCAGTACGACGCCGCGCAGGCGCTCGGCATGTCGCGCGCGCTCGCGATGCGGCGCATCGTACTGCCGCAGGCGCTCGCGGTGATCGTGCCACCGGCGGGGAACCAGTTCATCTCGCTCCTGAAGGCGACGTCGCTCGTCTCGGTGATCGCCGGCGGCGATCTCTTGACGGCGGCCGAGAATATCTCGTCGGCCAACCTGCGCACGATCGAGCTGATGCTGGTCGCGACGTTCTGGTACCTCGTCCTGACCACACTGACGAGCCTCGGCCAGCACGCGCTCGAAAAGCGGCTCGCACGCGCCGGGGCCGGGCTGCACATCGCCGACTGAGCGCGGTGATCCGATGAGCGAAGCCGTCGCCGGTCCGATGCTGCGCGTCGCCGGCGTGCATAAGCGCTTTCGCCGCGACGAGGTGCTGAAGGGGATCGATCTCGAAGTGGCGCCGGGCGAGGTGCTGTGCCTGATTGGTCCGTCGGGGTCGGGCAAGAGCACGCTGCTTCGTTGCATCAACCATCTCGAAACGATCGACGATGGGCACATCTGGGTCGACGGCGAGCTCGTCGGCTATCGCGATGCCGGCGACCGGCTGATCGAGCTTCCCGAGCGCGAGATCTGCCGCCAGCGCGCGGCGATCGGCATGGTGTTTCAGCGCTTCAACCTGTTCGCGCATCTCACCGTGCTCGAGAACGTGATCGAGGCGCCGATCGCGGTGCGCGGCGTTGTGCGCAGCGAAGCGATCCGTGTCGCGCGCGAGCTGATCAGCCGCGTCGGACTCACCGCGAAGGCCGATGCCTACCCGGCGCGTCTTTCGGGCGGACAGCAGCAGCGCGTCGCGATCGCGCGTGCGCTTGCAATGCAGCCGAAGCTCCTGCTCTTCGACGAGCCGACCTCCGCGCTCGATCCCGAGCTCGTCGGCGAGGTGCTCGAAGTGATGCGCGGCCTCGCCGACGACGGCATGACGATGGTCGTCGTCACGCACGAGATGGCGTTCGCCCGCGAGGTCGGCGACCACGTCGCGCTCATGGACGGTGGCGCGATCGTCGAGGAAGGCCCGTCGGCCGAAGTGCTGGTGACGCCGCGTCGCGAGCGGACGCGGGCGTTTCTCGCGCGTTTCGTCGGCACGCGCTAGCCACCAGGGGAGGCCCCCCGGCTCTGCCAGGGAGGCAATCAAGGTTTGACATAAAGGGAAGTCCATCGAGGAAACTCCCCATCGTGAGCCGCCAGGCACACGAGAAGGAGAATCCTGGACGGACGAGTACGAAAGCCCAGGCCACAGCGCATGGGAGTGCAAGTGTCACGTCGCGTTCATTCCGAAATATCGACGGAAGACGCTCCACCGCGAGTTACGACGGCACCTGGGACGGTGTTTCGTCCGTCCGCCCCTCTGGACGAGGAGGTGCTTCGTTTCCACGGTGGGTCGCGGCTAAGCAGTGATTCGCGCATACTGACCCACGTCGTACCGCCAGCGGCGAAGAACGGCCGTTGAGACGCCCTCGCGCGACGCGGCGAACCTGACGCGAGCCGTTTGCCGATCGGCGCATTGCCGCGCGTTACGCGGCGAGGAGCGGGCGCAATTCCTCTTCGGGGAGTGGTCGACTAATCAGGAAGCCCTGCATCTCGTCGCACTTGAGCAGGCGGAGAATGCGCGCCTGCTCCTCGGTTTCCACACCCTCGGCCACGACCTTCAGGCGCAACGCGTGTGCGAGCGAGACGATGGTCGAGACCAGCGTCATGGTGTCGGGATCGGTGGCGAGCGCGGCAATGAACGAGCGGTCGATCTTCAGCGCGTGTGCCGGCACCCGCGCGAGGTACGCCAAGGACGAGTATCCGGTGCCGAAGTCGTCGATCATGATCTGCACGCCCCGGGCGCGGATCTCGGCGAGTTTCGCGATCGTCTCGTCGGCGTTGTCCATCAGCATGCTTTCGGTGATCTCGATGCCGATCGCTGCCGCGTTACCGCGGCCGGCCGTGGCGTCGTGAAGGACCTCCATGAATCGCACGTTGTGCAATTGGACCGCGGAGACGTTGACGGCGATATTCGGCGCCCGCAGCTTGAGACGCCGCCAGCGGCGATGATCGGCGCGCGCCTGGCGGAGCGCCCATGCCCCGGCCTCCAGGATCAACCCGGTCTCCTCGAGCGTCGGAACGAACTCCAGCGGCGGCACCAAACCGGTTTCCGGGTCGTTCCAGCGCATCAGCGCCTCCACGCCGGTGATCGCGCGTGTCTCGACGTCGACCTTCGGCTGATAATGCAAGACGAGCTCGTTGCGTTCGAGCGCCCGCCGCAGCCTGTTCTCCAGCGCCAGCCGCGCGGTAATCCGATCGGTCATCTTCTGCGTATAGAAAAGGAAGCGGTCGACGCCGGTCTTGGCGCGGTACAGCGCAGACTCCGCATCCTTGAGCAGCGAGTCGGCGTCGGCGGCATCGGCTGGATACATCGCAATCCCGAATTTCGCTGCGACCCTGACCTCGGTGCCGAACAGGTTGAACGGAGCGTCGAAGATGCGCGCCTGGTGTCGCTCGATCGCCTTGACGACGTCGTCCTCGGAGGCGACGTTGAGGAGAAGCATTCCGAACTGATCTCCGACCAGACGGCAGGCCATGCCGGTCTCGTCGGTCGATGCGCGATAACGGGCTGCGATCTGTCGCAGCAGATCATCCCCGGCCGCCTGGCCGAGGGTGTTGTTGATGGTGTGGAAGCGGACGATGTCGAAGACCACGATCGCCGCCTTTCCGCGATCGGGCGGTGTGAGGCGGACGTGCTGGACGATGTACTCGCGAAAGGCATCGCGATTCCACAGCCCCGTGAGTGGATCGTATCGCGCGAGATACTGGAGGCGCTCGTCACGGGTGATGTGACCGATCGTGAAGCCGATGTCGTTCGCCAGCTCGTCGAGCAGACGCATCTCGGTTGCATCGAAGAAGGCCACCTCGGACGAATACAGCGCAAATACGCCGATCACGTCGCACGCGTCCCGTATCGGCAGCAGTGCCGCCGACCGCAGTCCACGCGCCCGCACCTCGTCCGCAAGCACGACGCGCGCATCGTCGAGCAGGTCGTCGACGACGATCGCGCGGCCATCCTCGAGCACCTCCGCGGGCAGGGTTCTGCACCCGTTGCCGGACTCGCCGAGATCGCGCGGCAGCCGCTCCAGGAACCCTCGGTCGGCTCCGGCGGAGGCGACGACATCGATGCGCCGAGCCGAAGCGTCGACGACGCCGAACCACGCCAGTTGCAGACCACCCACCTCGATCGCGATGCGGCAACTTTCCTGATACAGCGTCGGGCGATCGCGCACGCGCACGATCAGTGCGTTGATGCCGCTCAGCACCGCGTAAACGCGGTTGAGCCTTCGGATGCTGAGCTCCGCGGCCTTTCGCTCCGACACGTCCTGCACCGTGCTGAACCAGCGCCGGCGGGCGCCGCGACGGGACGCCACGGGTTCGACCGCATGCCGCAGGTGGATCCACGTTCCGTCGCCCCGCAGCATCCGGTACTCGGCGTCCATACGCTTCCCGGTGCGTGCGGCCTGGATGACCAGCGCTCGAAACACCCTCTGGTCGTCGGCGTCGATCCGCTCCATCCAGGCTCGTGCGCTCTTCGGCATGGACCGCTCGGTGAGGCCGAGCAGGCTGGGCAGACTGTCCGACCAGCTTTCCAGCGAGCCGTCGGAGCGTGTCACAACATGCGCGAGTTTCGCCATCTGCTGCGCGTACTGCAGGCTCCGCTCGCGCTCCTGCAGCCGGTCGGTGAGCTGTCGCTGCGCCTCCTCCGCCTGGACGCGCTCGGTGATGTCCATCGGGCAGACGAACAAGGCCGGACGGCCGCGCACGTCGATCGGATGGGAAAAGACCTCTACCCAGATCGTCGTTCCGTCCTTCCTGCAATGGCGCCAGACCCCGCTGCGGGGACCGCCGGCGGCCATTCTCTTGATCGTGGCTCTCAGCTTGCCGATATCCTCCCTGGGTCGAATATCGGCAATCGAGAGCCGGAGAAACTCCTCACGGGAATATCCGTAGGTGCGACACGCGGCGCTGTTGACGGTCAGGAAGCGTAGCGTCGCGCGATCGTAGATCCACAGCGGGAGCGGGTGCTCCGCGAACAGAGTGGCGAACATCACATCGTCGATCGCTCCGCGCGCGAAGTCGGCGCGTCGGTCGGTGCTCGATGAGCCCATTGCTGATCCTTGTCCCGGCATTGCCGCCTGTCCTTGCTTCACCTGGGTCAACCCGATCGCATTGCCTTCCCGTCCCATAGACCGCTTCGGCGCGATCGATCGCTCGGCGCCGACAAATTGTGCAGTGCATAGCCTCGGATCTACCGCAAGCTCTATGCCAGACGTGGAAAGACCGGGTTGCCGATGGGGTGAGCGCATCGGAGAGATAGGGCGCCAAGCCGCAGGGTTGGTCCTTCTGGCTGGCCTCGACCTCTTTGTTCGGTCGTCCGCAGGCGCGACGCAACGCGCGTAAAGGTGCCGATACGTCAAGGAACAGCATGGCCGCGGCCTGGCGGACCGGGATCGGTCTTGAAGCCGTACCCGGCGCGCGCGGGATCGAGTCGCACCGGGCCGGCACCGACGTCGACCGGTGCCGCTTCGCCGGTGGATAATTACCGCAGGCCGCCGAAGCGCTGGTAGAACGCCGGATCGGCGCGCGGCAGCGTCTCGCCGGCAGCAGCGAACGCGGCGGCGAGATGCCGCTCGGCGACGGCGTGGGTCAGGCGGTAGAAATCGCGCGTCAGCGCGTACGCGTCGTTTCCCGGCCAGTCGGCGGGAAGCAGGGTTCTCGGAAGCTGCGGGTCGCGCAGCAGCACGCGACGGTACGCATGGACGAGCAGCGTGCGCACGATGAAGCACTGGCCGGGGTCGAGCGCCGCGGCGTCGGCGCGGAAGCGGTCGATCACGCGGCCGAAGCGCGCGATGAGACGCCGGTAGTCGGCCGCGACCGTCGCGAGCGGCAGTGCGGCGAGCGCACGCGCCGCGAGTCCGCCGGAGCCGGCCGGATCGTCGTGCGCGCGGGCAAGCACGACGCGCGAGGCGAGCCCCAGCGCCGCGATGATGTCGCGTGCCGTCGACGCACCGTCGAGCGGGCGCGCGAGCACGGCCGGGGCGACCTGCCCGTAGCCCTCCCAGGAGAGCTCGTCGAAGAGCGCGCGCCGCGGCCCGGCGTCGACCGCGTCCGGGGGTGCGATGACGAGCTCCCAGTCGCCGCGCCAGTGGCCATTCGCCGGGGCGTAGATGCGCTGGTGGGCGTGCGCGAAACGGCGCTCGCCGTCGGCCGTCAGGCGATAGCGGCTGCGCCGCCCGCGCGCTTCGCCGACGAGCCAGCCATCGCGAACCAGTCGGAACACGCTCGTGCGCACGAGCCTCTCGCTGACACCGAACGGCTCCATCAGGCGGATCAGCGTGGTGAGCCACACGTGTCCGCCGTGCGGCGCCAGCGCGTCACCCCACATCGTGACGATCAGCGAGCGCGTGCGCGGCGGATCGCTCGCGAGCGTCTCTCCGATCCAGCGCGCGACCTGCGTCTGCCTGCGATCGATCCGCGGCCGGACCGCGGCCTGGGAGTCGGCCGGAAATGATACGGAACTGCGTTGACGCATCCGAAAAGTGTATCGTATCATCGCGCTGAGAGGGAAGCGCTGCGCATCGGGGCGGAGGACTCGCATGTACGCACAGATGGTCGATACCGGGCAGAGTCGGGTCCGCGAGCTCGCGGAGATGTCGCCCGACGAGCGGGCGTTCCAGGCGCGCATCGACGCCGACATCAAGGTCGAGCCGCGTGACGGCATGCCCGAGGCTTACCGGCGCACGCTGATCCGTCAGATCCAGCAGCACGCGCACTCCGAGATCGTCGGGATGCTGCCCGAGGGCAACTGGATCACCCGCGCGCCGTCGCTGCAGCGCAAGGCGACGCTGATGGCCAAGGTGCAGGACGAGGGCGGCCACGGCCTCTATCTCTACTGCGCGGCGGAGACGCTCGGCGCTTCGCGCGACGCGATGATCGAGGACCTGCACGCGGGGCGGGTCAAGTATTCGTCGATCTTCAACTATCCGACGCTCACCTGGGCCGACATCGGCACCATCGGCTGGCTCGTCGACGGCGCGGCGATCATGAACCAGATTCCGCTGTGCCGCTGCAGTTTCGGCCCGTACGCGCGGGCGATGATCCGCGTCTGCAAGGAGGAATCGTTCCACCAGCGTCAGGGCTTCGACATCCTGATGACGCTCTGCCGCGGAACGGCCGAGCAGAAGGCGATGGCGCAGGACGCGCTCGACCGGTGGTGGTGGCCGTCGCTGATGATGTTCGGCCCGCCCGATGCCGAGAGCGTGCACAGCGCGCAGTCGGCGCGGTGGAAGATCAAGCTCCTGTCGAACGACGAGCTGCGCCAGCGCTTCGTCGACCAGACGGTGCCGCAGGCCGAATACCTCGGGATCACCATTCCGGATCCGAAGCTCGCCTGGAACGCCGAGCGCGGCCACTACGATTTCGGCGAGATCGACTGGAGCGAGTTCCACGAAGTGCTGAAGGGCAACGGCCCCTGCAACCGCGACCGCATCGCGACCCGCGTCAAGGCGTGGGAGGACGGCGCCTGGGTGCGCGAGGCGGCGGTTGCGCACGCGGCGAAGCGCGCGGCGCGCGAGCGCGAGGCGGCGTGACCGAGGGGCGGCGTGAGCGAGGAGCGCGCGGAGACACAGGCATGAACACACGCAGCGAATGGCCGTTGTGGGAGATCTTCATCCGCTCGCAGCACGGGCTCGCGCACAAGCACGTCGGCAGCCTGCACGCGCCGGATGCCGCGATGGCGATCCGCAACGCGCGCGACGTCTACACGCGCAGGAACGAAGGCGTGTCGATCTGGGTCGTTCGCTCGGCGGACCTGCACGCGTCGTCGCCGGACGAGCGCGATGCGCTGTTCGACCCGGCGCGGGACAAGGTGTACCGGCATCCGACGTTCTTTCCGATGCCCGACGAAGTGAAGCACCTGTGACGCCCGACGCGCTGCTGTTCGACTACCTGCTGCGGCTCGCCGACAGCGATATCGTCCTCGCGCAGCGCCTCGGCGAATGGGTCGGCAAAGGTCCTGCGCTGGAAGAGGACATCGCGCAGACCAACGTCGGCCTCGATCTGCTCGGTCAGGGCCGGCTGTGGCTTGCCTATGCAGGCGAGGTCGAGGCACGCTACGCGCCGCCCGGGCGCGACGAGAATGAGCTCGCGTTCCTGCGCGACGGCGGCTGCTACCGCAATCTCCTCCTCGTCGAGCAGCCGAACGGCAGCTACGCCGATACGCTCGCGCGGCAGTTCCTCTTTGACCAATGGCATCTGCTCGCACTTGATGCGTTGTCGCGCTCGCGCGACGAGCGCGTGGCGGCGATCGGGGCGAAGGCACACAAGGAAGTGCGCTACCACGTCGAGCGCTCGGCGGGCTGGGTCGTTTGTCTCGGCGACGGCACCGAGGAGTCGCACGGGCGCATGCAGCGCGCCATCGACGCGCTCTGGACCTGGACCGGCGAGATGTTCGCCGCCGATGCGACCGACGAAGCGCTCGTTCGCGCCGGCATCGCGGCCGACGTGACAGCGCTCGAGGAGCCGTGGCGCGAGGCGGTCGGCAGGGTGCTCGCCGCAGCGACGCTCGCGATGCCCGCCGATGGATGGATGCAGGGTACGCGCGGCCGTGGCGGGAAGCAGGGCGTGCACAGCGAGCACCTCGGGCACCTGCTCGCGGTGATGCAGAGCCTGCCGAGGTCGATGCCCGATGCGCGCTGGTGAGACCGGCTCCGCGCCTGGCTGTGACGCGCCTGTCGTCTGGGAGGCCCTCGCGCAGGTGCCCGATCCCGAGCTTCCGTTCATATCGGTCGTCGAGCTCGGCATCGTGCGCGCGGTCGAGCCGGGAGCATCGGCCGGACGCTGGCGCGTCGTCGTCACGCCGACCTTCTCCGGCTGCCCGGCGACGCGTGTGATCGAGGCCGACATCCGCGCGGCGCTGGATGCGGTGGCGCCCGGTGCGTGCGAGATCGTCACCCGGCTCGCGCCGCCGTGGAGCACCGATGCGATGGCCCCCGAGGCGCGCCGCAAGCTCGCCGCGGCGGGGATCGCGCCGCCGGGGCTCCGCTGTGCCGGCGGCACGACGCAGAGCGTTGCCGCGCTGCGCCGCGTCGCCGTGCCGGTCGCGTGCCCGCGCTGCGGCTCGCGGCGCACGCGCGAAGTGTCGCGCTTCGGGTCGACGCCATGCAAGGCGCAGTTCCGTTGCGACGACTGCCTCGAGCCCTTCGACTACTTCAAGTCGCACTGACACGCGCCGATGAGCAAGTTCCACGCCCTGCCGATCGCCCGGGTCGATTCCGAGACGCGCGATGCGATCGCGATCACGTTCGACGTTCCGGAACGCCTGCGCGAATCGTTTCGCTTCGAGCCGGGCCAGCACCTCACGCTGCGCGCGGACCTCGGCGGCGAGGACGTGCGCCGGTCGTATTCGATCTGCGCGCCGGCGGGCGGCGCATTGCGGGTCGCGATCAAGCGTGCGCCCGGCGGCGCGTTCTCGACCTGGGCCAACGACACGCTGAAGAGCGGGAGCGTCGTCGAGGCGATGCCGCCGATGGGGCATTTCAACGTGCCTCCGGAGCCTGCGACGCCGCGCCACCACCTCGCCGTCGCGGCAGGCAGCGGCATCACGCCGCTCCTGTCGATCATCGGCACGGCGCTCGAGCGCGAGCCGCAGACCCGCTTCACGCTGATCTACGGCAACCGCGCGTCGTCGTCGGTGATGTTCCGCGAGGAGCTCGCCGCGCTGAAGGACCGCTATCTGACGCGCTTCCAGCTCCTGCACGTGCTGTCGCGCGAGCCGCAGGACCTCGAGCTCCTGCACGGTCGCATCGACCGCGCCAGGGCCGATGCGCTGTTCTCGACGCTGACACCGCTCGACGACGTCGACTGCGTGTTCCTGTGCGGTCCCGAGGGGCTGATGGATGCCGTGCGCGACGCGCTGACGGCGCGCGGCTTCCCCGCATCGCGGATCCGCGTCGAGCGCTTCGCCGCGAGCATTCCGAAGCACACGCACGTCGCGCGGCCGCTGCCGCAGGCTTCGCGCAGCGAATGCGAAGTGACGGTGATCATCGACGGCAGCCAAAAGCAGTTCCTGCTCGAAAAGGGCAGGGAGAACATCATCGACGCAGGCATCCGCAACGGCGTCGAGCTGCCGTACTCGTGCAAGGGCGGAGTCTGCTCGACCTGCCGCTGCCGCCTCGTCGCAGGGGACGTCGACATGGACGTGAATTTCGCGCTCGAGGATTACGAGGTCGCGCGCGGCTTCAGGCTCGCCTGTCAGAGCTACCCGGTCACCGACACCGTGACCGTCGATTTCGATCAGACCGGCACCGGATAGCGCAACGTATCGTCGCGAACGCGTGCTAGAGTAGGCGCTCGAACCAGCGAGGATTGAAACCAGGTGTCCCATTCATACTTCGAGCGTCACCGCGCAACACTCGATCGGGCGCTGGAAGCCATCGCCAGCCGCGGTTACTGGACGCCGTATCCGGAGTCGCCGTCGCCGAAAGTCTATGGCGAAGGCGCCGCCGAAAAGGGCAAGGCCGCCTTCGAGGCGCTGCTCGGCAGGCCGTTCACGCTGAACCAGCCGGCGACAATCGGCACCGTCGGCAACGAGCGCTCGCCGTTCGGGCCGGTGCTCGGCATCACCTATCCGAAGGCCGATCAGAACGGACTCCTCGTCGCCGTCGAAGCGGCGCAGGCACGCTGGCGCAAGGCGGGCCCCGAGGCGTGGGTCGGCGTGTCGCTCGAAATCCTGAAGCGGATCAACGAAGCGAGCTTCGAGATCGCGCACGCGGTCATGCACACGACCGGCCAGGCGTTCGTGATGGCGTTCCAGGCGGGCGGGCCGCACGCGCAGGACCGCGGCCTCGAAGCGGTTGCCTACGCGTGGGACCAGATGCGCCGCGTCCCGGGAGAGGCGCAGTGGGAGAAGCCGCAGGGCCGCGGCGATCCGCTGCGGATGAAGAAAGAGTTCCGCATCGTTCCGCGCGGCGTTGCGCTCGTCATCGGCTGCAGCACGTTTCCGACCTGGAACGGGTATCCGGGCCTCTTTGCGAGCCTCGCCACCGGCAACGCGGTGATCGTCAAGCCGCATCCGTCGGCGATCCTGCCGCTCGCGCTCACGGTGCGGATCGCGCGCGAGGTGCTGGCCGAAGCCGGCTTCGACCCCAACGTCGTGACGCTCGTCGCGCACGAGCCCGGCGACGACACCGTGCAGACGCTTGCGCTGCGGCCCGAGATCAAGCTGATCGATTTCACCGGCAGCACGGCGAACGGTCGCTGGCTCGAAGAGCACGCGCGGCAGGCGCTCGTGTTCACCGAGAAAGCGGGCGTCAACCAGGTGATCGTCGATTCGACGCCCGATTACCAGGGGATGCTGAAGAACCTCGCATTCTCGCTGTCGCTGTATTCGGGCCAGATGTGTACGGCGCCGCAGAATGTCTACGTTCCGAAGGGTGGGATCGACACTCCCGAGGGTCACATCGGCTTCGACGATTTCGTGAACGGACTCGCACAGGCGGTCGGCCGCCTCACCGAGGATCCGGCGCGCGCCGTCGAGGTGCTGGGGGCGCTCACCGGCGACGCGGTGCTGCGGCGTCTCGAAGCGGCGCGCTCGCTCGGTGCGATCGCGCTCGACACGCGTGCGCTGACCGCTCCGGCGTGGCCCGACGCGCAGGTGCACACGCCGCTCATCGTGAAGCTCCCGCGCGGCGACCGCGCGACCTATCTCAACGAATGGTTCGGGCCGATCTCGTTCGTGATCGCGACCGACAGCACCGACGACAGCATCGTCATCGCGCGCGACGCCGTCGCCAGTCATGGCGCGCTGACGCTCTCCGTCTACTCGACCCGCGACGACGTCGTCGCAAAGGCGATCGAAGCCGCCGAGGATTCCGGCGTCGCGCTGTCGATCAACCTGACCGGCGGCGTGTTCGTCAACCAGTCCGCGGCGTTCTCGGATTTCCACGGCACCGGAGCGAATCCCGCGGCCAACGCGGCGCTGACCGACGCCGCCTACGTTGCCGGACGCTTCCGCGTCGTCCAGCACCGGATGCACACGTGATGAACTACGAGCAGATCCGATACGAAAGTGGCAATGGCATCGCGCGCATCACGCTCAACCGCCCCGACAGGCTCAACAGCTTCACCGTGCAGATGCACGGTGAGCTGCGCGACGCGCTGTCGTGCGTCACCGGCGACGCGACGGTCCGCGTGCTGCTCTTGACCGGCGAGGGTCGCGGCTTCTGCGCCGGGCAGGACCTCTCCGATCGCGCCGTCGCACCGGGTGCTACGCCGGTCGACCTTGGTGCGTCGATCGAGAAGTATTACGGTCCGCTGGTGCTCGCGCTGCGTGAGCTTCCGCTGCCGGTCGTGTGCGCGGTCAACGGCGTCGCCGCCGGTGCCGGCGCGAACTTAGCGCTCGCGTGCGACCTCGTCGTGGCGTGCCGCTCGGCGAGCTTCGTGCAGGCGTTCTGCCGGATCGGCCTCGTACCCGACAGCGGCGGCACGCACTTCCTCCCGCGTCTCGTCGGAACGGCGCGCGCGATGGGCCTGGCACTGCTCGGCGACCGCATTTCCGCCGACCAGGCTGCAGAGTGGGGCATGATCTGGAAGAGTGTCGCCGACGCCGAGTTCAAGGCCGCCGTCGACACGCTCCTCGCGGAGCTCGCGAAGGCGCCGACGCGCGGGCTCGCCGCGACGAAGCGCGCGCTCTATGCGTCGGCGGGAAATACGCTTGCCGAGCAGCTCCATCTCGAGCGCGACCTGCAGCGCGAGCTCGGCGCGAGCGCCGATTACCGTGAAGGTGTTGCGGCGTTCCTCGACAAGCGTCCGCCGCAATTCAGCGGGCGGTGAGCGCGCCGAGCGAGCCTGACGCGCAGGCGCTCGCCGAGCGCGTCGCGGTCGAAATGTTCGCCGCCGATCGCGCGTCGCAGGCGCTCGGGATGCGCGTCGAAACTGTGGGCCCCGGGCGCGCGACGGTGACGATGACCGTGCGCGACGACATGGTGAACGGACACGCGACCTGCCACGGCGGGATCATCTTTCTCCTCGCCGACAGCACGTTCGCGTTTGCCTGCAATTCGTACAACCGCAAGACCGTCGCGCAGGGGTGCTCGATCGAGTACCTCGCGCCGGCGCACGCCGGCGACGTGCTACGCGCGAGCGGCGTCGAGCGCAGCCGTTCCGGGCGCACCGGCGTCTACGACATCGAAGTCCGCGACCAGCACGAGCGCGTGGTCGCACTGTTCCGCGGCAAGAGCTATCGCATCGACGGCCACGTCGTTCCCGAGGTGACCCAGGGCTGAGCCGCCGGCAAAGGAGGAGAACAGGATGACTGCAAAGACTCCGCGTCCCGGTGATCTCGAGCCGATCGAGACCGCGAGCCGCGACGAGCTCGAGGCGCTGCAGCTCTCGCGGCTGCAATGGACCCTCGATCACGCCTGGCGCAACGTGCCACACTACCGCCGCGCGTTCGACGCGATCGGCGTCAATCCCGGTGACGTGAAGAGCCTCGCCGATCTCGCGAAGCTGCCGTTCACGACCAAGCTCGATCTGCGCGACAACTACCCGTTCGGCATGTTCGCCGTTCCACGCGAGAAGGTCGTGCGCGTTCACGCTTCGTCGGGGACCACGGGCAAGCCGACTGTCGTCGGCTACACGGCGAAGGACGTCGACACCTGGGCGACGGTGATGGCGCGCTCGATCCGCGCCGCGGGCGGACGCGCGGGCGACATCGTTCACGTCGCCTACGGCTACGGCCTCTTCACCGGCGGGCTCGGCGCGCACTACGGCGCCGAGAAGCTCGGCTGCACGGTGATTCCGATGTCGGGAGGGCAGACCGAGAAGCAAGTGCAGCTCATCCGCGATTTCCGGCCCGACATCATCATGGTGACGCCGTCGTACATGCTGGCGATCGCCGAGGAGATGCAGCGTCAGGGCATGGATCCGCGCTCGTCGTCGCTGTCGATCGGCATCTTCGGAGCGGAGCCGTGGACGCCGACGATGCGCGAGAAGATCGAGGCGGTGCTGTCGATGGACGCGATCGACATCTACGGGCTCTCCGAGGTGATCGGCCCCGGCGTCGCGCAGGAGTGCATCGAGACCAAGGACGGTCTCACTGTGTGGGAGGACCACTTCTATCCGGAGATCGTCGATCCCGAGACCGGCCGCGTGCTTCCCGACGGCGAGCGCGGTGAGCTCGTGTTCACGGCGCTCACCAAGGAAGCGATGCCGATCATCCGCTACCGCACGCGCGACCTGACCCGGCTTCTCCCGGGCACGGCGCGGACGATGCGCCGGATCGAGAAGATCACCGGACGCTCGGACGACATGATGATCATCCGCGGCGTCAACGTGTTCCCGACGCAGATCGAGGAGCTGCTGCTGCGCGACCCGGCGCTCGCGCCGCACTACCAGGTCGAGATCACGCGGCCGGGGAACCTCGACGAGATGACGATCAACGTCGAGCGCGCGCCCGACGCCGGCTCGGCCGACGCCGACGCGGCCGGCAGGCGCCTCGCCGAGCACGTCAAGAACCTGATCGGTGTCACCGCAGCGGTGCGCGTGCAACCGCCAGGCGGCATCGAGCGCTCGCTCGGCAAGGCGCGGCGCGTCGTCGACAAGCGCAAGCTGGGGTGAGCACGCCCTGCTAGCCGCGAAAGCGCGAGACCCCGGGGACGGCGTCGAATCCCTGATCGAAGGTCATGATGCGGCCGATGTCGTGATTCAGTAGTCCACTTGGAGTATCGCGTCAACCGCGCGCGGATCGCTCGGACGACGTGACTTGCATGACTCCGACTGCAGTTGGACCGCGGACGAAAACGGCCCCGACAGCGAAACCCCAAACGGCGAAGGACAGCAACTGCAGCAAGGCGAGCACTGGCGTTTGATAGACCGCGAGCGTAAGTAGGCCTGCTGCACCGCCGACAAGCCCGACGACGCTCGTCCAACGGGGTAGTGCGCGGCCGCGCCATGCGAGCCAGCCGAACAGCAACTGGCCAAGGCCCCAGGCCATCAGCCCCGGGTCAGTGAGATAGAAACCCAAATGCGACCAGAACTTCAGCTGATAGGCTGCAATGTCCGCACTCGGGGCAGGCTGCGCCGAGACAACGGAAAGCGTCGCACCCACCGACATGAAGATGGCGAAGCCCAGCAGCAATATGCCGCCGACGGTGAGCAGCCTGGCAGCGCTGGCAAGCTGGCGATTGACGCCACCAAGAACGTCACCCAGAGCAACGACGAAGGGCACGGAGAATACAGACCATGCGAGCGCAAGACTTGCCAACAGCGCGTATGCACCCCGGTGAGTTGACGCAAACGTGAGCAGGTGCTGGGGGTCCGGCTGAGGCGACAGCACACTGAAAAGCAGGAGCGCTGCCGATAGACCGCCCGCCAGAAACGCGAGCAGCGCGGGAAATCGCGAAGGGCTGGTCATGAACGCTCCCCTGGGCCGATGAGACTTGCCGCACGAATCGTGTGGCGCCACCCGCGTAGCAGACGGGTGTCTGCTTGAATAGCAAGCCTTACTGCAAAGTCATTGCAGCTTGCCCTGCCGCAACATGCATGTCGGATTGCGCTTGTACTTGATATAGCCGGTGACGGTAAAGACGGCTGCTGCAATCGCGCCCCAAAGAGCTCCGAACACCACCGAATCCTGCAGCGCGTAGCCTTTGATCGCGTGAACCGCGAACAGTATTACCGCGGCAACCGCAAAGCCGATAACGAACCGTCTTGCCCAGAACCATTTACTCAAAGTTGCCTCCGCGTTGTTCCGAGCAGCCTGACGCCACTTGAATGCCATCGATGCTGTCGCTCGGAGTCGGGGTATTCATACAGGGGTATGGACGGCGGCGGACTCATATAGCACGTCAGGGCAGTGTTCCTCGTTCGCTCGGCCATCGCTTAGCCGAATGGCCCGAAAGCCGTACCGCTCATAGAAACGACGCGCTCGAACGTTTGCCTGCGAGTGCACCAGGGGAGCGTAAGGCATGAAGGTAGACCGCACATCGATCAGCAGCTGCGCAATGCGCGAGGTATCAGCAGGTAGGGCGGGTCGGAGTGTCGCTGCCATCGCATCAACGTTGGAGGTGATCGGCTCCACGCGCTGACGTGTGTAAACGAGAAGCCATGAATCGGCGCGTTTGATCGATCGCGCCGTCACGCAATGGCTTCGCTCGCTAGCGGCAACTCGTGTAGTTCGCCTGCCGAGGCGGTGACGCAGTATGCGGCAGCGTTCGGTCGCCAGGTGACCATACGCGAGATTCCGGAACTTGAGAACAGTACCGCAGCACCGTCATCGATCGCAATTGCCGATTCGAAGATGCCGTTGCTCATGGCCGCGTGCAATGCGGGCCGGCGTGTCGGGTCGCCGTTATAGTGAACGCAGCAAGCTCCGGGAAGGAAGCCCAGGCAAGTCATCGGCTGCAAGCCGGCGCCCCAATGCGAATCGGTGACCCCATGTGCGAACCAGCACAGCGCGCCTGCGCTCATCCCGGCCAGGAGAACGCCTTGCGAC
>DASVGI010000037.1:0-12059 GCA_036379595.1 Casimicrobiaceae bacterium | reverse complement strand
GAGTGCGCGAAGCGCCGCGGATTTGCGCGCATGTCGGGAGTGGTCCTGCGCCAGAACGAGCCGATGCTGGCACTGATGCGCTCGCTGGGCTTCGCGATCGAGGACGACGCCGAGGATCCGGCGCAGGTCGTCGCGACGATGACGCTCGCGTAACGGTGTGCCGCCGGCGGCACATGAGCGCTGCCACCGGCGACCTCTATTTCCGCGCGTCGTACCTCGGCAGGGTACCGCCCCAGGCGAGCAGGCGATCGTCCGCCGTGACGAGTGCCGCGCCATGAAGCAATGCCGTGGCGGCGATGAAGCGATCGGCAGGATCGTCGTGAAGTCCGGCAAGGTCCAGCGCCCGGACTGCGGCCGTTCCATCAAGAGGGAGCTCCACCACCCCTGCCGACAGCAGCGCATCGCGCCATTCGACGACAGAGACTGAGAGTCGCAGGCGGCGGCGCGCCTGCAGTAACCCGATCTCCCAGAAGGAAATGGCGGACACCGTCACCTGGCCGAGCGGCCAGAGGCGATTGATGAGTGCACGGGTCTTGCGCCCGAGCTTGTGATCGTCGGTATCCGCCCAGACCAGGACATGCGTGTCGAGGACGATCACTTGAGAGCTTCCCAGAGACGCCTGCCCGTCGGCGATACGATGTCGCCGCGCACCTCGACCTGCCCCTTGTGCAGTCCGATCAGGGTCTTCGCGCGGGGCTTCCTGTGGGGACGAAGCTCTGCGACGGGCCTGCCGTTCTTGGTGACCACGATCGTCTCGCCGGTTCGCGCGACCTGATCCATCAGCGCGAGGCACTTCGCTTTGAATTCGGAAGCCTGAATCGTGGTCACGGTCGTTCCTCGTTGACGAGAATGACCAGTATTATGACCATGGTCATAAAACCGGTCAACCTGGTGAAACGAGGGACCGTGCGACGCCGGACGCCGCCCTGCGTCGCAGGACGGCGTCCGGCGATTCGGCGCATTACGAGATGCAGGTTTTCGGCGCCGGGCCGACGCGGACGAGATCGATCGAGCCGGACTTGCCGCCGCTGCTGCCGCCGGTGAAGTTGAAGTCCAGCACAGCCTTCGTACAGTCGAGGAGCGTGAGCGTGCCGGCGCCGACAGGGATCGTGGACGGCGGCGGATTGACAGACCTGTCGAACATGCCACCGGTGGTTTCGTAGAGCGTCACCGCGATCGCGCGTGCGCCGGCAACGTAGCCTGCCTGTCCCGTGTACCAGCGCTGACCGGATGCGCCAAGCGCCGCACCCTGGTCGGCGTACGTGTACCACGCGAAGAACAACGTCGAGGAATCCGGATTGACCTCGACCGTGATGCCCTGCCCCGATGTGGCCGGGTCATACCAGTTGCCGGAGAAGGCGAAATCGCTATTGACCGGGGGCGAGCCTGCTGCGGCACACGTCACGGCCTGCGTAATACGCGTCAGCGGAATCGAGCCCGCGCGGGCAGAGCCGTCGGTGAAGCGGTAGTCGAGCTGACCGCTCGTGCAGGAGTCGAAGCTCAGCGTGGCCGAACCGACGGTCTCTGCCGACGTGATCGGCCCGGCATCGAAGTTTCCTCCGGTATTGCGATAGATCGTGAGATCGATCGAATCGCGACCTGAGAGAACCGCACCCGACGCTGTGTACCATCGCTGCCGATCCGCGGCGCCGGCCGCGGTGTCGAACGTGAACCAGCTCAGTTGCGCGAGACCATTGCCGGTTCCGCTCAAGTCGGGGTAGATCTCGACTTCGAAGCCCTGGCCGCTGGTGGCTGGCTCGTACCACGAGCCGGTCAGGCCATGCTGGTTGGCATCGACGAGCGGCGACCAGGTTCCGTCGGCGTTGGCGATACTGACGGTCGCCGTGCGAACGGTCGTCGCAGATCCCGCGGTCCCTACACCCTGATAGGTCCAGCTGTCGCGACCGGACGCGCCCGGAAAGGGTTTGTAGAGCGCGAGTGACGGCTGGTCGAATCCGAGCGCGAATGCATAGGTGACCGTGCCCTTGGTCGGTGGCGAGACGGTCACGATGCTCGAAATGATCTTCCAGGAGGCGTGTTGGGCCGACGCCTGCACCTTGATGTCTTCCAGCGGGATCGATCTGGACGAATCGTGCGGCACCTGCGCCATGTTGATGACCGGCTTGATGCCGTCGAGCCAGGTCGCGATGCTGGCGAGCTCCGCCGCCGACGCCGTGACACTCATGCCCTTGGCGATCTCCGCCTCGATGATCGCGGCATTGCCCGCGGCGTTGTAGACGAGCCCCAGCGGATGGTCCGTATCGTTGTGGCAGACATAGCAGTGCGTCGCCACGAGCACGGCGCCGTTCTGTGCGGAAACTGACGAGGTGAACGACACGACCCCGGCGAGAAGGCTGATGGCGATCGAGCGTGTGAAGCTGACGCACTTGTTGACGTTCATCGAGCCGCACCTCCGGAGAGGATCCGCGTCAATGCTGACGCTGCGGCGACGCCCGTGCAATCGCCCACGCGGGCTTGCCGATGCGCACTCTCGGACAAGCCCTTTCGGGCGTGACGCCGAACGCGGCGGCGATAGTGCCGCTACGCCTCTATCACTCCCCTTCGAGGAAACTGCGTAACTTCTCGGAGCGGGACGGATGGCGGAGCTTGCGCAGCGCCTTTGCCTCGATCTGGCGGATGCGCTCGCGGGTGACGTCGAACTGCTTGCCGACTTCCTCGAGCGTGTGATCGGTGTTCATCTCGATGCCGAAGCGCATCCGCAGCACCTTCGCCTCGCGCGGAGTCAGCGTGTCGAGGATGTCCTTGCACACGTCGCGCAGCGATGCGTTCACCGCCGCGTCCGACGGTGCGACCGTCGACTGGTCCTCGATGAAGTCGCCAAGGTGCGAATCGTCGTCGTCGCCGATCGGCGTCTCCATCGAGATCGGCTCCTTGGAGATCTTGAGGATCTTGCGGATCTTCTCCTCGGGCATCTCCATCTTGTCGGCGAGCGTCTGCGGATCGGGCTCCTGGCCGGTCTCCTGCAGAATCTGACGGCTGATCCGGTTCATCTTGTTGATCGTCTCGATCATGTGCACCGGGATGCGGATCGTGCGCGCCTGGTCGGCGATCGAGCGCGTGATGGCCTGGCGGATCCACCACGTCGCGTAGGTCGAGAACTTGTAGCCGCGGCGGTATTCGAACTTGTCGACCGCCTTCATCAGGCCGATGTTGCCTTCCTGAATGAGGTCGAGGAACTGGAGCCCGCGGTTCGTGTACTTCTTCGCGATCGAGATGACGAGCCGCAGATTGGCCTCGGTCATCTCGCGCTTCGCCTTGCGCGCCTTGGCCTCGCCGGTCGACATCTGCTTGTTGATCTCCTTCAGGTCCTTCAGGGGGATCATCACGCGCGCCTGCAGGTCGATGAGCTTCTGCTGCTGCTCGACGATTGCCTGCCGGTAGCGGCCGAGCTGCTCGCTGTACGGGTGGTGTCCGGCAACCTCGCGGTCGATCCAGCGCAGCGACGTCTCGTTGGCGACGAAGGCCTTGATGAAGTCCGGGCGCGGCATGCCGCCCTTGTTGACGACGAGGTCCTGGATCTTGCGCTCGATCTGGCGGATGTTGTCGACCTCGGTGCGCACCGAGTCGCACAGGCGCTCGACCATCCGCGCCGAGAAGCGGATCTGCATCAGCTCGGCGGAGATCTTCTTCTGCAGGTCGAGGTACTTCGGCGCCTTGTGCCCGTCCTTCTGCAGCACGCCGAGCATGCGCGTGAACAGGCGCCGGATGACCGCGAAGCGCTCGAGTGCGGCGACCTTCAGCCGCTCGAGGTTCTCGCTTTCGATCGTGCCGGAATCAGTTTCGTCTTCCTCGTCTTCCTCGATCTCCGACTCGTCGCTCTCCTCTTCGAGGGCGGTGAGCTCCTCGTTGAAGTCGAGGAGACCGTCGACGACGTCGTCGATCTTGAGCTCGTCGCGGCCGATCTTGTCGGCAAGCTCGAGGATCTGCTGCACGGTCATCGGGCACGCCGAGATCGCCAGCACCATGTGCTTCAGGCCTTCCTCGATGCGCTTCGCGATCTCGATCTCGCCCTCGCGCGTCAGAAGCTCGACCGAGCCCATCTCGCGCATGTACATGCGCACCGGGTCGGTGGTGCGGCCAAATTCGGAATCGAGCGTCGACGCTGCGGCCTCGGCCTCTTCCTCGACGTCCTCGGCGGGAACCGACGGCGTCGCCTCGGACATCAGCAGCGTCTCGGCGTCGGGGGCCTCGTCGTAGACCTGGATGCCCATGTCGCCGATCATCGAGATGATGCCCTCGATCTGCTCGGCGTCGAGGATGTCGTCCGGAAGGTGGTCGTTGATCTCGGCGTAGGTGAGGAAGCCGCGTTCCTTGCCGAGCACGATCAGCGTCTTCAGGCGCCGCTTGCGCGCCTCGACGTCGGCCGGCGTGAGCTCGCGCGGCGCGACCTCGGCGTGCTTGCCGTTCCGGCCTTTCTTGTGGGCGGCCTCTTCGGCGCGCTTGCCGGCGATCCGCGCGGCGATCTCGCCCGCGGAGGGCTTGTGGTTCGGTGCCGCCTTCCCGCCACCCGCGGCGTTCGCTGCGCCAGCCGCCGCGGCGTGGTTCGGCGGCGTGAGCTTGCCGCCCGCGGGCTTCGCGACGATCGCTTTACCTGCGAGCGTAGCCTTGCCGGAGGGGACGCCCTTCGCGGCAGCAGCGGTGGCTGCCTTCGCTGCGGCGGTGGCGGCCTTGGTTCCCTGCGCGGGCTTCGTTCCCTGGACCGGCTTCGACGCCGCGGGGGGATGCCCAGCACCTCGGGCAGCGCCCGCTTTCAACGCTCCCGATTTCGTCGCTTCGGGCTTCGTCGCTCTGCGCTTTGCCGCCGCGTGGCCCGTTCCCGCGACCTTGCCGACTCCGACCTTCGTCGCTTTCGGCTTCGCCGTCGCCGTGCGCCGTACGGCGGCGGTACGCTTCGTCGCTCCCTTGCCCGTCGGGGTGCGCGCGGCGGGCGCCTTCCGCGCCGACGGTGCCTTGCGCGTCGCGGTCCTGGCGGCCTTGCGGCTGTCCGAGCGCGCGTGGGCGGGGTGGGCGGACTTGCGGGCGGGTTTGGCTTGCTTCTTCGGCATGGTCATCCTTGGTGACGGCGGGCGGAGTGCCGGCGGCGCGCCCGACAAGGCGAACGTTGGGGCGGCGCGAAAAACCTCAAATTATATCGTGAGGCCGCGCTTTGGCCAATTCCCACGGCGATCCGCGGCGGCACCTCCTGCGTCGTTCCGTGCCTCGACGGCGCGCCAGCCTTTCGTCCGCGCCTCAACCGCCCCGCCTGCCTTTCGCCCGCGCCGCGAGACCTTCGGCGAGCGACCTGCGCTCGTCGGCCGACAGGCGGTCGAGGGGCTGGGCGAGAAGCGCCTTCAAACCGTGCTGATGCTCGCGCTCGCGCCAGCGTTCCGCTGCCGCCAGCACCTGAACTTCGGCCTGGGCGCCGGAGATCTGCTGATCGAGCGCAGCCGCGAGGACGGTCGCGAAGACTTCCGCGTGCTGCGTCCCTGCGAACTGCTGGATCACGCCTGCCGTCGTCAGCTCGCCTTCGGTCGCCCGGCAATGGTCGATCAACGCTCCCAGTGCCTCGGCCTCGGGACCGGGATCCGGGACCCGCGGCAGGTCATGCCGGCGGGCGACGTCCGGCGCGACCAGCAGGCCCTCGATCATGGCGCGAGCAAGCGACGGCGCCCGGCGCGCCGTGGGGGGCGGCACGGAGCGTGCCACCGACCGGCTTCGAGGCGTCTCGCGCTCCTCGCCCTGCATCAGGAGCTTGCTAAGTTGGTCCTCGGGAAGGCCGGCGAGTTCGCCAAATCGGCGACGCAGGAGTGCCGCGAGGATCGGCGCCTGGACGCTCGAAATGAGCGGTCGTGCGGCGGCGACGAGTGCCGCGCGGCCCTCGGCGGTCGCCGGCGGGTGGCGCGACGCCAGGGTGGCGACGAGATACTCGGACAGGGGCACCGCTTCGTCCAGTACGCGCTCGAACGCGTCCTTGCCGTGCGCGCGCACGAAGTCGTCCGGATCCTCACCTTCGGGCAGGAACGCGAAGCGCGCTTCCTTGCCGTCGGCGAGCGCCGGCAGCGTGTTCTCGAGCGCTCGCCACGCGGCCTTGCGCCCGGCCGCATCGCCGTCGAAGCAGAACACGACCGAGTCGGTGAGGCGGAAGAGCTTCTGCGCGTGGACGGGCGTCGTCGCCGTGCCGAGCGTCGCCACGACGTTTTCGACGCCGTGCTGCGCGAGGCCGACGACGTCCATGTACCCCTCGACCACGACGGCACGGCCGGCCGAGCGGATCGCGTCGCGCGCGAGGAAGAGGCCATAGAGCTCGTGCCCCTTCGAGAAGAGCGCTGTCTCGGGCGAGTTGAGATACCTGGGCTCGCCGCTGCCGAGAACGCGGCCGCCGAACGCAATCACGCGTCCGCGCGCATCGTGGATCGGGAACATGATGCGACCGCGAAAGCGGTCGTGGCGCCGTCCGCCGTCGCCGGTCGCCACGAGCCCTGCAGCATCGAGCGCCGGGTTGTCGTAGCTGTCGAACGCGGACGCGAGTGCCTGCCGCGCATCGGGCGCATAGCCGATACCGAAACGCGCGGCGATCGGCCCGGTGAGCCCGCGGCGTTTCAGGTAGTCGATCGCGACCTCGGCATCCTTCAACTGTGCGCGGTAGAACTTCGCCGCAGCGAGGAGCACCGGTGCGAGGTCGGTCGCCTGCTCGCGCCGCTCGCGCTCTCCCGGGCGATCGATGTGCGGCACGGTGAGTCCGGCGTCGCGCGCGAGCGTCTCGACGCTTTCGGGAAACGACTTTCCGGCGTAATTCATCAGGAAGCCGATCGCCGTGCCGTGCGCGCCGCAGCCGAAGCAGTGGTAGAACTGCTTCGTCGGGCTCACGGTGAACGACGGCGTCTTCTCGCTGTGAAACGGGCAGCACGCCTGGTAATTGGCGCCGGCCTTGCGCAGCGGGACCATCCGATCGATCACGTCGACGATGTCGACGCGCGCGAGCAGCGTCTGGACGAAGTCGTTGGGGATCATCGCTTCGCGCGCCGCTTTAGGCAATTTCCTCGGGGCACCGCGCGGCCGGCCGCTCGGGCCGGCCGCTGGCGCTCCCACACGGCAGGGAAACGGGCCATTATAGGCTCGCGAAGCCGGGCCGCGGCGAAGCACCGGAACGGCGCAGCGACGAGCCGCGGGGAGTGCCGGCACGTGCTCGCCAGCGGGGAACAAGGTTCCGCTCGTCGCGCTCCAATTGGTCTCACCGTTGTCCGGATCATTTCACCTCTATCCGGACGTTCCCGACACCGAGGAGACCGCAATGGCCAACCCGTTCGTGCACGTCGAACTGCATACCAGAGATCTGCCGAAAGCGCGCAAATTCTACGAGACCCTGTTCGACTGGGAGCTGAAGGACATGCCGATGGAAGGCGGCCACAGCTACACGCTGATCGGCGTCGGCGAGGGAACCGGCGGCGGAATGATGGCGGACTCGAACGTCCCGCCGCACTGGCTTGCCTATGTCGGCGTCGATGACGTACGCGCGAAGACCGCGCAGGCGAAATCGCTCGGCGCAACCGTGCTGCAGGACGTCATGGAAGTCGGCGAGTACGGCACGATGAGCGTCATTCGCGACCCTTCGGGCGCGGCGATCGCATTGTGGCAGCCAAAGCCACGCAAATGAGCGCGCAAGTGAGCACGCAAATGAGTCGCGCGTTGCAGTTCGGCGCCTGACGGCCAGCGCGCCTCACGACCCGGCGAGGCGCGCCTTCACCCGTGCGGCGACGGCCGCCATGTCGGCACGCCCGGCGAGTGCTGGCTTCAGCGCAGCCATCACTCTCCCCATCGCCGCCGGGCCGGTAACGCCCGCGGCGGCGACGAGCGCCGCGTCGATCGCGGCGTCGATCTCGGCGGCAGTCATCTGCTGCGGCAGGTAGGCCTCGAGGATCGCCACTTCGGCGCGCTCGGCCTCGGCGAGATCGAGCCGCTTGCCGGCGGTGAATTGCTCGATCGAATCGCGGCGCTGCTTCAGCATCCGCTCGATCACCGCGACGACGTCGGCATCGGAGAGCTCTTTGCGCTCGTCGACTTCACGCTGCTTGATCGCGGCCTGCAGGAGCCGCAGCGTCGAGAGCTTCGCTGCCACGCGCGCGCGCATTGCAGCGTGCGTGTCCGAAGTGATCCGTTCCTTGAGCGTCATCGGTGCGGTCAAGCCATGAAAAAGGGGGCGAATCGCTCCGCCCCCGGTTGCCGGTCGAGTACTGCGCGCTGTCGCGTCAGTACAGCTTGGGCGGCAATTGCTGGCTGCGCAGACGCTTGTAGTGGCGCTTGATCGCGGCGGCCTTCTTGCGCTTGCGCTCGGACGTCGGCTTTTCGTAGAACTCGCGCGCCCGCAGCTCGGTGAGGAGGCCGGTCTTCTCGATCGTGCGCTTGAAGCGCCGCAGGGCGGCTTCGAAGGGCTCGTTTTCGCGTACGCGTACGCTCGTCATGGAATGCGAAACCTTTTCGGACATGCGGCGTAAACGTGCCGCGGGGAGCCGTTAAGTATAGCGGAGTGGCGGGCGATAGGCAAACCAAGGGTGGCAGGGTGGCATAATCGTCCGGAACATGCGCGTGCTCGGTATCGAGACTTCCTGCGACGAAACGGGCGTTGCGATCTACGACAGCGAGCGCGGCCTCGTCGCCGACGCGCTGCATTCGCAGGTCGCGATGCACGCAGCCTATGGGGGAGTCGTGCCCGAGCTCGCGTCGCGCGATCACGTGCGGCGCCTCGTCCCGCTCCTCGACGAGGTGCTCGCACGCGCCGGCTGCGCGCTCGGTGACGTCGATCTCGTCGCCTACACGCGCGGCCCCGGGCTCGCCGGCGCGCTTCTCGTCGGTGCGAGCTTCGCGAGCGCGCTCGCGCTCGCGCTCGGCACGCCGGCGATCGGCATCCACCACCTCGAAGGGCATCTCCTGTCGCCGCTCCTGGGAGAGCCCGCGCCGCGCTTCCCGTTCGTTGCGCTGCTGGTCTCGGGCGGCCACACGCAGCTCTTCGAGGTGTCGGGAGTCGGCCGCTATCGGCTTCTCGGCGAGACGCAGGACGACGCCGCCGGCGAAGCCTTCGACAAGACGGCGAAGCTCCTCGGGCTCGGCTATCCGGGCGGGCCCGCGCTCGCCGCACTCGCGCAGTCCGGGCGGCCGGGCGCCGTCAGGCTGCCGCGCCCGATGATCGATTCCGGCGATCTCGACTTCAGCTTCTCCGGCCTCAAGACGGCCGTGGCGCTCTTCGCGCGCGACGCCGCCGGCTCGTTCGAGCCGGACGCGCTCGACCCACAGACGCAGGCCGACATCGCGCGCGGGTTCGAAGACGCGGCCGTCGACGTGCTCGCAGTGAAGGCGATGGCCGCGCTCGACGCGACCGGCCAGCGGACGCTCGTCGTCGCCGGCGGCGTCGGCGCGAACGAGAGGCTGCGCGAGCGCCTCTTTCGCGATGCCGCGCGCCGCGGCGTCGACGTACATTTTCCCGATCCACGCTACTGCACCGACAACGGCGCGATGATCGCGCTCGCGGGTGCGCTGCGTGCCGCCGACGCGTCGGTCGATCGCGGGTTTTCGGTCGAGCCGCGCTGGGAGCTCACCGCGCTTCGCGCGCCCGACAGCGTGCGCGCGGAGCGCTAAGGAAGCCCTGCGCCTGGTTTCGCAGAGCGCGCCTACCGGCCGATCTGCGGCTCGCTTCCGGCGAGCAGTCGCCGGATGTTCGCGCGGTGGCGCCAGAAGAGCAGCAGTGCGATCGCAAGGCTCGCCCACGACTGCGCAGCTTCGGGCCCCGCGACGTAGAACATGCCGAGCGGAAGGAGCAGCGCGGTCGTGAGTGCGGCAAGCGAGCTGATGCGAAAGCCCAGCGCGACGAGGAGCCAGATCACGGCGAGCGCCAGCCCAAGCGGCCAGTGCCACGCGAACACGACGCCCGCCGCCGTCGCGACTCCCTTGCCGCCCGCGAAGCGGTGGAATACCGGACAGAGATGACCGACGAATACGGCCACTCCCGCCGCGGCCGGCGTCCACGACGCGGCGCCCGTTCGCGGCACGAGCCAGGCGACGATCGCGACGGCGACGAATCCCTTCAGCGCGTCGCCGGCGAGGGTCAGCGCGGCGGCTCCCTTGCGGCCTGTGCGCAGCACGTTGGTGGCGCCCGGACTGCGCGAGCCATAAGTGTGCGGATCCGGAAGGTCGAGGAGGCGGCTCACTACCACCGCGAACGACACCGAGCCCAGCAGATAGGCTCCGGCGATCATGAGCAACGTGGCAGCCACGCGATCCTCGCGTCCGGTAAGATTTGGCGTCCTGTTCCGCGCGTTTCCCCGCTCGTTCGCGGCGAAACGAGGGCGGGACGATCTTAGCATCGGGCGATGGACACGATCTTCATCCACGACCTGCGCGTCGAGACCCGCGTCGGCGTCTATGCGTGGGAGCACGAGCTCGCGCAGACGCTGCGCATCGACGTCGATCTCGGGCTCGCGTCGCTGCGCGCGTTCGAGACGGGCGAGCTCGCCGACGCGATCGATTACGCCGAGGTCGTCGCCCACGTCAAGGCGTTTGCCGCCGATCATCCGCATCGTCTGCTCGAGCGCTTCACCGAGGCGCTCGCGCAGTCGATTCTCGCTACGTTCCACGCCGCGTCGGTGTCGCTGCGCGTCGCCAAGCTGGGAGCGCTTCCCGGCGTGCGTGAGATCGGCGTCACGATCGAGCGCCGCGCCGCGGTCGCAGCGGATCCGGCGCCCGCGAAGAAGCGATGAAGTACAAGGACTACTACGCGATCCTCGGCGTCGCGCGCAGCGCCGGCGCCGACGAGATCAAGGCTGCGTATCGCAAGCTTGCGCGCAAGTATCACCCCGACGTCTCGAAGGAGAAGGACGCCGAGGAGAAGTTCAAGGAAGTGTCCGAGGCCTACGAGACGCTGAAGGATACCGAGAAGCGCGCCGCCTACGACGAGCTCGGTCGTCATGCAAGCGGCGAGGATTTCCGCCCGCCGCCGGACTGGCAGCGGACTTACGGTTCGGGCGAGCCTGCGTTCGACGACATCGACCTCGCCGACCTCTTCGCGAGCCTCGCCGGCGGTGCGCGCGGGCACAGGCGCGCGCGTGCGGGGCCGCTGCCCGGCCAGGACTACGAGGCGCGCGTCGCGCTTTCGTTCGAGCAGGCCTACCACGGCGCCGAGGTCGAGCTCGATCTCGGCGTGATCGAGCCCGACGAAGAAGGAGGCTTTCGGCGCGCGACGCGGCGGATCAAGACGCGCATTCCGAAGGGTGTCGTCGACGGGCAGACGCTGCGCGTGCCGGGAAAGGGCGCGCCGGGCATCCACGGCGGGCCGCCGGGGGATCTTTTTCTTGACATCGTCGTCGCCGCGCACCCGCTCTACCGGATGGATGGCCTCGATCTGCACGTCGATCTTCCGCTGGCGCCGTGGGAGGCCGTGCTCGGCGCGAGCGTCGAGATTCCGACGCCGGCGGGACGCGTCGCGCTCAAGGTGCCGGCCGGGACGCGAAGCGGCCAGACGCTGCGCCTTGCCGGACGCGGCATGACGCGCGCGGACGGTAAGGCGGGCCATCTCTACGCGCACGCGCAGATCGCCGTCCCGACGGTCGTCGACGACAAGCAGCGCGCGCTCTACCGGCAGCTCGCCGAGAGCTCGGCGTTCGATCCGCGCGCCCACCTGGAGGGCAAGTGATGGCTTCCGATGCCTTTGATGCGATCGAGATCGAGGAGGCCGCCGTCGTCACGGTGACCGAGCTCTCCGCGCGATCCGGGCTGACCGAATTCGAATTGCGCGAGCTCGTCGAATGCGGCGCCCTGCGCCCGTCGCATGGCGAAGGGGCGAGCTTCGTGTTCAGCCGGCGTTCGCTGACCATTGCGCGCACCGCGCGCCGCCTGCGCGACGAGTACGCGCTCGACGACGTGCACAGCCTCGCAGTGCTCCTGCGCTACGTGCAACGGATCGAGGAGCTCGAGGCGGAGCTCAGGCGCTACCGCCGGTGAGAGGCGAAAACCGGGACGGACCACTTTTTCCAGCGGAACCGGGACAGCGCATTTCAGGAATCCGCTGCGCC
>DASVGI010000036.1:0-10275 GCA_036379595.1 Casimicrobiaceae bacterium | reverse complement strand
AGCGCAGCGGGAACCGCGTCGTTCAGCGCCTGCGCGCCGAGGCTGCCGCCGACGACGAGCACATTGAGCGGGCCGCTGCGCCCGGTGAAGCGCTCAGCCGGGGGCGCCAGCGCGAGGATGTCGTCGCGCAGTGGATTGCCGACCCACTGTGCACGCTTCGCATGACGGCCGCGGAGCGCGTCCGGAAAGCCCGTCAGCACGCGATCGGCGCCGAAGGCGAGGATCCGGTTGGCGAGGCCGGCGACGGCGTTGGCGTCGTGCAGCACGAGCGGGCGGCCGGTCGCGACCCCCATCAGCGCACCCGGGAACGATGCGAAGCCGCCGAGGCCGAGGACGACGTCGGGCCGGCGCCTCCTGATCACCCGCAGCGCCGCGATGCAGGCCGCGAGCAAAGCGAACGGGCCGAGGATGAGTGTGGCAATGCCCTTGCCGCGAATGCCGCGAAACGCGACGGTCTCGAAATCGACGCCGTGCTGCGGCACCAGAGTCGCTTCCATCCCGCTGCGCGTGCCGAGCCAGAACACGCGCGCGCCGCGCGCCGAGAGCTTCGCCGCGACCGCGAGGCCCGGGAACACGTGGCCGCCGGTGCCGCCTGCGGTGATCATCACCGTCGCGCTCATCGCCGCGCGTGCCTCCGGCTCCGACGTGCCGCGCTCATTCGACGAACCCCTTCATTCGACGAACCCCTTCAGCACGCGGCGGTTCTCCCAGTCGATCCGCAGCAGGAGTGCGAGCGCGATGCAGTTCGCGACGATGCCGCTGCCGCCGAACGACAGCAGCGGAAGCGTCAATCCCTTCGTCGGCAGCACGCCCATGTTGACGCCCATGTTGATGAACACCTGCACGCCGAGCCAGACGCCGATGCCCTGCGCGCAGAGCGCTGCGAACGGACGCTCGAGCCGCGCGGCGAGACGCCCGATCGCCCACGCGCGATAGAGGAGCCACGCGAAGAGGAGGATCACCGCGAGCACGCCGACGAAGCCGAGCTCCTCGGCGATGACCGCGAGCAGGAAGTCGGTATGCGCTTCGGGGAGGTAGAGGAGCTTCTCGACGCTCGACCCGAGACCGACACCAAACCACTCGCCGCGGCCGAACGCGATCAGCGAATGCGAGAGCTGGTAGCCGCGATGCATCGGGTCGGACCACGGATCGAGGAACACCGCGAGACGCTGCACGCGATAGGGCGCTGCGACGACGATGCCGGCGAGTGCGATCGGCATCAACACGACGAGGCCGGCGAGAAGCCGCCAGTCGAGCCCGCCGAGAAACAGGATGCCGAACGCGATCGCGAGAATCACGACGAGCGCGCCGAAATCGGGCTCGAGCAGGAGCAGTCCGCCGACGGCGACCATCACCGCGGAAAGCGGCGCGAAGCCGCGGAGCAGTGTCATCCTGAGTGGCTGCTCGGCGTGCAGGAACGCGGCCTTGCGCACCGCGTAGCTCGCGGCGTAGACGACGACCGCGAGCTTCATGAATTCGGACGGCTGGATGTTGACGACGAGGAGCGACAGCCAGCGGCGCGAGCCGTTGACCGCACGGCCGATGCCGGGCACCAGCACGAGCACCAGCAGCGCGGCGCTCGCGACGAACATCCACGCCGCGAACTGCTGCCAGACCTTGACCGGCACCTGGAACGCGAAGAACGCGAGGCTGAGCCCGATGGCGAGGAACACCGCGTGCCGGACGAGGAAATACCACGCGTGGTAGCCGGTGCGCGCCGATGCCTCGGCAGTGGCGATCGACGCCGAGTACACCATGACGAGACCGAACGCCAGCAGGAGCAGCACGGTCCAGACGAGCGAGACGTCGTAAGCGAGCATCGAGCGCGGATTGCGCGGCAGCGGCGCGAGCGGCGCACGCCGTACCGGGCTCGCGGCGGCGAGCTGCCTACGCATGGACGTCCGCTGCGAGATGACCGCGCACGAGCTCGCCGAAGCGCGTGCCACGCTCGACGTAGTCGCGGAACTGGTCGAGGCTCGCGCACGCCGGCGAGAGGAGCACCGCGTCGCCGGCTCGCGCGATCTCGGTCGCACGCGCGACGGCGACTTCGAGCGTGCCCGCCATCTCGACCGGCACCTTCGTTCCGGCGAGTCCGCGCGCCACTTCGCCGGCGTCGCGTCCGATAAGCAGCACCGCGCGGCAGGTGCGATCGACGCCCGCCCGCAACGGCGCGAAGCTCTGGCCCTTGCCGTCGCCGCCGGCGATCAGCACGACCGGGCGACCGATTCCTTCGAGAGCGACCTGCGTCGCCGCGACCGTCGTGCCTTTCGAATCGTCGATGTAGAGGATCCCCTCGACGTCGGCGATCGGCGTCATCCGGTGCGGCAGCCCGCGAAAGTTCGCGAGCGCCTCGTGCATCGCGCGGCTGCGCTTGGCGACAGCGCAGGCGAGTGCCAGCGCGGCGAGCGCGTTCATCGCGTTGTGACGACCGACGAGTGCGAGGCGCGACGTCTCCATGATGAGATCGCCGCCGCTCGCGAGCCAGGTCTTGCCGCCGCGCTCGACCAGGCCCCATTCCTCCTCGGACAGCGGCACGCCGGCGCCGAAGGTCTGCACGATACGGCCGGGCCGGCGCATCAGGCGCACGATCGGATCGTCGCGGTTCAGCACCTGCACGGCGGCGTGCGCGAAGATGCGCGCCTTGGCGCTCGCGTAATCGGCGATGCCGCTGTAGCGGTCCATGTGGTTGGCCGAGACGTTGAGCACCGTCGCCGCGACCGGAGCGAGGCTCGACGTCGTTTCGAGTTGATAGCTGGAAAGCTCGAGCACGAACACCGACGGCCACAGCGTGCCTTCCTCGCAGCGCGTGATCTCGTCGAGCACCGGATTGCCGATGTTGCCGGCGACGACCGTCGACAACCCGGCGGCACGCGTCAGCGCTCCGATCAGCGACGTCACGGTCGTCTTGCCGTTGGTGCCGGTGACCGCGAGCACTTTCTGGTCGGCGGGAAGCGCGCGCGCGAAGAGCTCGACGTCGCCGACGAGCTCGGCGCCGGCGGCGACCGCCTCTTCGATCACCGGCTCGTGCTTCGCGATGCCGGGGCTGATCGCGATCAGCTCGGCGCCGTCGAACGTCGCGCTGGTGAACGGACCGCGCTCGATCGGCACGTCGGGAAGCGCGCGTGCCAGCGCGTCCTGCTGCGGCGGCTCGGCGCGCGTGTCGGCGACGCGCACGAGCGCCCCGTGACGGGAGAGGTAGCGGGCGGTCGAGAGCCCGGTCGAACCGAGGCCGAGCACGAGGGCGCGGCGTCCGCGGTAATCAGGTGTCATGTCAGCGCAACTTGAGAGTGGAGAGACCGAAGAGGACGAGCAGCATCGTGACGATCCAGAAGCGGACGACGACCTGGTTTTCCTTCCAGCCCTTGAGCTCGTAGTGATGGTGGAGCGGAGCCATGCGGAACACGCGCCGGCCGGTGGTCTTGAACGAGAACACCTGAATCACGACCGACAGTGTCTCGACGACGAACACGCCGCCCATGATGAACAGCACGATCTCCTGGCGCACGATGATCGCGATCGCGCCGAGCGCAGCGCCGAGCGCCAGCGCGCCGACGTCGCCCATGAACACGTCGGCCGGATACGCGTTGAACCAGAGAAAGCCGAGGCCGGCACCCGAGATTGCGCCGCACACCACCGCGAGCTCGCCCGCACCGGGAATGTGCGGAAAGCCGAGGTAGCGCGCGAAGATCGCGTTGCCGGTGACGTAGGCGAAGATGCCGAGCGCGCCGCCGATCATCACCGTCGGCATGATCGCGAGGCCGTCGAGCCCGTCGGTCAGGTTGACCGCGTTGCTCGCGCCGACGATCACGCAATAGGAGAGCGCGATGAATCCCCAGACGCCGAGCGGATACGAGACCATCTTGAAGAACGGCACGATCAGGTCGGCTTTCGGCGAGAGGCTGGTCGAGAAGCCGCTCCGGATCCATGCCGAGAACGCCTGCACGAACTGGAAGTTGTCGGGCGCCGACACCGAGAACGCGAGATAGACGGCGGCGACGAGGCCGATCGCCGACTGCCAGCCGAACTTGACGCGCGCCGAGAGCCCCTTCGGGTTCCTGCGCACGACCTTGCGCCAGTCATCGACCCAGCCGACGGCTCCGAAGCCGAGCGTCACCAGCAATACCACCCAGATGAAGCGATTGCGAAGATCGCCCCACAGGAGCGTCGTGATGACGATCGACACGAGGATCAGCGCGCCGCCCATCGTCGGCGTTCCCGCTTTCGCGAGATGCGTTTGCGGACCGTCGTCGCGCACCGACTGGCCGATCTTCATCCGCGTGAGCCAGGCGATCATCCGCGGGCCGATCACGAACGAGATCACGAGCGCGGTCATCGTCGCGAGCACGGCGCGCAGCGAGATGTACGCGAACACGTTGAGCTGGCGGACATCGCGCGAGAACATTTCGGAGAGCCACAGCAGCATCAGTGCGCGCCCCCGTCGCCCTGTTCGCACAGCGCCGCGACGACCGCTTCCATCCGCATGAAGCGCGAACCCTTGACGAGCACAGTCACCTGCGGCGAACGCGTGACCTCGGCGAGCGCGGCGTCGGCGAGCGCAGCGTCGGCGAGTGCTGCGCGCAGCGAATCGGCGAGCGCGCGTGCCGACGCGTGGTGCGTGGCGCCGCTTCCGAACGCGGCTGCGGCTTCGGCAGCGAGCGAGCCGCAGGTGTCGAGACGATCGATGCCCGCCGCGCGCGCCGCTTCGCCGATCTCGCGGTGGAACGCGGCGCCTTCGTCCCCGACCTCGCCCATGTCGCCGATCGCGAGCCAGCGGAGGCCATCGCGCGCAGCGAGAACGTCGATCGCCGCGCGCATCGAATCGGGATTCGCGTTGTAGGTGTCGTCGATGATCGTGCTGCCGCCGATGCCGGCGCGAAGCGCGAGCCGCCCGGCGACCGGCCGGAACGCTTCGAGGCCGCCGACGATCGCATCGAGCGACACACCTGCCGCGATGCCGGTGGCAGCGGCCGCGAGCGCGTTTAGCGCCATGTGTCGCCCGGCGATGGCGAGGCGCACCGTCGCCGAGCCGACAGGAGTGACGAGCTCGAGGCGCGCACCCGCGGCGTCGGTTGCGACGCGGCCGCTGACCGCTGCCGGATGGTCGAGGCCGAAATCGACGATCGTCGCGCCGGCTTCGGCGGCGGCGGCGCGCCACACGCCGACGCGCGGATCGTCCGCATTGAGGATCGCCTGGCCGCCGCGCGGCAGCGCGCGCACGAGATCGGCGTGCTCGGCCGCCACTTCGTCGACCGAGCACATGAACTCCTGATGCTCGCGCTGGGCGTTGCAGACAACGGCGATCGTCGGCTGCACGATCGCGGCGAGCTCGCGCGTCTCGCCGCGGTGGTTCATGCCGATCTCGAACACCGCAAGCCGATGCGTGTCGCGAAGTGCCAGCACCGACAACGGCAGCCCGATCGCGTTGTTGAAATTGCCGGGGGTTGCGACGACGGCGACATCCCCGACGCCGGCGCGGAAGACCGACGCGATCATTTCCTTCGTCGTCGTCTTGCCGTTGCTTCCCGCGACGGCCGCCACGGGAATCGCGAAGCGCCGGCGCCAGTCGGCGGCGAGCGCACCGAGCGCCGCAAGCGGCTCGTCGACGGCGACCAGGTTGCCGGCAAGGTCCGTGGCCCGCGCATTGGCGACGACCGCCGCGACCGCGCCGCCGGCGATCGCCTGCGCGACGAAATCGTGTCCGTCGAAACGCTCGCCGCGAAGCGCGAAGAAGAGATCACCGGGCACGACGCGACGCGTGTCGCTGACCACGCGCGAGAACATCACGCCGGCGCCGATTACCCGTCCCCGCATCGCGCGCGCGGCCTCGATCGTATCCATCATCGGCGAGTCCATCGCGTGTACCTCGTTGTCGCGGCCGTCGTCATCCGCGGCCCCGCTGCGCGAGCGCGGCCGTCGCGACGGCGCGGTCCGAATACGGATGGCGCACGCCGGCGATCTCCTGGTACGGCTCGTGACCCTTCCCCGCCACGACGACGACATCACCCGGCTTCGCCGCGACGATCGCAGCGGTGACCGCATGCGTGCGGTCGACTTCGACCGCAACGGTGTCGCTGCCGGCGGGCACGCCCGCGACGATGTCGCGCACGATCGCCTGCGGGTCCTCACTGCGCGGGTTGTCGCTGGTGACGATCACGCGGTCGGCGTGCCGCGCGGCGATCGCGCCCATCTCGGCGCGCTTGCCGCGATCGCGATCGCCGCCACAGCCGAACACGCAGACGAGCCTGCCGTGCGCGCCGAGCGCGGAACGCACGGCGGTCAGCACCTTGAGAAGCGCATCGGGCGAGTGGGCGTAGTCGATCACCACCGTCGGAGCCGCGCCGCCTCCGAGGCGCTCCATCCGCCCCGGCGGCGCGGTGACGTGGGCGAGGGCTTCGAGCGCATCGGCAAGCGCGATCCCGCTCGCGAGCAGCACGCCGGTGACGCCGAGAAGATTGTCGACGTTGAACGCCCCGGTGAGACCGGTTGTGATCGACCCTTTTCCCGCGGGCGTCGCCACAGCGATCGTCATGCCGGTCGGGGTCGCGTCGACCTTCGTCGCGACGATGTCGGCGCCCGCAGCGCCGTAGGCGAGGACCTTCGTGCCGCGCGCACGAAGCTTCGCGATCAGCTCGCGACCGAACGCGTCGCCGGCGTTGATCACCGCGCATTCGAGCCCCGGCCAGTCGAAGAGGCGCGCCTTCGCCGAAGCGTAGGCCTCCATCGTGCCGTGATAGTCGAGATGATCGCGCGTGAGGTTGGTGAAGAGCGCAACCTTGAATTCGACGCCGTTCACGCGCCCCTGGTCGAGGCCGTGCGACGAAACCTCCATCGCGACGACCGCCGCGCCCTGTGCGCGCCAGCGGGCGAGCATCTCGTGCAGCTCGCAGGCATCGGGCGTCGTGTTGCGGACCTCTTCGCTCGATGGCCCTCTGTCGACGAAGCCATTGCCGAGCGTGCCGACGACCGCGGCACGGCGCCCGCAGCGCGCGAACGCCTGCGCGGTCCAGTGCGCGCACGACGTCTTGCCGTTGGTTCCGGTGACGCCGACCATCCACAGCGCGCGCGACGGGTAACCGTAGATCGCCGAAGCGAGCATCCCGACGCGGTCGCGCAACCCGGTGACGCCGAGCTCTCGCACCTGCCGTCGTGCGTCCCACCGCTCGCCGTCCCACGCGTAACCGTCCGCTTCCCACAGCACGGCGGCGGCGCCGCGCTCGATCGCATCGCCGATGAAGTCGCGGCCGTCGCGCCGGGCACCCGGGTACGCGGCGAAGGCGATCGCCGGCGCTGCGCGGCGGCTGTCGGCGGTGATCCCTGCAAGTGGGACGCCGAGCCGCGCGAGCGCCGCCTCGGCATCGAAGCTGGCGGCGTCACCCACAGCGGCGCTCGCAGCAACGTTCGCGGCGGCATTTTCGCGCGCGGCGATCATGAATCCTCCGGCACGATTGCCTCGGGCGCCGGCAGCACGACGTTGTCGACCGGCGCGTCGGTGGGAACGCCGAGGAGCCGCAGCGCGGCGCCGGCGATGTGCGAGAACACCGGTGCCGCGACGCTGCCGCCGTAGTAGTCGCCGGTCGACGGCTCGTCGATCATCACCGCGATCACGAGGCGCGGATTGGAGACCGGAGCGATGCCGACGAACGACGCGACGTAGCGGCGCGCGTAGACGCCGCCTTCGACCTTGCGCGCGGTGCCGGTCTTGCCGGCGACGCGATAGCCCGAGACCTGCGCCTCGGGGGCGGTCCCGCCGGGCTTCGTCACCATTTCGAGCATGTGCAGCACTTCGTGCGCGATCGCCGGAGAGATCACCGGCACGCCGACGACCGGGCCGTCGGTCTTCAGGAGCTCGACCGGCTTCAGCCTGCCGTTGTCGGCGAAGATCGTGTAGGCACGGGCGAGCTGAACGAGCGTGACCGACAGCCCGTGCCCATACGCCATCGTCGCCTGTTCGATCGGGCGCCAGGTTCGCGGCGGCCGCAGGCGCCCGCCGACCTCACCCGGAAAGCCGGTCTGCGGAGGCGCGCCGAAGCCCGCGTCGGTAAACATCTTCCACATCGTCTTCGCCGGCAGCTCGAGCGCGATCTTCGCGGCGCCGATGTTCGACGACTTCTGGATCACCTGCTCGACCGTCAACGGTCCGGCGCGGTGCGCGTCGTGAATGGTGTCGGGGCCGATCGTCATCTGGCCCGCTTCGGTGTGGATGATCGTCTGCGGCGTCACCTTGCCCGCCGTCAGCGCGGCCGCGATCGTGAACGGCTTCATCGTCGAGCCGGGCTCGAAGGTGTCGGTGAGCGCGCGGTTGCGCATGCGATCGCGCGCAATCTTCTCGCGGCGATTCGGGTTGTAGGTCGGCCAGTTCGCGAGCGCGAGGATCTCGCCGCTCTTCGCGTCGACGACCGCGACGCTGCCCGCCTTCGCCTTGTTGCGCGTGATCGCCGCCTGCAACTCGTTGAACGCGAGAAACTGGATGCGCGAATCGATCGACAGCGCGAGGTCGCGCCCCGCCTGCGGCGCGCGAATCGCCGCGATGTCCTCGACCGCATCGCCGCGCCGATCGATGATCACGCGCCGCGACCCAGGCTTGCCGGCGAGCCACGCCTGCTGCGCGAGCTCCATGCCCTCCTGGCCGCGATCGCCATCGCCGGTGAATCCGACCACCTGCGCGGTGACGTCGCCACCGGGATAGTAGCGGCGATACTCGGTCTGCTCGTTCAATCCGCGAATGCCGATCGCCTCGGCGCGCTCCGCGGTCTCCGGTGACAGGCGTCGCGCGACGTAGGTGAACTCGTCGGGCCCGTGCAGGCGCGCGGCAAGCTGCCGCGGCGGAAACTCGAGCACCTTCGCGAGCTCGGCGAGCTGCACCGGCGTCGCCTCGACCTTGTCGGGAAACACCCACAGCGACTTCACCGGCGTCGAGATCGCGAGCGCGACGCCATTGCGATCGACGATGCGGCCGCGATGCGCCGGCACTTCGAGCACGCGCGCATAGCGCGCCGCGCCCTGTCCCTGCAGGAATGCGTCCTCGAGCCACTGCAGGTCGAGCGAGCGGCCGACGAGCACGAGGAGGAGCACACCCAGCGCGCCGAAGAGCGCCACCGAGCGCGCCTGCGAGAGCTCGATCCGCGGCGGCGCCGCTCGCCGCAGAGCAGCGGTATTCACCGTGCGCCCCGTCCTGCGGCAGCGATCTTCGCCGGTGCCGCTGCCACCGTAGCCCGCGCCTCAGCAACCGCAGCCGGCGCCGCCGGCAGATCGACGACCTCGACGCGCGAAGGTGTCGGCAATTCCATGTGCAGGCCATCGCGTGCGATCTTCGCGACGCGCGCAGGCATCCCCCACGTCGATTCCTCGAGCGAGAGCTGGCCGTATTCGACGTCGTACTGGTGCGCACGCGTCTGCTGCCGCTCGAGTTCGACGAACGCGCGCCGCGCCTGATGGCGCGACGTGACGAGCGACAGCGAACACAGCACGAGGAGCGCCAGGAGCGCGAGGCAGACGCGCGTCATCGGCTACCCCGTGTGCTCCGACGCGACCAGTCGTCGGGAAGCGGCGCCGCGGTGCGCTCGGCAACGCGCAGCATCGCGCTCCGCGCGCGCGGATTCGCCGCGATTTCCGCGGGCCCCGCACGCAGCGCGCGTCCGACCGGTGCGAGCGGCGGCTGCGGCAGCGCGCGCTGGGGAATCGCTGCGCGCGCGAGGCGCGGGTCGCCGCCGAAAGGCGTCGATGCCGCAGCGATGAAGCGTTTGACGATGCGATCCTCGAGCGAGTGGAAGCTGATCACCGCGAGGCGTCCACCCGGCGCGAGCGCCTGGGTCGCGAGGGGCAGCACCGCCGACAGTTCGTCGAGCTCGTGATTCACCGCAATCCGTAGAGCCTGGAAGGTTCGCGCCGCCGGATCCTGATGCCAATCACCCCGCGTCCGCGTGCCGATGGCTTGCGCGACGATTCCGGCAAGCTGGCGTGTCGTAACGATGGGTTGCCGCGCGCGCGCCTTAGCAATTGCTGTTGCAATCGACCGAGCAAACCGTTCTTCACCATAGTCGCGCAGAGCCTCCGTCAGTTCGTCGATCGAAGCACGGGCGACGAGCTCTGCCGCCGATTCGCCCGCGGTCGGATCCATCCGCATGTCGAGCGGCGCGTCGTCGCGATACATGAAGCCGCGCGCCGGATCGTCGAGCTGCGGCGACGACACGCCGAGATCGAGCAGCACGCCGTCGACCCGCTCGATTGCGAGTTCCGCCAGCACGCGATCGAGCGCCGAAAAGCGCTCACGCGCGA
>DASVGI010000035.1:0-10193 GCA_036379595.1 Casimicrobiaceae bacterium | reverse complement strand
CGCTTTGGGCAAAAGGCAAGACCTGACCCCGCCGCACGCTACAGCAGCGTGTCGGTCAGCCGCGCGAGATTCTCGGCGGCGCGCCGCGGCAGCGGCACGCGCCGGCGCGACGCAGCGGTGATCTCCTCGCACTTCGCGAGGTAGCCCTCCTGGATCGTGCGCAGCCGCGCGACGACGCCGCGATCGAAAATAAGCACGCTCACCTCGGCATTGAGCGCGAACGAGCGGATGTCGAAGTTGGACGAGCCGACGAGCGCGACGCCGTCGTCGATCGACAGGTGCTTTGCGTGCAGAAAGCTTCCGCGGTGATGGTGGATGCGAATGCCCGCACGCAGCATCTCGGCGTAGAACGATTGCTGCGCGAGCTGGACCAGCGGCTTGTTCGATTCGGCGTCGACGATGAGGTCGACCGAGACGCCGCGGCGCGCGGCGCTCGTCATCGCGGCGAGAAACGCGGCGCTCGGGATCACGTACGGAGCGGTGAGAACGACGCGCGAGCGGGCGCCGTACATCAGCGCGATCATCACCGCCTCGGACGAGCCCTCGTTGTAGCCCGGCCCGCTCGGCACGACCTGCGCAAGCCCGTCGACCGACAGGTTGAGCTCGGGCGGTGCGAGGTCGGCCGATTCCGGCGGCAGTGTGCCCGTTTCGAGATAACGGTCGCCGAGCAGGACCGCGTGCAGATGACGGACGATCGTGCCGGTCGCGCGCACGAAGAGCTCCTCGTTGACGAGGCCGCGGTTCGCGCGCGCGCTGACGACATTCTGCGATCCGAAGTACGCCACTCTGCCGTCGACGATGACGAGCTTGCGGTGGTTGCGAAGGTCGAAGCGCGCGGCGTTGGGGCCCCAGAAGCGCAGCGGCATCGCTGCGATCACCTCGATGCCTTCGGCGCGCAGGTGAGGCCCGAGCTCGGCAAGGCCCGCGCGCGAGCCGACGGCGTCGAGAAGCAGCCGCACCGCGACTCCGCGCCGCGCGGCGGCAACGAGCGCGTCGGCGACGCGCCGGCCGACCTCGTCGTTCTCGAAGATGTAGAAGAGGAGGTGCACGTAACGGCGCGCGTGCCCGATGTCATCGACGACATGATCGATCGTCGCCTCGTAATCGGGGAGAAGCTCGAAGCGGCACCCGCCGACCGCCGGGAACTCGGACAGCGAATCGGCGAGCCGCAGCGCCGGCAGCAGCTCCGCCGGCACCGGATGCCCGACGCGCGTCTCGAACGCCTCCGGGCGCGGAACGAGCCCGCGGATCAGCTCGGAGATCTGCTTCTGCACGCGATAGCGTCGGCGCGGCATCCACGCGCGCCCGATCAGGAGATAGAGCACGAGCCCGGGCCACGGCAGGAAGAAGATGAGGAGGAGCCACGCGCGCGCGGCGGCGGGCGGCCGCCGCTGCGGCACGTAGAAGAGCGCAACGACGCGGACGACCCACTCGCTCGCGACGTAGAGCGCGCTCCAGTCGGTGTGTGCGAGCGGAACGAGAACGGTCGGGACGGCGGGCATGGCGGATGCGGGCTGGGCGCGATGGTACCGCGCCGCCCGCACCGGTCCTGCCGTTACTCTCGCGAGGTGAACCGGCCGGACTGGTAGTCCTGGACGGCCTGGTAGATCTCGTCCTTCGTGTTCATCACGAACGGGCCGTACTGCGCGATCGGCTCGCCGAGCGGCCTGCCTGCGATCAGCAGCACGCGCGCCGCACTCGTCGCTTCGATCACCACACCATCGCTCGCCGCATCGTTCGCGAGGATCGCCATGTGCTGCGCGGCGACGCGTGTGCCGGCGATCGTCACGTCGCCGCGGTAGACGTAGACGAACGCGTTGTGCGTAGCAGGCAGCGCCTGCGCGAAGCGCGTCCCCGCCGGAAGCTCGAGATCGACGTAGATCGGCTCGGTCGACTCGCGCGAGACGGCGCCTGCGACGCCGTGGCTCGCCCCCGCGATGACGCGCGCGGTCACGCCGTCGGGCGTCGTGAACGACGGGATGTCGCGCGACTTGATGTCGCGGTACCACGGCGCGTTCATCTTGTCCTTCGCGGGGAGGTTGAGCCAGAGCTGGAAGCCTTCCATCCGGCCCTCTTCCTGCTCGGGGAGCTCCGAGTGGACGATTCCGCGCGCGGCCGTCATCCACTGCACGTCGCCGTTCTGCAGCAGTCCTTCGTGCCCGGCGCTGTCGCGGTGACGCATGCGTCCCGCGATCATGTAGGTGATCGTCTCGAACCCGCGATGCGGGTGATCGGGGAAGCCGCCGATATAGTCCTGCGGATCGTCGGTTCCGAACGCATCGAGCATCAGGTACGGATCGAGCCGTCGCTGCAGCGGCTGCGTCAGCACGCGCGTCAGCTTCACGCCGGCGCCGTCCGACGTGCGCTGTCCGGTGACGACCTGCTCGACCGTGCGCGGATGCGCGACGGCATTCTCGGCGGCGTCGCGCGTGCTCGGCGCCGCGTTGTGCGTGATCGACGCCGCTTCGCGACGCGCGGTAACGTTGTCGTGGATCGTCGTGGCCATCGTCATCTCCTTGTCGTTGTGCGGCGCCGGGATGAGTTGCCCCGTCACGCCGCCTCTGCTTCGATCGTTTCCATGTTGCGCCCGACCGCATCGCGGATCTGCGCCATCGCGTCAGCGTACGCCTGTCGCTCGGCGTCGGGACCCATCGAGAGCCCCTCGGCGTAGACGAACTCGATCTCGGTCAGACCGAGAAAGCCCAGCACCGTTTTGAGGTATGGCACCTGGCTGTCGGCCGGCGTGTCGCGGTAGCGCCCACCGCGCGCCAGCGCGACGTAGACCTTCCTGCCGGTCAGCAGCCCCTCGGGTCCTCGGTCGGTGTAGCGGAATGTGACGCCGCGCCGCGAGATCGCGTCGATCCAGTTCTTCAACTGGACCGGGATGCCGAAGTTGTACATCGGCACGCCCAGCACCACAACATCTGCGGCCTGAAGCTCGGCAATCAAGAGGTCGTCCTGCGCGACGCGCGCCGATTGCTCGGGGCTGCGCGCTTCGGCCGGCGTGAAGAGTGCACCGACGGCGGCCTCGTCGAGAGCGGGGTGCGGAAACTGGCCGAGGTCGCGAATCGTGAGCGTCGCGCCCGGCTTCTCGGCGCGAAGCGCATCGACGATCCGGTTCGCAAGCCGCGTCGAATGCGAGTCGCGCCCGCGGGCGCTGGAATTGATCTGCAGGATGTTCATCGTCGCCTTCATCGAGTGGTTGATCACCGTGGAAGCAATGTAATTGTCGATTGTGAATCGATAAAGTCGTGAAACTGAGTTATATTGTTGCATATATGGGACAATGGCTCCACTTGATCCGATTCTCGATCCTCGCTCCTCGTCCCTCGCCATGCCGATCCCCCGCCAATCCCCCGACCCTGCCGATCTGCTCATCTTCGCGCGTGTCGTCGCGGACGGAAGCTTCTCGCGCGCTGCGGAATCGCTGCACCTGCCGAAGGCGACGGTGTCGCGGCGCGTGATGGCGCTCGAAGCGATTCTCGGCGAGCGGCTGCTGCTGCGGACGACGCGCAGGCTCTCGGTCACCGATTTCGGCCGCGGTGTGCTCGAGCATGCGCAGCGAATCGGCGAGGAGGTCGACGCGACTGCGCAGTTCGCGGCGAGCCGACAGGCGCGCCCGAGCGGGCGCCTGCGCGTGACGATGCCCGGCGACTTCGCGGTCTTCGTGCTCGCGCCGATCCTCGCGCGCTTCGCGTGCGATCAGCCGGGTGTCACGCTGGAACTCGATCTCACGTCGCGCTTCGTCGATCTCATCGGCGAGAACTACGACGTCGCGATCCGCATGGGCGTGCTTCGCGACGACGCGTCGCTCGCGGCGCGGCGAATCATCTCGCTGACGAGCAGCCTCTACGCGTCGCCCGGTTACGTCGCGCGTCGCGGCGCGCCGTCGGAGCCCAAGGCGCTGATGGAGCACGACACGGTCGCAGTCCTCGGGCGCAGCGGCGAGCCGATGCCATGGATGCTCGTACGCGGCAGCGAACGCTGGGAGGGTCGCCCGCCTGCGCGGGCGATCGCGAACTCGCCCGAGCTTCTGATGCGGATCGCGGCTGCCGGTGCCGGCATCGCGAGCGCGCACGATCGCCTGGCCGCGGCGTGGGTCGCGCGCGGCGAGCTCGTCGCGGTGCTTCCCGAATGGAGGCCGCCGCCGGTCGATGCATGGGCGGTGTTTCCCGGTCGCAGGCTGATGCCGTCACGCACCCGGGCCTTCCTCGACGCGCTCGGTGGGCTCGACGCCCTCGACACAGTTGACGCACTCAGCTCCGTCGATGCCGTCCACGCCGGGCATCGCACGATCAAGCCGGCGCGGTCCGGCCGATCGGGCGCGCGCCGCGCACGTCGCGGTTGAGGCTGGTGACGAGCGTGAGCACCGCGAGCCCCGCCGCCAGCACCAGCACGGCGACCCTCGCATCGAAGCGCTCGATCAGCACGCCCGAGAGCGCCGCCCCGACCGGCATGAACCCGAACGCGAGCAGGCGGAACGTGCTGTTGACGCGTCCCTGCAATTCGTCCGGGATGAGCGACAGGCGATAGCTGAACTGGACCACGTTGTAGACCGGACCGAGTGTGGCGATCAGCGCGGCGATCACCCCGAGCCAGATCCACGACGGCGCCAGCGCGAACAGCGGGAACAGCAGCAGGTTGATCCACGCCGTGCCGATGATCACCTGGCCGAAGCTGAAGCGGCGCTGGACCTGCCCGCCGACGAGCGAACCGACGATGCCACCGACGCTCGCAACGCTGAACAGGATGCCGACTGCCGCGTCACCCGCGCCGTGCTCCTTCGCGAGCACGATCAGGATGAGCGGCAGTGCCGCGTTGACGAGGTTGTAGCCGCCGGTCAGGAAGGCGATGTAGCGAACGAGGCGGTTCTTCCACAGCCAGACGAGTCCTTCGACGATCTCGACGTGGAGGTTGCGGCGCACTGCGGCCGGAGCGTCGCGAAACGGCGTGCGGATGGCGACGAGCGACAGCACCGAGACGACGTAGGAGACCGCGTCGGCGGCGAACGGCGCGCCGCGTCCCAGCCACTGATAGAGCGCCGTGCCGAATGACGGGCCGGCGATGCTCGCGGCGGCGAATCCCGCTTCGTTCTGCGCCGCCGCCTGCGGCAATTCAGCGGTCGCGACGACGCGCGGCAGCGCGGCCACTTCCGCGATGTTGAACAGCACGAACAGGCTTCCCTCGATCAGCGTGGCCGCGTAGATCTGCGTGAGCGTCAGCGCGTCGAACGCGAGCGCGACCGGGACGCTCGCCACCGCGACCGCGCGCCCGACGTCGCAGAAGATCATCACGCGCTTGCGATCCCAGCGATCGATCAGCGCCCCTGCCGGCAGGCTGAGGACGAGGTAGGGCAGTGCGCGCAGCGCTCCGGCGACGCCCGCAGCCTCGGGCGACCCGGTCATCGCCAGAATCAGCAGTGGATAGACGACCCCCGACGCGCTGGAGCCGACCGTGGAGATGACCTGCCCACCCCACAGGAGCAGATAGTCACGGTTGCGCAGCAGCACCGATCACATCCGCGGCTCGCCGAGTTACATCCGCGGATCGCCGTACTGGTTGACGGTGATCGTCGCTCCGGGGGGCGCGCTCAACTGTACCCGATGCGTGCGGTCGCGGAAGACGTACGTCACGTCCCAGTAATCGGGGCGGGCGGAGCCAGGAACCGTCGTACAGCGCTGCACGTTCTGCGTCGTCACGCGCTGGCCGGTACCGGCGTTGGCCCCGACCGCTGCGCCGCCGATCGCGCCGATCGCCGTCGCAACGTCGTTGCCGCGACCGCTGCCGATCTGGTGGCCGAGCACGCCGCCGATCACGCCGCCGATGATGGCGCCGGGAACGTTGGGTCCGGTGCTCTCGACGACCTGCTGGCGCTCGACCCAGCAGCGATGCTCGGGCGGACCGACGACCGCGCGCACTGCGATCACCCTCGCCTGATAGAGCTTCTCACCGTAACGCGGGTAGTACGGGTAAGGCGCCGTGGACGGCGGCGGCACGTAGTGGGCATGTCCGCGGGCAGGACGCAGCGAGCTCACGCGATTGTTCATGCCCATCGCAGCGAGCGACGGATACTGTCCGCGCTCGACGAACACGCACTGGCCGCGGAACTGCTCGTCCGAGCAGAGCTCCCAGCGTCCGCGCTGGACGACGACCGACGACGCGCGATCGTTGAAGCCGCGGCGCTCGAGATTGGGAATTGCGCCGTTGGTGCTGAACGCGCGGCCGCGCAGCCCCGGCTGCTCGTAGAGCGTGACCTGCGCCGACGCCGCAGTGCACGCGGCGAGCAACACTGCAAGAAGTGCAATGCGCGATACAGGCGTCGTAATCCGCGGTGCATGCGACATGATTGCCTCCGGTGTTCGTGACTCGAATCCGGACAACGCGCGACCGATCGGCCGCGTTTACCGCGCGGTCGGCGTCGGGGACGGTGTAGATGTAACCGATGATGTGGGGGCAGCCGGGGTTGGTGCCGATGCCGCCATCGACGGCCGCTTCGAGAAGCGCGCGAACCAGGCAGCGGTGCGCGGATGCGCGTTGCGCCACCCGAGATCGGCAAAGCGGAAATCGAGGTAGCCGAGCGCACAGGCGATCGTGATCGTGCCGATGTCGACGCGCTCGCCATAGCGATCGGCATCGCCCTCGATGACCGCGAGGCCCGAGTCGAGCTTCGCGAGCTGGCCGTCGGTCCATGCCGGCCACCGGTACGGCTCGGGGCGCACGGCAGCTTCGTAGCGCGTCAGCACCGCAGCATCGAGCAATCCGTCGCCGAGCGCCTGCTCGCGCAGCGCGCGCCAGCGCATCACTCCCGCCGGCGGGAACAGCGCGCCGCGCGCGAGGTGGTCGAGGTATTCGCAGATGACGCGCGAATCGTAGAGCACGGTCCCGTCGTCGGTGACGAACGACGGGACCTTGCCGAGCGGATTGGCGGCGACAACGCCCGCATCGCGGTTGATCGGGTGCGCAGCGCTCGGAATCAGCTCGATGCGCGAGGCGAGGCCGAGCTCGTGCGCGCACACCATGACCTTGCGTACGAATGGGCTTGATGCGGAGTGATAGAGCTTCATCGGTGATCGGGCTTCATCGGGGAAAAATAATCTCTGGCCGCATGATGCCAAAGGTCAGCCGTCGGCGGAAGGTGGGTGAGGCTGTCGCACGACGCGAAGCGCATCGAAGATGAGCCACAGGAGGATCAGGAATGCGACGGACCAGCACAGGGCGGCCGCGACCAGCATCACCGGCGCCGGCGTGCTCGCCGCGGCAGCGAACGGCAGCGTTGCGGGAGTCGCGGCAGCAAGCGGTACGGTTGCGGGAGTCGCGGCAGCAAGCGGCAGCTTTGCGGCCGTTGCCGGAGTGGTCACGTTCATCGCGGCTCCGATGCGCAGCACAGCCGCCGCGCTGATCAGCGCCGTCCCCCAGACGAGACGCGGCTCGCGCGCGCGCTCGAGGCGGGCACGCAGCATGACGGTGCCGGCCATCACGTTGAACGTCAGCGTGCCGAGCGCCCCGACGGTGACGCAGTGGATCGCCGCGGTGCGCAGCGGTCCGCCTTCGCTCGCGCCGAGCGCGACGAGCCCCACCGCGAGCCAGGTGTAGCCGATGCCGAGACACGCGAGATCCGGGCGGCCCTGGCACTCCCAGATGCGCCAGCGCACGAGTCGAACGAGGGCGGTGACGCCCGCCGCCGCGCAGGCCGCGCGAAGCACGATGCCCGCCGCGGGAACCGCCGCGGCAACGATCGCGACGCCGACGAGGATCAGCAGGGTCGCCTCGATTCTCGGCTGCACGCGCGCTTCCAGGTTTCGTCCCTGCCGGTAGAACTGACCGGCGACGGCCGGGGCGAGGATGCGCCCGCCCATGAACAGCATCAGTGCCGAGAGCAGCAGCACGAACGCCAACACGACGGCCTGCAGCGGAGCGGCGAGTGCCAAGTAGAGCAGCACGTCGAACAGCACGGCGGCGACGCACAGCGCCGACAGCACGAGCGGGAGCGCGAGATTGCGCAGCTTCTTGGCGGCACCGAAGAGGCGCGGGACGATGTGCGCGACAAGCGCCAGCGCGAAGGCGATGTCGGGGATCGACGCGGCGAGCTCTCCCGCGGATGCGATGAACAGTACGCGACCGGCGAGCCACAGGCCGAGCATCAGCGTGAGACGCTCGCGCGTCATCTGCGGGAGCTGATACCCGGCGACGACGGCGAGCGCGAAGCCGACGAGCATCTCGTGCGCGTGCCCGAGCGGATTCGCGAGCGCGCGCGGGCCGGGGATCAGCCCGAGCATCGCGAAGACCGAGACCGGCAGCGCCAGCGCGGCCCACGCTGCGGCGGCGGGGAAGAACCAGCGATGCGGAATGCGGGCCGACGGCATCGCGGCCGGTAGAATGAACGCGTTGATGCTGCGAATCAGGTTGCCCATGCGTTCCCGTTTCCCCTTCGAGCGTTTCAGCCCGGCGTCTGCGCGCTTGCGTCGCAGCACCGTGATGCTGCTCGCGCTGACGCTCGCTGCGTCCCTCGTGACCGCCGCGGCGGCGATCGCCCGCCCGGCGACGCCGCGCGGCGCGCTCGCCCCCGACGAGCAGCGCACGATCGACATCTTCGAGAAGTCGAAGCGCTCGGTCGTCTACATCTCGACCTCGGAACGCGTACGCGACCTGTGGTCGAGGAACGTCCGCACGATTCCCCGCGGCACGGGCTCGGGCATCATATGGGACGAAGCCGGCCACGTCATCACCAACTACCACGTGATCGCCGGCGCGTCGGCTGCCACCGTGCGCTTGAACGACGGCCGCGACTACCCGGCGACGCTGGTCGGCGCGAGCCAGTTTCACGACATCGCGGTGTTGAAGATCCGCGTGCCGTCCAATCCGCCGCCGCCGCTGCCGCTTGGCACCAGCCACGATCTCAAGGTCGGCCAGCAGGTCTACGCGATCGGCAATCCGTTCGGGCTCGACTGGACGCTCACCACGGGCATCGTGTCGGCGCTCGATCGCTCGATCGACGACGACAACGGCAACACGATCGAGCACCTGATCCAGACCGACGCGCCGATCAACCCCGGCAACTCCGGCGGCCCGCTCATCGACAGCGCGGGGCGGCTGATCGGCATGAACTCGGCGATCTACAGCCCGAGCGGTGCATCGGCCGGGATCGGGTTCGCCGTGCCCGCCGACACGATCAACCGCGTCGTGACAGCGCTGATCGAGCACGGCCGCTACGCGCGTCCGACGCTCGGCATCGAGATCGACTCCGACCTGAACGACCTCCTCTCCTCGCGTCTCGGCGTCGCCGGCGTCTTCGTGCTGCGGGTCGATCCGCATGGCCCGGCCGCCGCGGCGGGCCTGCGCGGAGCGAAGATCGACCGCGGCTCGATCGTCCCCGGGGACGTCATCGTGTCGGTCGACGGCAAGCCGGTGACGACTCCGTCGCGACTGCAGGCGCGACTCGACGACTTCAATCCCGGCAACCACGTGCGCCTCGGCGTGCTGCGCGACGGCAGGGAGATCAACGTCAGCGTTGCGCTCGCCGCCAGCCGCTGAGCGGACGATCGAAGCGCCGTCGAATCGTCCGCTTGACCGGATACGAACGCCGCCGCACCATCCGACGGTTCCGATCGGGCGGCAGGGCAGCGCCACCCATGCACCGGGACCTGGCGGAGGAGACGCATGACATCGATCTCGTCGCCGGCAGCGCGTAGTGCGCGCCGGCCGCAAAGGCGCGTGGCTGCGCGAAGCGCTTCGTCCCCGCGGGCGGATTTCGACGCGCTGACGAAGCTCGGCGCGCGGGCGCTGGCAGCACTCGATCGGGGTGAATTCGAGGCCGCTTCGAAAGCCGCCTCCGAGATGGGTCGCATCGCGGCAAAGGACGGCTCATCGGCGGCCCACGCGATGGCGCTCGATGTCTCTGCCCAGGTCGAAGCTCGCCGTGGGCGTATCCAGGAAGCGGTCGAGATCGCGAAGCGCGCACTCGCGTACGCGCGCAGGAGCCGCGACCGGCGACTGGTCGCGAAGGCGCTCCTCGGCAGCGCCGAAGTCGCGCTGCGTGCGCAGGCGCTCGAGCGGGCCCTGCGGGATGCCGGCGCGGCAGCACCGCTCTTTCGAGACCTGAGGGACCTGGCCGGGGAGGGACGCGCGCACCGCGTGGTTGCAATGGTTGAGTCGCGTCGGGGCCGGCACGCGGAGCTGCAGCGAAGCGCGCGCAA
>DASVGI010000034.1:0-12452 GCA_036379595.1 Casimicrobiaceae bacterium | reverse complement strand
AGCGGCCCGCTGCGGCGGCGACTTCGGCGGCGACGTCGATCGGCTCGCCTGCGCCGGAGGGGACGTCGCGTGCGAAGTCCAGGAACTGGCCGATGATGCGGTCCATCTCCTCGATGTCGGCGACCATGCCGGCGCGGGTCGCCGCGTCGTCGTCGTCGAGCTCGATGCCGAGCCGCAGCCGCGCGAGCGGCGTGCGCAGGTCGTGCGATACACCGGCGAGAAGGAGCGCGCGGTCACGCTCGCTTTGCCGCAGGCTCGCGAGCATCGCGTTGAAGCCGCGGTTGACCGCGGCGATCTCCGAGGTTCCCGACTCGGGCAGTGATGCCGGCGTCTCGCCGCGGCCAACCTGGTCGACGGCGAGTTTGAGCTCGCGCAGCGGGCGCGCGAGGTAGCGCGCGAACGCGAATGCGGCGGCGACGAGGAGCGCGGCGATGGCGAGCGCCCAGGTGAGCGCGCGCGTCGGAACGCTTTCGCGCGGCGGCTGCGGCAGCCGGAAGCCGATCCAGTAGCCCTGGCCGCGCGCGACCACGTGAATGAACAGCGCATGGCCTCCGGGCGTGATGCGGACCTCGGTGGGCTCGCCGAGGCCTTCGCGCAGGCGCTGCTCGAGGTCGCGCATCGCCGCGCCGTGCACGGCGACCCCGATGTGCGGCCGCTCGTCTTCGGGAACGAAGTGCACGCCGTACTCGCGGTCGAGCCGCGCGAGCCCGCTGCGCCCGTCCGTCGGAGCGATCGCCTCGAGCGCGCTCTTCAGCGCCCGCACTTCGACGAGCTTGGTGTCGTTGAACTGCCGCGCGATCAGCGTTGCGCGGTCATGGCCGAACAGCAACGCCGTGGTGACGACCACCAGTGCGACGACGGCGACCAGGAGCAGCATCAGGCGCCCGAACAGCGAGCGGGGCCAGAGTGTCACCGGGGTGATTCGTCGCCTGCGGGTGCCGCGGCGACCGCCGCATCGGCGCCGTCATCGTCCGGCACGTACACGTAGCCGAAGCCCCACACCGTCTGGATGTAGCGTGGCGATGCGGGATCGGGCTCGACCAGCTTGCGCAGCCGCGAGACCTGGACGTCGATCGCGCGGTCGAACACCTCGTGATCGCGTCCGCGCGCAAGCAGCATCAGCTTCTCGCGCGCGAGCGGCTGCCGCGGGTGCCTCACGAATACGTTGATGAGCGAGAATTCGCCGGTGGTCAGCGGCTCGACGATGCCGTCGCGCTCGAGCGTGCGGGCCGCGAGATCGAGCGTGTGGCGGCCGAACGGCACGCGCTTCGCGTCGCCGGGCGCTCCGGGCGCGACGTACTCGCCGTGACGGCGCAGCACCGCGTGGATGCGCGCAACGAGCTCGCGCGGATTGAACGGCTTCGGCAGGTAATCGTCGGCACCCATCTCGAGGCCGACGATGCGGTCGATGTCGTCGCCTTTCGCCGTCAGCATGATGATCGGCACCGTTTCGCCGGCCGCGCGCAGCCTCCGGCACACCGCAAGCCCGTCCTCGCCCGGGAGCATCAGGTCGAGCACCAGGAGGCGCGGCGGATCGCGCTGCAGCCGGCGATCGAGGAGCGTCGCGTCGGGGAGGGAGCTCACCTGGAAGCCCTGCTCGGTGAGGTAGCGCGTGAGCAGGTCGCGCAGCCGCACGTCGTCGTCGACGACGAGGACCTTGGTGCCGGGTGTGCGCGCGGTCATGGCAGCCGATTAGATCGGTTCGCAGCACTCGCGTCTGCGCGAAGCTGTAACGGATTGTATCGCGCGCCTCGCAGTGCAACGAGCGGTTGCAATGCGGGCGTGGCCGCGGTGAACGGCGTGCGACAAAGCCGGCCGAAGCCACAGGCGCGACGCTTCGACGCGCTCCTCCCGTGACCACCGCACCTTGTGCGGGTGGTCCGACACGAAAGGAAGGATACGCATGAAAGAGACCACCACCACCCGCCGTCTCGCGGCCACGCTCAAAACCGCTGCCGTCGCGATGCTCGTTGGCGCAGGTATTGGCGCGGCTGCCGCGCAACCGATGCGACACGCCCATGATGCCGGCGGCGACGTCGTGTCGGCGATCGCCCGCATGAAGAGCGAGCTCAACCTCGACACGTCGCAGCAGGCGATGTGGGACAGCGCCGTTTCGGCGTCGAAAGCCGCGCGCACGACGATCAGGAGCAATCGCGGGAACGTCCGCACGGTATTGAACGCCGAGCTCGCGAAGTCCGAGCCCGATCTCGCTGCGGTGGCTGCGGCAGCCGACAACGCGCAGACGCAGGCGATCGCGCTTCGTCATCAGGCGCGCGCTGCGTGGCTCAACCTCTACGGCACGTTCACGCCTGAGCAGAAGGCAGTGGTCAGGACGGGCATCCAGAACCGGCTCGCGCGACTCGATCAGTGGCGCGCAAAGATGCTGGAGAGGCACGGCGCGACGCAGTGAGACCGGTCGCGGCCGGCCGGCCGGCGAGCGTCGACACGGCAGCGGTTTCGAGCGTTGCCGCGACTACCGGCTTGCGCAGCAGCATGAGGCCCGCCGCACGCGCCTCGCGGTCGGCGCGCGTACCGGTGTCGCCCGAGACGATGATCGCGGGCACCGCGTAGCCGAGTTCGTCGCGCAGGCGCCTCACTGCGCGGATGCCGGAGTCGCCGTCGGCGAGGCGCAGGTCGGCGACGACGAGATCGGGATAACGCTCGAGCGCGCCGAGGCTCGCGATCAGCGCATCGAGCGTACCGGCGCCGACGACGCGCGCACCCCAGGTCTCGAACAAGGTCGTCATTGCGTCGACCGTCGCCGGATCGTCGTCGACGACCGCGACGACGTTTCCGGCAAGCGTGCCGCCGCGTGACGCATCGCGGCCGAGCGGGGAGTCGATCGCGACCGGTCGCAGCGGGTGGCGGGGGACGCGCAGGCGCGGCGCGAGCACGCGAAAGCGCGACCCGCGGCCGGGGCGCGAATCGAGGTCGATCTCGTGGCCGAGAAGGCTCGCGAATCGGCGCACGATCGCGAGGCCGAGCCCCATGCCACGGTGCGTCGCCGACGAAGCCTCGCCGGCGCCGATCCGGTAGAACTCCTCGAAGATGCGCTCGCGCTGATCCGGCGCGATGCCGACGCCGGTGTCGATCACGTCGATCGCGACCCTCGCTCCGCGGCGCCGCGCGCCGACAAGGACGCCGCCGTGTCGGGTATAGCGGATCGCGTTGGAGACGAGGTTTCCGACGACGCGCTCGAGCAGTCCCGCGTCGCTCTCGACGGCGAGGGTCGTCGCCGCGGCACGCAATGCGAGACCGCGCTCCTCGGCCTGCGGGGCGAATTCAGCGACGATCCGGTCGAACAGCGGCGCCAGCGCAACCGCGCCGCGCTCGGGGATCAACGCCCCGGCGTCGAGGCGCGACAGGTCGATCAACTGCCCGAACTGAAGCTCGAGCGCGTTTGCCGCCGACTGGACGTTGGCGACGAGCCCGCGCCAGTCGGCGTGCCGCGCACGCGCGGCGAGCGCCGCGACGTAGAGCCCGAGCGCATGGAGCGGCTGGCGCAGGTCGTGGCTTGCCGCCGCGAGGAGCTGGCTCTTCGCGCGATTCGCCGATTCGGCCGCCTCGCGCGCGTCGAGCGCGGCGCGGTTGCGCTCCTTCAATTCGGCAATGAGGTCGACGTTCTCGTAGCGGATCACCAGCGAGCGCGTCAGGACGTCGTTCAGCCGGTGGCCGAAGCCCACCACGAATACCAGCACGATCGCGAGCACGACGGCGATGAACACATGGACCTGGTCGCCGACGACTGCGACGCGGACAATCAGCGGCACCAGCGCGGGAAGGAGGAACCCATACAGCGACGGCTTGTAGACGCCGGTGAGGTAGAGGCCTCCCATCGCGACGCCGAAGAGGCAGACGATGAGAAGCGCCTGCCATGCGGTCGACTGCGGAAACGTCGCGATCGACGCCGCGCCCCACAGCGAGCCGGTGACGACCGAGCCCGCGGCCCAGTACGCTCCCCAGCGCGGCGCGGCGGCGATTCCCGGACGCATTCGCGCCCAGGCGCGCGCGAGCACGGTGCGCCAGAGCTGATTCGCCACGATCAGCGCCCACCACAGTGCGGCGAGCGCGGGCGTGCTCTCGCCCCACATCGCGACGGTGAAGATCAACGCGCCGAGTCCCATCGACAGCGACGTGTAGTGGGCGTGCGCGTAGAGCGTGGCCACCTGGTCCGCGCGCGCACGCGCGAGAAGCGCCGGATTCGGTGAGCACGGCGGATACATGGCGTTATCGGGGCCTGAGAATGCCGGGGATCGCTACCGCGCGCTCGCTTGCGATCGGCCGATTGCGATCGGTCAGTGGGTGCGCGCGGGTGCAGCACCGCCCGGAAGAATGCCGCGGCGCGACAGCTCGACGATCACTTCCGCCCGCGTGCGAACGTTGAGCGCTTTCAGGATTGCGCTCACGTGCACCTTGACGGTTCCCTCGGACAGCGCGAGATCGCGGCAAATCAGCTTGTTGGGCTTGCCCTCGATCAGGAGGCGCAGCACGTCGGCCTGGCGCTGCGTGAGGCCATAGACGGCAACGGGAAGATCGGAGATCGCCGGGCGCGCGCGCTCGTAGTCGGAAGTGACGCTGCGCCGGCCGCCCAGCACGGTGCGAATCGCGTCGAGGAGCTCGCCCGGTGTCGAGGTCTTCGCCACGTACCCGCGCGCACCCGCGGCGAGTGCGCTCGCCACCGTCGCGCGGTCGTGCGTCGCCGACAGTACGACGACCGGGACGCGCCGGTAGTCGCGGACGAGCTCGGCGAGGAGATCGAAGCCGTGCGCCCCGGGAAGCGTGAGGTCGAGGAGCACCAGGTCGCAGTCCGGGTGGCGGGCGAGCGCCGCGTGCGTGCCGTCGCGGTCGAGTGCGGCGAGAACGTCGATCCCGCCATCGAGCTGCGGCAGCGCGGCGGCGAGCGCCTGCTGGATCAACGGGTGGTCGTCGACGACGAGAATCTTCACCTGTCCTCCGTCGCGCCATGCGCCACGCACGGAGCATGGCGGGATCGCGGACGGAGGCACTCTAAGCCGACTGCGGCACCCGCGCAGCTGGCAAAAACGGCAGGGGTTCCGTTCGAGCCGGCGGGGTTCAGCCCGAGCGGCCGAAGGCGGGCTTGGTCTGCTCCGCGGCCTCGCGCTTGTATTCGCGCAGCCGCGAATCGACCATCGAAGCCTCGTAGAAATCGCCGTCGCGATCCTTCGCGGCGATCTGCAGCTGGTCGATCGCGCCTTTCAGGTTGCCCTGCCACGCGTAGTACTCGGCCTGGTGCATGTGCGAGAGCATTTCCTTGTTCTGCGCGGCGTACACCCTGGCCGCGATGAGCTGCAACGGGCCGTCGTTCGGGAAGCGGTCGATCTGGCGCTCGACGAACTTCGCCGCTTCGGCGTTGCGCCCGGCCTTAAGCAGCGCGTCCGGGTAGTCGTAGATCATCTGCATCTTGTTCGGGTAGCGCTCGACCCCCGTGCGGAAGCGCTCGATCGCCGCCGTGAGGTTGCCGGTTTGCTCGAGGATATGCCCGGCGATCGCGTCGATCATCGGATGCGGCGGTGCGATCTTCTCGAGCTCGGCGAGCGCCTTCGTCATGCGCGCCTTGTCGTGCGTGCGCAGCAGCGCGGCGACGAGTCCGTAGTGCGTCGCGACGGCGTTGTTGTAGCGGTGCTGGGCGATCGCGTCGTCGAAATACTTGACGGCCTCGTGGGGGCTGCCCTGGTAGCTGCGCAAGAGCGCGCGCACGAGGTCGTAATCGAGCGTATCGGGCACCTGGCGGTACGGCACGTTCGCCGCGCGCGCCTTGGCCTCGGCGATCCGCTCGTAGGTGACCGGGTGATCCTGGAGATAGGCGGGGACGTCCGCTGCGGCAAAGCGCGTCGCCTTCTGCAGCCGCTCGAGCATCGTCGCCATCGCGTTGGGATCGAAGCCCGCCGCGACGAGGCGCTGAAAGCCGATGCGATCGGCTTCGGCCTCCTGGGTGCGGGTGAAGTTGATCTGATGCTGGATCGCGAGCGCCTGCGAGCCCGCGATCGCCGCGGACGCCGCGTCCCCCGAGCTCGCGCCACCGCGTGCGGCAAGCACCGCGAGCGCAAGACCGGCGAGCGAGAGCAGCATCGAGTCCTTCTGCGCCGCGATCGAGCGCGACATGTGGTGCTGGGTCACGTGCGTGATCTCGTGCGCGATCACGCTCGCGAGCTCGGATTCGTTCTGCGTCATCAGGATCAGGCCGACGTTGACGCCGACGAACCCGCCCGGCAGCGCGAACGCGTTGATCTCGGGGCTGTTGACGGCGAAGAAGGTGAAGTCGGTGTGCACGTCGGTCGACGCCGCGATCAGCCGATGGCCGAGCATGTTGAGGTAGTCGTTCACTTCGGGGTCGTCGAGGTACGCACCCGACGCACGGAGCTGGCGCATCACTTCCAAGCCGAGCTTCTTCTCCTGCATCGGCGACAGGCTGACCTGCGACACGTCGCCGAGATCGGGGAGAACCTGTGCCGCGGCAGGGGTCACCGGTGCCGGGAGCCAGCTTCCGGCCGGGCCGAGCGGCATGATGGCGAGCGCTGCCACGAGGCACGCGGAAACGAACCGCAGGCGCCGCGGGGAGGGAGATGCGCGATGGGTCACCGACCGCGTCATGAGAAGTGATGATGCTAAGATGCAGCGCGCGCCGCCGAGTTCATGGCGGCTCCGACGCGGAGGGAGCCTCCGCCGATTTGGAGCACGTGCTGGTCGCCGGCGCAGCGTCACGGATCATGCCACGCTCACCCCGTCCGGTTCCGGCCGCGAATCCCGACCGCCGCGGCGCTCTCCGCAGCAGCGGGTCAGGCGCCCATTTTACCCACTTCGACGCGAGCGGACAGGCGCACATGGTCGACGTCGGCGACAAGCCGGTGACGCGCCGCGTGGCGCGCGCCGGCGGGCGCATTACGATGAAGCCGGAAACGCTCGACCTCGTGAAGACCGGCACTGCGAAGAAGGGCGACGTCCTCGGCGTCGCGCGCATCGCAGCGATCCAGGCTGCGAAGCGCACATCGGAGCTGATCCCGCTCGCTCACCCGCTGATGCTGACGCGCATTGCGGTCGACTTCGCCTTTCCCGCCGAAGACAGCGCGCTCGCGATCGAGGTGACGGTCGAGACGCGCGAGCGCACCGGCGTCGAGATGGAAGCGCTGACCGCCGTCGCCGCGGGACTCCTCACCGTCTACGACATGTGCAAGGCGGTCGATCGGGGGATGCGGATCTCTGACGTTCGCGTGTTGGAGAAGCTTGGCGGGCGGTCGGGGCATTTTGTTGCAGAGTGAGGGTCGAGGGGCGAGGGACGAGGGGCGAGGGCAAGAATAGAGGATAGGGGATCGAGGATAGGGGATCGAGGCGGAGGGGATCATGGCGGCTGCAACAGGTTGGGTGGGACGCATCGTCGGCATCGTTGGCCTCGTGCTGTGCGCGCTCGCGGTGCTCGCGCGACTGACCGGCCACTACACACTCGGCGGATTCCAGGTGGGGACGATCCTCGTCGCCGGGATCGCGGCGCTTGCCGCGGCATGCTTTCTGATGCTGTGGAGCGCTGGCAGCGCCCGATCGTCGTAACGCCGTACGCCGTCCGTCACCAGTTCCACATCGTCCCGTCTTCGAGGCGATTCACCGGCAGCGCGCTCGGCTTGTACGGATAGCGCGCGGCGAGCTTCTCGTCGATCTCGACGCCGTGCCCGGGCGCGTCGCCCGGGTGCAGGAACCCCGCTTCGAAACGCCATGCGTGCGGAAACACGGCGTCGGTCTCGGGCGTATGGCGCATGTACTCCTGGATGCCGAAGTTCGGCACCCAGAGATCGAAATGCAGCGCGGCACCCATGCACGCCGGCGACAAATCGGTGGCGCCGTGCGAACCGGTGCGCACCTGCCACAGTTCGGCGAGGTGGGCGATCCGGCGCAGGTGGGTGATGCCGCCTGCATGCACGACGGTCGTGCGGATGAAGTCGATGAGCTGCTCGGTGATCAGCGCCTGGCAGTCGTGGATCGTGTTGAAGACTTCGCCGACCGCGAGCGGCGTCACCGTGTGGCTGCGGATCAGTCGGAACGCTTCCTGATTCTCCGCGGGCGTCGGGTCTTCCAGCCAGAACAGGCGGTACGGCTCGAGGCTGCGGCCGAGCCGCGCGGCCTCGATCGGAGTCAGCCGATGATGGACGTCGTGCAGCAAGTGCGACTCGAAGCCGAAGCGCGCACGTAGCGCGTCGAAGAGCTTCGGCACGTGATCGAGGTAGTGCGCCGTCGACCAGCGATTCTCGGTGGCGATCGCGGCGTCGGCGGGCTCGTAGAACATCTTGTCCTGCGCGACGCCGTAGGTCGACGCGAGTCCGGGAATGCCGCACTGCGCGCGCACCGCGCGATAGCCGAGGTCGAGATAACGGGCGACTTCGTCGACGGTCTCCGCGATGTCGCCGCCGTTCGCGTGTCCGTACACCATGACGGCGTCGCGGCTCGCTCCGCCGAGGAGCTGGTAGAGCGGCATCTGCGCCGCCTTCGCCTTGATGTCCCATAACGCGGTGTCGACTGCGGCGATCGCGCACATCGTCACCGGCCCGCGTCGCCAGTACGCGCCGCGGTAGAGGTACTGCCAGGTGTCCTCGATCTTCGCTGCGTCGCGTCCGATCAGCGCGGGAATAACGTGCTCGCCGAGATAGGCGGCCACCGCAAGCTCGCGGCCGTTCAGCGTCGCGTCGCCGATACCCGAGATTCCGTCGTCGGTCTCGATCTTCAGCGTGACGAAATTGCGTCCCGGCGAGCAGACGATGACGCGCGCGGCAGTGATCTTCATCTCATGTTCGTCGGTGGCTCAGGGGTCGGGTGGTCGGACCACTTGACCACAGTATAGCGGGATCGCTATGATGCCGCGACCGCCTGGCCGACGATGCCGGCGCGCGGCGCCTCCAGGAGGATTCGGGTTGCCCATCACGGCCGTCGAACCGCGGCGCCTTTACCGGCAGATCGCCGATCAGCTCGCCCAGCTCATTGCCAGCGGCGAGTACGCCGCGGGATCGCGATTGCCTGCCGAACGCGAGCTCGCAGCGCAGTTGCGCGTCAGCCGCACATCGGTGCGCGAGGCGATCATCTCGCTCGAAATGAGCGGGCTCGTCGAGGTCCGCGTCGGAACCGGGATCTTCGTCGCGAGCCCGACGGCCGCCATCGCGCGTGCAGGCAGCGACGGCGGGCCGGGGCCGTTCGAGCTCCTCGCGGCGCGCAGTCTCGTCGAAGGCGAGATCGCTGCGCTTGCGGCAACGAAGGCGGATGCCGCGGATGCCGCGGCGCTCCACGAAAGTGTCGCGCGGATGGAAGCCGCGCTCGACGACTTTCAGGCGCGCGAAGCGGAGGACCGCGCCTTCCATCTGCGCGTCGCCGGCAGCACCCGCAACGGCTCGCTCGAACTCGTCGTCGAGGGGCTGTGGAATCAGCGCGCCGAGCTGTGGGGGAGGTTGCAGCAGCATTTCCATACGCGCGAGCTCGCGGTGCAGACGGTCCGCGATCATGCGGCGATCGCGCGCGCGATTGCTGCACACGACACCGACGGTGCGCGCGCAGCGATGCACCGCCATCTCGCGCGGGTCGTGCGGCAGTTCCAGCGCGCCGTCGATGCCGAGCGCACGCCGCGCCGCCGCGCCGCGCGCTCCTGAACCCGATCCTCGATCCCCGATCCTCGCTCCCCGATCCTCGCTCTTCGCTCCTCGCTCCCCGCTCCTCAATCGTCCATCCTCAATCCTCGATCCTCGATCCTTCAAGGAGACCCAAAATGCCCAAGCCAACTCCCCCGTTCAACAACCACCGCCGTCACACCCTGCGCCTCGCTGCCGGCAGTGCGGCCGCGCTGCTGCTTCCGGTCGGTCGCACAGCCTCCGCGCAGGTGCCGCCGATGCCGAAGAGCGCGGTGACGATCAACGTCGTCGACGTCGCCGGAAACCTCGCGCTCACGCAGGATGCGATCGAGGCCTATCAGAAGGCGCACGCGCAGTGGGTGTCGAAGTTCAACTTCACGAAGATGCCGGCGCCAGAGCTTCCAGGGAAGCTGAAGGCGATGCAGGCGGCCGGGCGCACCGACATCGACATGGTGCTGACCGGCACCGATTTCCTCGCCGCGGGCATCGAGCAGGGCGAGCTCACGCAGCTCATGCCGGCGTTCGCGTCGAAGTTCCCGAATCTGATGGCGAACTATCAGCCGGCGGCCGCGAAGATGCAGGAGCTCGCCGGTGACTACGGCATCGAAGTGACGTTCATGCCGGCCGGGCCGCTCCTCGAATACAACCCCGACAAGGTGACGGACGTTCCGACGACGCCACAGGAGCTACTCGCGTGGTGCAAGGCGCATCCGAATCGCTTCATCTATGCGCGTCCCGCCAATTCGGGCCCCGGCCGTACGTTCCTGATGGGGCTTCCGTATCTGCTCGGCGACAAGGATCCGAAGGACCCGGTGCATGGCTGGGACAAGACCTGGGCGTATCTGAAGGAGCTCGGCGCCTATGTCGAGTACTACCCGACGGGCACCGGCGCGGTGATGAAGGAGCTGGGCGAAGGCTCGCGCGACATGACGCCGACGGTGACCGGCTGGGACTTGAATCCGCGCGCGCTCGGCATCGTGCCGAAGAGCTTCAAGGTGGCTCCGTTCCAGCACATGACCTGGGTCAACGACGCGCACTACATGGTGATCCCCAAAGGCGTCGCGCCGGAGAAGATCGCCGTCGTCCTCGATCTGATGGCGTACCTGCTGACGCCGCACGCGCAGGCCTACACCTACGACCAGGGCTACTTCTATCCGGGTCCGGCGGTGAAGGGAGTGACGCTCGCAATGGCCCCGGCGAAGAGCCAGGAGTCGGTCAAGGAATACGGTCGTCCCGAGTACGACAAGTGGCTCGGCGAGTTTCCGCACACGCAGTCGCTGCCGCCGAAGAGCCAGGTCGAGGCATTCCGGATCTGGGACCAGCAGGTCGGTGCGCAAAAGACGAAGTGACCGGTGCGCCACGATTTCCGCGAACTGCATCTCGAGCGGGTCACGCGGCGCTTCGCCGCGGCCGGCGGCCGCGCATTCAACGCACTCGACGAGCTGACGATGACGGTGCGGCGCGGCGAGTTCGTCGCGCTGCTCGGCCCCTCGGGATGCGGTAAGTCCACAGCGCTCAACTGCATCGCCGGATTACTCGCACTCTCGGGTGGAGCGATCCGCCTCGACGATCTGCGCATCGACACGCTGCCGCCGGAGAAGCGTGGCTTCGGCATGGTGTTCCAGAACTACGCGCTGTTTCCGCACATGAGCGTCGAGCGCAACGTCGGCTTCGGGCTCAGGATGCAGGGCGTCCCCGCGGCCGAGATCGCGCCGCGCGTCACGCGCGCGCTGGCGCTCGTCCAGCTCACCGGTCAGGCGGCGAAACTTCCCGGGCAGCTCTCCGGCGGGCAGCAGCAGCGCGTCGCGATCGCGCGCGCGATCGTCATCGAGCCGCCGCTCGTGCTGATGGACGAGCCGCTCTCCAATCTCGATGCGAAGCTCAGGATCGAGACGCGCGCCGAGATCCGGCGCATCCACGGCGAGCTCGGACGCGCGACGATCTACGTCACGCACGACCAGGACGAAGCGCTGTCGCTCGCCGACCGCATCGTCGTGATGAAGGACGGCGTCGTGCAGCAGATCGATGCGCCGCAGCGGATTTACGCGCAGCCGGCCAATCTCCACGTCGCGCGCTTCATGGGTTACCGGAATGTGCTCGAGCTCGACGTCGTCGTGGTGACCGGTGACCGCGTCGAGATGCGCGGCGGCGCGCTGCGCATCGAAGGCACGGTGCGCGCGCCCCTCACCGGCAATCGCGCGACCGTCGCGATTCGCCCGGAAGAGGTCGTCGTCGGCGCGACCGACGATGGCGCGAACTGCGTTCGTGGCCGCGTCACCGGCGTCGAGTACGGCGGGCGCGACTCGCTGATCGACGTGATGCTCGACGGCGGCGTGCAGCTCCTCGTGCGCAGCGACGCGCGAGCGGCGCCCGGTGACGCGATCGGCCTGCACATCCCGCCCGAGCGCGCGCTCGTCTACCCGGCGTGAGCAGCGCAGCGCTTTCCGGCGCGGGCATGTCGGCGGCCATGGCGCAGCGGGCGCCGTTCGACCGCACGCTGCTGCTCGCCGTGCCGGCAACGCTGTTCATGCTGCTGCTGTTCGTCTACCCGTTCCTCTATGGCCTGTGGCTGTCGTTCGCGCCGGCGAAGGGCGGCGTGTTCGCGAACTACCGCACGTTCTTCACGACTTCCGACCTGTGGCCGACGATCGGCACCACGCTGAAGCTCGCGCTGCCGGCGACGCTGATCAACGTCGGCATCGCGCTGCCGATTGCCTTCCGCATGCGCGCGAGGGGGCGCTGGCAGCGCGTCGTGACTACACTTCTCGTCGTGCCGATCACGCTTGGCACGGTGCTGATCGCCGAGGGGATGCTGAACTACTTCGGCCCCAA
>DASVGI010000033.1:0-59375 GCA_036379595.1 Casimicrobiaceae bacterium | reverse complement strand
TCGGCCTGATGCTGGCGATGCGTCCCTGGGCGCTTTCGCTGGTTACCGGGCTGAAGCGTCGCGCCCCGCCGATGCAGGGCCACCCGCATCCGCAGCCGGCGGCTCGACCGACGCGACGTCGGCCGTCGCGTGCCCGCGCGCGAACGTGAGCGCGAGCCGGTCGCCGATCGCGAGTGTCGCAGAATCGGCGACGAGCGTCCCGTCGGTGCGCTCGACCACCGCGAAGCCGCGCTCGAGCACCCGCATCGGATTGAGGTGCGCGAGCGCGTCGGCGTGGCGCGCCACCGTCGCGGCGGCAAGCGCTGCTCGCGCCGATCCCGCATCGGCGAGTCGTCGCCCGACGCTGACGGCGACGGCGCGGTGCGGAAGCGGCTGGCGCAGCTCGCGCAGCAGGCGCAGGCGCACCGCATCGATGCGCTGTGCCGCGGCGCCGGTGTGCACGGCGAGCGCGCGCACGAGGCGCTCGCGCAGCGTCTGCAGGCGCTCGTGCTGGCGCGCAAGGCGCGTCGCCGGATGCACCAGCCGGCGCGCCGCGAGGTCGAGTCGCTGCGCGCTCGTTCCCATCGCATGCGTCCATCCGCGCGCGAGCCGCCGCGCACTCTGCGCGAGCGTTGCGCCAAGCGCCGCCCGATCCGGGACGGCGAGCGCGGCCGCCGCGGTCGGCGTCGGTGCGCGCGCGTCGGCGACGAAGTCGCAGATGGTGAAGTCGGTCTCGTGGCCGACGCCCGAGATCACCGGCAGCGTCGACTCGTAGACCGCGCGCGCGAGCTCCTCTTCGTTGAACGCCCACAGGTCTTCGAGCGAGCCACCCCCGCGGCAGACGATCAGGACGTCGACCTCGCGCCGGGTGTTGGCGTCGGCGATCGCGCGTGCGAGCTCGGCAGCCGCCCCGGCACCCTGCACCGCGGCCGGATAGACGATCACCGGCACCGTCGGCATCCGGCGTCGTAGTGTCGTCAGCACGTCACGCAGCGCGGCGGCCTTGAGCGAAGTGACCACTCCCACACGGCGTGGAAACGCCGGCGGCGGACGCTTGCGCGCCGGGTCGAACCAGCCGGCTTCGTCGAGCTTCGCCTTGAGGCGCAGGAAGCGCTCGTAGAGCACTCCCAGTCCGGCGAGGCGGACCGACTCGACGTTGAGCTGGAAGTCGCCGCGCGGCTCGTAGATCGTGGGAGTGGCGAGCACCTCGACCGCCAGCCCGTCGCGCAGCGCAAAGGCGAGTCCCTGCGCCTTGAACTTGAAGAACACGCAGCGAACCTGCGCGCGGTCGTCCTTCAGCGTGAAATAAAGGTGTCCCGAAGCGGCACGGGTGAAGCCCGATACTTCGCCGGCGATCCAGGCGAGGCCGAGATGGCGCTCGAGCAGCAGCCGCGCGGACGACACGAGCAACGACACCGGGATGACCGGGGCTCCGGTACCGCCTCGCCCACCTGGTTCGCCGCGCTCGCCCGGCTCGGTGGGCTCGCCCGACTCGCCGAAGGGTCTGTTGCGCGCTGCATCAGCGCCAGCCGTTCCTCCCGCGGAAGGTGCTCTGGTGGCGGCTGGCGTCCGCATCGATGAGCGAAAATGTGTCCTGGACAACAGCGTCTCCCGGGCCTGTCATCGGCCCGCAGTGGAACTTTGCGCTCGATCAAACATCCTCTCGTTTCGGAGCCGAACGGTCCCTGAGCAGAAGATATAAGTGATTGATTTCACGCCGTATTAATTCTGGTCGAAAATTGCCCCGCGTCGATTTTCCGTTACACCCGCAGGGCTTAGCGTTTCAATGTACAAGATATGCACACCCTCATCCACAGGATTTGTGGAAAACATGCACGCCGCAGCGATGGCCATCGGCCGCAAAGCCTTGTGCGGCGCGGTTTTCCGAGGTGGCGCGCGATTGCCCCACGTAACCGGTGCGATGACGGCGGCGGGCGGCGCGGTTAGAATGCTCCACCTATCGCTTGTTCATGAACAAAGCGACTCATGCTGCGCCGCAGCAGCGTCCTGACAATGCCCGGCCCGAAGCCGCGCCGGGATCGAACTTTTTGCGGGCGATCGTCGCCGAGGACCAGGCGCGCGGAACGTACGGCGGGCGTGTCGTCACGCGCTTTCCGCCCGAGCCGAACGGTTACCTGCACTTCGGCCATGCGAAGTCGATCATCCTGAATTTCGGGCTTGCCGCCGAGAACGCCGGCACCTGCCACCTGCGCTTCGATGACACGAACCCGCTGAAGGAGGACGTCGAGTTCGAGGACGCGATTGCCGAATCGGTGCACTGGCTCGGCTACGACTGGGGACCGCACCGCTATCACGCGTCCGACTACTACGAAGTGCTCTACGACTTCGCCGAGTGGTTCGTTTTGCAGGGCCTCGCCTATGTCGACAGCCAGACGCCGGAGGAGATGCGCGCCACGCGAGGCACGCTGACCGAGCCGGGACGTGCCGGGCCGTGGCGCGACCGCAGTCCCGCCGAGAGCCTCGATCTCCTGCGCCGGATGCGTGCCGGCGAGTTTCCCGATGGCGCGCACGTGCTGCGCCTCAGGATCGACATGGCGAGCCCGAATCTCAACCTGCGCGACCCGACGATCTATCGGATCCGGCACGCGTCGCACCATCGTACCGGCGACCGCTGGTGCATCTATCCGCTCTACGACTACACGCACTGCATCTCGGACGCGTTGGAGCGCGTCACGCACTCGGTCTGCACGCTCGAATTCCAGGACCACCGCCCGCTCTACGACTGGATCATCGAGCGGCTCGCCGAGGGCGGCAAGCTCGAGCGCCCGCTGCCGCACCAGTACGAGTTCGCGCGCCTCAATCTTACCTACACGGTGCTCTCGAAGCGGCGCCTGATCGAGCTCGTGCGCGACGGCCACGTCGACGGCTGGGACGATCCGCGGATGCCCACACTCGTCGCCGCGAAGCGGCGCGGCTTCACGCCCGAGGGCTTTCGCCTGTTCGCCGAGCGCATCGGCGTCGCCCGGTCCGATTCGTGGATCGACATGGGTGTGCTCGAGGACGCGATGCGCGACGATCTCAACGCGCGCGCGCCGCGCCGCATCGCCGTGCTCGATCCGGTGAAGCTCGTCATCGACAACTATCCGCCGGGACAGAGCGAGGACTGCGATGCGCCGAACCATCCGCAGCGCCCCGAGCTTGGCCGCCGCGCGCTGCCGTTCACGCGCGAGCTCGTGATCGAGCGCGACGATTTCATGGAGACGCCGCCGCGCGGCTATTTCCGCCTCGCTCCCGGCGCCGAGGTGCGGCTGCGCTACGCGTACATCGTGCGCTGCACCGGATTCGAGCGCGATGCAACGGGGCGCGTCAGCGTCGTCCACTGCGAGTACGACGCAGCGACGCGAAGTGGAACGCCGGGCGCCGAGGCGCGCAAGGTGAAGGGAAACCTGCACTGGCTCTCGGCGGCGCACGCCGTGCCGGCCGAGCTCCGCCTTTACGATCGCCTCTTCTCGGTGCCGTTTCCGGGGACGCAGGGTGACGCCGAGGACGCCGCACTGGACGAAGAGGATGACGCGGCAACCGGCGCCGGCGCCAGCGCCAGCTATCTCGACGACCTCAATCCGGATTCGAAGCGCGTGTCGAACGGGCTCGTCGAGCCCGCGCTCGCCGCGGTCGCCCCGGGCGAGCGCTTCCAGTTCGAGCGCCACGGTTATTTCGTCTCGGATCTTCGCGACCACGCCCCGGGACGCGCGGTGTTCAACCGCACGGTGTCGCTCCGCGACTCGTGGTCGCGGACCCGCTAAGATGGCGGAACTTCGTTCGCGGAATTCCTCATGAAGCGCATCTTCCTCTTCATCGTGACCAACCTCGCGGTGGTCCTCGTGCTGTCGATCGTGCTGCGCGTGCTCGGGCTCGATCGCATGCTTGCTGCACAGGGCTACGGCTACGGGCAGCTTCTTGTCTACGCGGCAGTGGTCGGCTTCGTCGGCGCCTTCGTCTCGCTGCTGATGTCGAAGCCGATGGCGAAGTGGTCGACCGGCGCGCACGTGATCACCTCGCCGTCGAACGACGCCGAGGCGTGGCTTGTCGGCACCGTGCAGAAGCTCGCGACGACGGCGGGAGTCACGATGCCCGAGGTGGCGATCTACGAAGGTGCGCCGAACGCGTTCGCGACCGGGGCGTTCCGCAATTCGGCGCTGGTCGCTGTCTCGACGGGGCTGCTGCAATCGATGAGCCACGACGAGATCGAGGCGGTGCTCGGGCACGAGATGGCGCACGTGGCCAACGGCGACATGGTCACGCTGACGCTGATCCAGGGCGTCGTCAACACGTTCGTGATCTTCCTCTCGCGCATCGTCGGGTCGATCGTCGATCGCGCGGTGTTCCGCAACGACGAGCGCAGCAGCGGCATGGGTTACTTCATCACCGTGATGGTGTGCCAGGTGGTGTTCGGCGTGCTGGCGAGCATCATCGTCGCGTATTTCTCGCGGCTGCGCGAGTTCCGCGCCGACGCCGGCAGCGCGCGTTTCCTGGGATCGCCGCAGCCGATGATCCAGGCGTTGAAGCGCCTCGGCGGGCTCGAAGCGGGGCCGCTGCCGCAATCGCTCAAGGCGTCGGGCATCACCGGAGCGGGCGGCATGATGGCGCTGTTCGCGTCGCACCCGCCGATCGAGGCGCGCATCGCCGCGCTGCAGAATACGGCGCCGGGCGCCGCCTGATCGTGCGCTACAAGATCGAAGTGCAGGACGACACCGGGATCTGGAGCGACGTCCGCGGAAGCGACGGCGCGCTCCTCACCTTCGGCGACGAGGCGTCGGCGCGCGCCGCGCTCGCCGAACGCTACCCGATCCTCGTGCAGATGGAGAAGTACGCCGGAGGCAAGCGCACGCGCGTCATCCGCATTCTCGAAGACGAGGACGACTGGCCGGCGAAGCGGCCGCCACCGGCGCGCTGAGAACGCAAGAGCGGGCGCTGAAAACAGAACGGCCGGCGGCGCGTCGTGCGCCCACCGGCCGTCGCTGCGCGGACCTGCCGCGCGGAATGCGCTTACTTCAGATGATTCGAGACGAGCTTCGTCATCTCGAACATCGACACCTTGTTCTTGCCGCCGAACACCGCGCGCAGCTTCTCGTCGGCGTTGATCAGGCGCTTGTTGACCGCGTCCTGCAGCTTGTTCTTCTTGATGTAGTCCCAGATCTTCTTGGTGACTTCGGTGCGTGGCATCGGCATGCTGCCGACGACCGCAGCGAGCACCGACGAAGGCGTCATCGCCTTCATGAATGCCGCATTCGGCTTGCGCTTCGCGGCCTTCTTCGCGGCCGGCTTCTTCGCGGCGGCCTTCTTCGCGGCGGGCTTCTTCGCCGCCGACTTCTTTGCTGCGGGCTTCCTGGCCGCCCCCTTCTTTGCGGCGGGCTTCTTGGCAGCAGTCTTCTTCGCAGCTTTCTTTGCAGTAGCCATGTGTCTCCTTCCTGTGGGTAATTCGGGGCGTGCAACGCCTCAGCGCTCTGAAGCGGACCCTCCTGTCGAGGCACGGCGCTCCATCGGCGGCGACTATACCGCATTTTCCCAGTGACGGAAGGGGCGTCGCAGGGAAATTTCACGCGGACGCACGTGAGCGTTGCATCCGGTGCAGCGCGTGGCGCGGCGGTAGAATCGCGGCTGCCATCGTCCACCCGCAGCATGTCCGATCCCGTCACCGATCCAACTGCGCATCGCGACGCGCCGCCGCACGCGGCACACGACGCGTCGGCTCCCGTGCCGCTCGACGAGCGCAACGCCGATGCCGATCCGTTCCGCCAGTTCGCGCGCTGGTTCGACGAAGCCCGCGCCGCCGGCATCCGCGATCCCAACGCGATGGCGCTCGCGAGCGTCGGCGCCGGAGGACAGCCGTCGTTGCGCATCGTCCTCCTGAAAGGGGTCGACGACCGCGGCTTCGTGTTCTACACCAACTACGCCAGCCGCAAGGCGCGCGAGCTCGGTGCTGGCGCCGGCGCGGCCCTCTTGTTCTTCTGGGCCGAGCTCGAGCGCCAGGTCCGCATCGAAGGCGCGGTCGAGCGTGTCGGCGGGCCCGAATCCGACGCCTATTTCGCGACGCGGCCGCGCGACTCGCAGCTCGGTGCGTGGGCGTCGCCGCAGAGCAGTCCGATCCCCGATCGCGCGTGGCTCGACGCGAGCTATGCCGAATGCGCCGCGCGCTTCGAAGGCCGCGTGCCGCGGCCGCCGCACTGGGGGGGCTTCCGCGTGATCCCGGCGCGCTTCGAGTTCTGGCAGGGCCGCGCGTCGCGGCTGCACGATCGGCTCGTCTGGACGCGCGCCGCGACCGGCTGGACGCTCGGGCGGCTCGCGCCCTGATCAGGCGCGCTGCTTCGACCGACTCGCGCTCCGATCAGCCGCGCTGCTTCGAGCGGCTCGCAAACGCCTTGCGGAACTTCGCCACCTTCGGCGCGACGACATAGGCGCAATACGGCGCATTGGCGTTGCGCGCGAAATAGTCCCGGTGGTAGTCCTCGGCCGGGTAAAAGCGTGCGGGTCCCTCGATCGCGGTGACTACCGGGGCGTCCCAGAGGCCCTTCGCCGTGAGCTCGGCGATCACCTCGCGCGCCGTCCGCCGCTGCAGGTCGTCGTCGCAGAAGATCACCGATCGATACTGCGTCCCGATGTCGTTGCCCTGGCGGTCGAGCGTCGTCGGATCGTGGATCGTGAAGTACACGCGCAGGAGGTTGGCGTACGAGAGCACGCGCGGGTCGAAGGCGAGGCGCACGACCTCGGCGTGTCCGGTGCGGCCGGTGCAGACATCCTCGTAGCTCGGGTCGGCCACCGTTCCGCCGGCGTAACCCGATTCGACGCGCAGGACGCCTTCGAGCTCGCGGAATACCGCTTCGAGGCACCAGAAGCAGCCGCCGCCGAGAACCGCGGTGGCAAGCTGCGGTGATTCGCCGCCGGCACCGGCCGGGGACGCGGCAGTCGAGGAGGTGGAACGGTCGCTCATGCGGCACAGCTTACGCCCTGCGATCTGGGATAATCGCCGCGCCGTGATGTTCGACCCTTTCCGCTTCGTCGCGCGGGTGGCCGCGCGGATGCGCGAGGTCGATCTCGGCCGGGTCGCCGCGAGCCTCTCGTTCACGACGCTGCTCGCCATCGTGCCGCTCGCGACGGTGGTGGTCGCGTTCGTCGCGCATTTCCCGCTGTTCGACGTCTGGCTGCGAGCGCTCGAGCAGTTCATGCTGCGCCACCTGCTGCCGGTGTCGACTGCCGCTGAGGTGCGGCAGAGCGTCACCGCGTTCGCCGATCAGGCGATGCGCCTCACCGGCGTGTCGATCGCCGTCATCGCGGCGACGGCGCTCCTGGCGATCGCGACGGTCGAGCGCGAGATCAACGCGATCTGGGGCATCCGCGACGGGCGCTCGATCGGCCGAAGGCTCATCGTCTACTCGCTCGGGCTCACCGCCGGGCCGGTGCTGATCGGCGCCAGCATCTCGCTCACCACCTGGCTCGTCGTCCATTCGCTCGCGGTCGTGCCGATCCACCGCTCGATCGGCCAGAGGATCGTCGCCGCGCTGCCGTTCGTGTTCTCCTTCGCCGGGCTCACGCTGCTCTACAAGGCGACGCCGGCGCGGCCGGTTCCGCTCGTCGCCGCGGCGATCGCGGGCGCGCTCGCGGCCGCCGCGCTCGAAGCGGCCAAGTCGGGCTTCGCGTGGTACATCACGCGCGTGTCGACCTACCAGGCGATCTACGGCGCGCTCGCCGCGCTGCCGATCTTCCTGCTGTGGCTCTACCTCTGCTGGGTGATCGTGCTCGCAGGCGCCGCGATCAACGCGACGCTCGTGGAAACCGGCACGAAGCACCGGCGGCGCAACGCGCGCCGGTGACCCGTTGCCTCGCGATACCCGGCCACGCTACATTTCGCCGTTGCCCGGCCGAGGGAATCGACGCGAATCCCTCCGGGCTCGCATGGGAGTGCACACCAAGTGTGGTCGATGATCGAAGCGGCCGGATGGCCGATCTGGCCGCTGATCGTGGCGTCGGTGATCGCGCTCGCGCTGATCTTCGAGCGCGGCTGGTCGCTGCGACAGAGCGCCGTCGCGCCGCGCGGGATGGTCGACCACGTGCTGGTCGAGTTCAAGCACACCGGTGCAACGCAGGATCTCCTTGCGCGCACCGCCGAGCAGGGGCCCCTCGGCCGCATCCTCGCCGCGGGGCTCGCCAACGTGAAGAGTCCGCGGCCGGTGATGAAGGAGGCGATCGAGGAAGTCGGCCGCCTCGTCACGCACGAGCTCGAGCGCTTTCTCACGACGCTCGGGACGATCGCGGCGATGGCGCCGCTCCTCGGACTGTTCGGGACCGTGGTCGGAATGATCGAGATCTTCGGCTCGCAGAGCGCGACCGGCTCGAACCCGATCGTGCTCGCGCATGGCATCTCGGTCGCGCTGTACAACACGGCGATGGGCCTGATCGTCGCGATCCCGAGCATGATCTTCTACCGGTATTTCCGCGCCAGGGTCGACGCGCTGGTGATCGAGATGGAGCAGCAGGCGATCAAGCTCGTCGACTTCGCGCACGGTGAGCGGCGATGAACCTGCGCGGCGACCGGATTCGCGACGAGCCGGAGATCAACTTCATCCCGTTGATCGACGTGATGCTCGTCATCCTGATCTTCCTGATGGTGACGACGACCTACCAGCGGATCACCGAGCTGCAGATCAACCTTCCCGAGGCCGACGCCGCCGCGGTGCATCAGCAGCCGCGCGAGATCGACGTCGGGCTCGACGCGCAGGGCCGCTATTCGATCTCCGGGGCGCCGCCGTTCGTGTTCACGACGCCGGAAGCGATGACCGACATGCTGCGGCGCGCGGCCGGCGGGGAGCGCGATCCGGTGATCGTCATCAACGCCGATGCGCGAGCGACGCACCAGTCGGTGGTGCGCGTGATGGAGGCGGCGCGCGACGCGGGCTACACGCACATCACCTTCGCGACGCAGGGCGCGGCCTCGCCGGCGCGCTGACGTGCATCGCGTCATCCGTACGCTGACGTGCATCGCATCGTCCGTACGCGGGCGTACATCGCGTTCTCGCGTTAACCGGCCCTGGCGCCCTTGCCCGTGAACCTTGCCACACGCCTCGAACGAGCGTGGTGGCAGCCGTCGCTGACTCCGGTCGCGGCGCTCTTTCTCCCGGCGGCCGCGCTGTTCGGCGCGCTGGCGGCGCTGCGAAGACGCCTCTACCGGAGCGGCTCGCTCGCGAGCGTTCGCCTGCCGGTTCCGGTGATCGTGGTCGGCAACCTCGCCGTCGGCGGCACCGGCAAGACGCCGCTCACTGCCGCGCTCGCCCGCGCGCTGCGCGAGCGCGGTTTCCGCCCGGGCATCGTGAGCCGCGGCTATGGCCGGCGCGACCGCGCCGTGCACGAGGTGACCCCCGCAAGCACGTGGCGCGAGGTGGGCGACGAGCCGCTCGTCCTCGCGCGCTCGGGCGCGCCAGTCTGCGTCGCGACGACGCGTGCCGCGGCCGCGGCAGCGCTCATCGCTGCGCACCGCAACGTCGACGTGATTCTCTCCGACGACGGCCTGCAGCACTACGCGCTCGCGCGCGACTTCGAGATTGCCGTCGTCGATGCGCGGCGCGGCCTCGGCAACGGTCGGCTGCTGCCGGCGGGCCCGCTGCGCGAGCCGGCGGGGCGGCTTGGCGAAGTTGACGCGATCGTCGAGCGCGAGACGGAACCGCCGGGTACCGTGGCCACGCAACCTGACCGGTACGGTGCAGCGGTCGCACAATCCGACTGGCGCCGTGCGGCGGACGGGGTCGCACGCTATCCGATGCACTACGAGCACGAACCCTGGCGCAATCTCGTCGACGCGACGGCCCGCCTCGACCCGGCATCGCTCGGCGCAGGCGACGCGGTGGCGATCGCCGCGATCGCCGATCCGGAACCGTTCTTCGCGCTCGTCGAGCGGCTCGGGATCGCCTCACGCACGCGTGCGTTTCCCGACCATTACGCGTTCCGGCGCGAAGATCTCGTCTTTCCGGGGGCGCGCGCGATCCTGATGACCGAGAAGGACGCGGTAAAATGCCGCGAGTTCGCCGATGCACGGATGTGGTTCCTGCCGATCCGTGCAGCGGTCGATCCTGCGCTCGTCGACGTCATCGTGGAGAAACTGCGTGGACCCGAAGCTGCTCGAAATGCTGGTCTGCCCGGTGACCAAGGGTCCGCTGATCCTTGACCGCGAGCGGCACGAGCTGATTTCGCGCTCGGCCCGGCTCGCCTATCCGATTCGTGACGGCATTCCCGTCATGCTCGAAGAAGAGGCGCGCAAGCTCTCCCCCGAGGAATGGGAAGCGCTGAAGGACTGAGCTTCACCGCGCTGATCCCGGCGCGCTTCGGCTCGACGCGCCTTCCGGGAAAGCCGCTCGCGGATCTGGCCGGGGTGCCGATGGTCGTGCGCGTCGCCGAGCGCGCTCGACGAAGCGGTGCCTGCCGCGTCGTCGTGGCGACCGACGATTCGCGCATCGCCGCTGCGGCGTCTGAGCACGGCGTCGAGGCGCTGACGACGAGCTCGGCGCACGCGACCGGCACCGACCGGCTCGCCGAGGCGGCAACGCTCCTGGCGCTCGCCGACGACGCGCTCATCGTCAACGTGCAGGGTGACGAGCCGTTGATCGACCCCGCGCTGATCGCCGAGGTTGCGCGGTTGCTGGCGACGCGTCCCGACGTCGCGATCGCGACGGCGTGTCACCCGCTCGCGTCGGCGTCCGAGCTCTTCAGCCCGAACGTCGTCAAGGTGGCACTCGACGCGCGCGGCAATGCGCTCTACTTCAGCCGGGCGCCGATCCCGTGGGCGCGCGACGCGTTCGCGGCCCTCGCCGACGGCACGAGCGTGCGCGTGCCATCCGCACTGCCGGAGGAGCTGCCGGTCTATCGGCACTACGGGCTCTACGCCTATCGCGCAGGCTACCTGCGCGCGTTCCCGCATCTCGCGCCTGCGCCGATCGAGCGCTTCGAGGCGCTCGAGCAACTTCGCGCGATGTGGCACGGACACCGCATCGCCGTGCACATCGCCCACGGCGTCGCCGCGCCGGGGATCGACAGTCCCGACGATCTCGAGCGCGTACGCAGGCTCTTCGCCGCACGCGCCGATCTTCGCGAGCGCTGAACCGGCGGCGGCGCGGCGGCCGTGATCGCCGCTTCCGATCGCCGCTTCCGATTGACCCGGTACGGCCGATGCGGGGAGAATCCACGACGGCGCGTCTTCCCGCGCGTCCAACGCGGCGCGAGCCCCCGCGTCTTTCGGCCGATACGACGAACGGGCACCACTGATGCGATTGATCCTGCTGGGTCCACCGGGTGCCGGCAAAGGAACGCAGGCCGCGCTGATCTGCGACACCTGGCACATCCCGCAGATCTCGACCGGCGACATGCTTCGTGCGGCCGTCAAGGCGGGGACGCCGCTCGGCATTGCCGCCCAGGCGGTGATGGATCGCGGCGTGCTGGTCTCCGACGACATCATCATCGGCCTCGTGAAGGATCGGCTGCGCGCGCCCGACTGCAAGCCCGGCTACCTGTTCGATGGCTTCCCGCGCACGATCCCGCAGGCCGACGCGCTGAAGGACGCCGGCATCGACGTCGACTACGTGATCGAGATCGACGTGCCCGATGCGGCAATCGTCGAGCGCATGAGCGGGCGCCGCGTCCATCTCGCGTCCGGACGCAGCTACCACGTCAAGTACAACCCGCCGCGGGTGTCCGGCCGCGACGACGTCACCGGCGAGCCGCTGACGCAGCGCGAGGACGATCACGAGGACACGGTCCGTAAGCGGCTCGCCGTCTATCACGCGCAGACCGAGCCGCTGATCGCCTATTACGAGCGCTGGGCGGCGATCGGCGATCCGCGCGCGCCGCGCTACCGCAAGGTGTCGGGGGTGGGCAGCGTCGAGAGCGTCGGCGAGGCCTGCCTCGCCGCGCTGCGCGGCTAGGATCCGTTAACGCTATGCACGCAGGCGCGTGGCGCGCGACGTGCAGGGTCGCGATCGGCCGTCGATGGAAGGCGCTGTCGTGACGCCGCTCGTGAGCATCGTCGTGCGCAGCACCGATCGGCCGACCCTCGGCGCGGCACTTGCGTCGATCGCCGCGCAGGATTACCCGCGCCTCGAGGTGGTCGTCGTCGCGGCGAGCGGTGCTGCGCACCCGGTGCCGCCGGCCGGCGCGGGCGCGCATCCTGTGCGTTTCGTCGCGAGCGCCACGCCGCTCACGCGTCCGCAGGCCGCCAACGCGGGCATCGACGCGGCCGGCGGCGACTGGATCACCTTCCTCGACGACGACGATCTCTTTCTTCCGGGGCACGTCACCGGGCTCGTCGCCGCAGCGACGCGAGGCGGGGGCGCACAGTTCGTCTACACGCTCGCCCGCGCGCGGATGGCCGACGGCAGCGCGCGCAACTGGGGCCAGCCGTTTTCGCTGCAGCAGCTTTACGAGCGCAACTTCATCCACCTCGCGAGCGCGCTCTTCTCGCGCAACCTGCTCGCGCAGGGCTGCCGCTTCGACGACACCTTCGAGATCATGCAGGACTGGGATTTCTTCCTGCAGTGCGCGCAGCGCACGCGCTTCCACTTCGAGCCGCTCGCGACGTTCGAGTGGCACGCCGATGCGGGAAGCTCGGGCGCCGCGGGCAATGCCAACCACGACGACGCGCGCTTCGCGGCGTTTCGCGACCGCATCTACGCGAAATGGCAGGGCGCGCACGATGCGCTCGTCGATCGCGTGACGTCGGAGCTCGAGGCCGCCACCGCGATGGCGCGCACCGGCGATCTCGCGGGGGCCGAGGCGCGATGCCGTGCAGTCCTCGAATTCAGCCAGAACGATCCGTTCGCGCTCAACCTGCTCGGGATGGTGCTGCGCAATGCCGGCCGCGTCGGCGAAGCGCGCCGCGTTCAGGAGCTCGCCTGTGCCGTGCGGCCCGGTGACGCGTCGCTCCTCTACAATCTCGCGCTGGTGTGCCGGCAGCAGGGCGATCTCGCCGCGGCGCGCGCGCGCGCGGGCGAGGCCGCGGACATCGCACCAGGCTTCACGCCGGCGCGACGTCTCGTCGCCGACCTCGCTGGCGCATCCCGGACCCAATCCGACGCGACGACGCCATGACACGACGCAACGCCTTATGACACGACGCAACGCCTTCTATGCGCAATCCGGCGGCGTCACCGCCGTCATCAACGCGAGCGCCGCGGCGGTGATCGAGACCGCGCGGCGGCACCGGACGCGGATCGGCCGCGTCTACGCCGGGCGCAACGGCATCATCGGTGCGCTGACCGAGGATCTGATCGACACCGGACGCGAGCCCGCGCGCGCGATCGCTGCGTTGAAGCACACGCCGGCCGGCGCCTTCGGCTCGTGCCGCTACAAGCTCGGCGCGCTTGACGCCAACCGCGCGCAGTACGAGCGGCTGATCGACGTATTCCGCGCGCACGACATCGGCTACTTCTTTTACAACGGCGGCAACGACTCGGCCGACACCTGCCTCAAGGTCGGCGAGGTCGCGCGCACACTCGGCTATCCGCTCGCCGCGATCCACATTCCAAAGACGGTCGACAACGACCTCGCGGTGACCGACAACTGTCCCGGGTTCGGGTCGGTGGCGAAGTACGTCGCGACGTCGATGCGCGAGGCGGCCTTCGACGTCGCGTCGATGGCGCGCACGTCGACGCGCGTATTCGTGCTCGAAGTGATGGGCCGGCACGCCGGATGGATCACCGCCGCCGTCGGGCTCGCCGGCGACGACGCGACGCCGATCCCGCTCGTGCTGCTGTTTCCCGAGATCGCGTTCGACGAGGCGGCGTTCGCTGCGGCGGTTCGCGAGAGAACCGAGCGCTTCGGTTACTGCTGCGTCGGCGTGTCGGAAGGGCTGCGCGATGCGAACGGGCAGCTCCTCGCCGAAGCGGGCACGCGCGACGCCTTCGGGCACGCGCAGCTCGGCGGCGTCGGGCCGCTCGTCGCGAAGCTCGTCAAGGACCGGCTCGGCTACAAGTATCACTGGGCGGTCGCCGATTATCTGCAGCGTGCCGCAAGGCATCTCGCGTCGAAGACCGACGTCGACCAGTCGTACGCGGTCGGCAAGGCGGCGGTCGAGCTCGCGATCGCCGGCGAGAGCGCGGTCATGCCGACGATCGTGCGCGTGTCGGACCGCCCTTATCGCTGGAAGATCGGCACGGCGCCGCTCGCGCAGATCGCCAACCGCGAGAAGATGCTGCCGCGCACGTTCATCACCGCCGACGGCTTCGGCATCACGGCAAAGGCGCGCGCCTATCTCGCACCGCTGATCCGGGGTGAGGCGCCGCCGCCGTTTCGTAACGGCCTGCCGCAATACGTCCGCCTGAAGAACGCGGCGGTGCCGAAGAAGCTCGCGGCGTTCGAGGTCTGACCCCGCGACCGCGTGGCCGCGTCCGGCTCGACTTCCCGGGCGGAAAACTGGCAAAATAGCGCGCTTTTTTGCTCGCAGAACCCAGCTCGTAGAACCCCAGGGAGAACGCTTCATGTCCAATCCGCTCGTCTTCGCACTCCTGTGCGCGGTCGCGGCCATCGTCTATGGCGTCGTGTCGATCCGCTGGATCCTCTCGAAGCCCGCCGGCAATGCGCGCATGCAGGAGATCGCCGCCGCCGTGCAGGCCGGGGCCAAGGCCTACCTGAACCGCCAGTACACGACGATCGGCGTCGTCGGCATCGTTCTGTTCTTCATCATCGGCGTCTTCCTGTCGTGGCGCACCGCCGGCGGTTTCGCGATCGGCGCGATCCTCTCCGGTCTCGCCGGATACATCGGAATGAACGTGTCGGTGCGCTCGAACGTCCGCACCGCCGAAGCGGCGCGCAGCGGCCTCGACCAGGCGCTGGCGATCGCCTTCCGCGGCGGCGCGATCACCGGGATGCTGGTGGTCGGACTCGGACTGCTCGGCGTCGCGGGCTTCTACTGGTTTCTGATCTCGTCGGCGCACGCCGCGCCCAACCTGATGCAGGAGGGCCTGCACGAGGCGATCGGCCCGCTCGTCGGGCTCGCGTTCGGGGGCTCGCTGATCTCGATCTTCGCGCGTCTTGGCGGTGGCATCTTCACCAAGGGCGCTGACGTCGGCGCCGATCTCGTCGGCAAGGTCGAGGCGGGCATCCCCGAGGATGATCCGCGCAATCCCGCCGTCATCGCCGACAACGTCGGCGACAACGTCGGCGACTGCGCCGGCATGGCGGCCGACCTCTTCGAGACCTACGCGGTGACGATCGTCGCGACGATGCTGCTCGGCGCGCTGCTCCTGCCGGCGATGGCGTCGACCGCGGTCACGTACCCGCTGGCGCTCGGCGGCTTCTCGATCCTCGCATCGATCGTCGGCTGCTATTTCGTCAAGGCGAGACCGGGCGGCAAGATCATGAACGCGCTCTATCGCGGGCTGATCGTCGCCGGTGTCATCTCCGCGATCGGCTTCTGGTTCATCACACGCTCGATGATGAGCGACGTCGCGTCGATCGATGCGGCGCTGACTCCGCTGCGGCTCTGGGGCGCGGCGCTCGTCGGCCTCGTTCTCACTGCCGCGCTCGTCGTCATCACCGAGTACTACACCGGCACCGACTTCAAGCCGGTCAAGCATATCGCCGAAGCATCGACGACCGGCCATGCGACGAACATCATCGCTGGCCTCGGCGTGTCGATGCGCGCCACCGCGTGGCCGGTGATCGCCGTGTGCGTGGCGATCTTCGTGTCGTATGCGTTCGCGGGACTCTACGGCATCGCGGTCGCCGCGACCGCGATGCTGTCGATGACCGGAATCATCGTCGCGCTCGATGCCTACGGCCCGATCACCGACAACGCGGGCGGCATCGCCGAGATGGCCGAGCTCCCCGACTCCGTGCGCGCGATCACCGATCCGCTCGACGCGGTCGGCAATACGACGAAGGCGGTCACGAAGGGCTATGCGATCGGCTCCGCCGGCCTCGCCGCGCTGGTGCTGTTCGGCGACTACACGCACGCGCTGTCGACGGCCAATCTGTCGACGACGTTCGATCTCTCCAACCACATGGTGATCATCGGCCTCATCCTCGGGGGGCTCATCCCGTATCTGTTCGGGGCGATGGCGATGGAAGCCGTCGGGCGCGCCGCCGGCGCAGTGGTGGTCGAGGTGCGGCGCCAGTTCCGCGAGATCAAAGGCATCATGGACGGCACGGCGAAGCCCGAGTACGGCGTCGCGGTCGACATGCTGACGCGCGCGGCGATCAAGGAGATGATCATTCCGTCGCTCTTGCCGGTCGTGGTGCCGGTCGTCGTCGGTCTCGCGCTCGGGCCGCAGGCGCTCGGCGGATTGCTGATGGGCACGATCGTCACCGGCCTCTTCGTCGCGATTTCGATGACGACCGGTGGCGGCGCCTGGGACAACGCGAAGAAATACATCGAGGACGGGCATCACGGCGGCAAAGGGTCCGACGCGCACAAGGCGGCGGTGACCGGCGACACCGTCGGTGATCCGTACAAGGACACTGCGGGCCCCGCGGTCAATCCGCTGATCAAGATCATCAACATCGTCGCGTTGATGATCGTGCCGCTGCTGGCGCTGCACGGCGGCTAGGCTGAACAACCGGGACGTACCACGTTTTCGCGCGCTGGCGGCGGCGCTCGTCGCCGGCGCGCTGCTGATCCCGGTCAGCGCGGCGCTCGCCGCGGCTTCGTCGCCCGAGGCTCCGCCACACCAGGCTCCGTCACACGAGGCCGCGCCGCCCGAGGCTCCTACCGGTCGCGTCGAACGCACCGCGGTCGCGGCGCGACATTTCATCGTCGCGACGGCGAATCCCCTGGCGACCGCGACGGCGTACCGGATCCTCGCGGCGGGAGGCAGCGCGGCCGACGCCGTCGTCGCCGCGCAGCTCGTGCTGGGGCTCGTCGAGCCGCAGTCGTCGGGTCTGGGTGGCGGCGCCTTCCTCCTCTATCACGACGCCGCGAGCGGGCGCGCAGTCGCGTTCGACGGCCGCGAGACGGCACCTCTAGCGGCGACACCGCAGCGCTTTCTCGACGCGAACGGGCATCCGCTCGAGTTCTACGATGCAGTCGTCGGCGGCCGCTCGGTAGGCGTGCCCGGAACGCTGCGTCTTCTCGAAGCAGTTCACAAGAGGTACGGGCGGCTGCCGTGGCAAACGCTCTTCGCGAGCGCGATCGACCTCGCGACGCGCGGGTTCGCGGTCTCGCCGCGCCTGCACGGGCTGATCGCCGAGGAGACCCACTTCGTGCAGGCGCGCGCACGCAGCTACTTCCTCGCCGCGGACGGAACGGCGCGTCCGGTCGGATACCTGCTGAAGAACCCGGCGTACGCGGCGACGCTGCGCACGCTCGCGCGCGAAGGCGCTGCGGCGTTCTACTCGGGGCCGATCGCCACCGACATCGTCGACACCGTCGATCACGCTCCGCGTCACCCCGGCGATCTCACGCCTGGCGACCTCGCGCGCTATCGCGTGATCGTTCGTCGCCCCGTCTGCGATCACTATCGCGGCTTTCGCATCTGCGGCATGCCGCCGCCGTCGTCCGGCGGCATCGCCGACCTGCAGATCCTGAAGATGCTCGAGCCGTACGACGTCGCGTCGATGGGCGTCGAATCGTTCTGGAGCGTGCATTTCATCTCCGAAGCCGAACGGCTCGCCTTCGCCGATCGCGACGCGTGGATCGCCGATCCGGCGTTCGAGGCGCCGCCGCCGGGGCTTCTCGACGACCACTACCTGCACGAGCGCTCGCGGCTGATCCGCGCGACGCGCACGCTGGGCCACGCGCTCCCCGGTGACCCGCGTCATCACCTCGCGCTGCCGCGCATGCTCGCGGTGGCGCCGGAAGGCGCGGCCGAGTTCCCATCGACGTCGCACCTCGTCGTCGTCGATCGCTACGGCAACGCAGCGACGATGACGACGACGATCGAGGCGGCATTCGGCAGCCGCCTGATGACCGCGAGCGGGTTCCTCCTCAATAACGAGCTCACCGATTTCTCGTTCGAGCCGACGAAGAACGGGAAGCCGGTGGTCAATCGCGTCGAGCCGGGCAAGCGTCCGCGCTCGTCGATGGCGCCGACGATCGTCTACGACCGGCACGGCCGCCTCTATGCGCTCGCGGGCTCGGCGGGCGGAAGCCTCATCATCAACGACGTCGCGAAGACGCTGATCGCGTTGCTCGACTGGGGACTCGATCCGCAGACTGCCGTCGCGCTGCCGAACTTCGGCAGCCGCAATGGCCCGACCGAGCTCGAACGCGATACGGCGGTTGCACGCCTCGCGCCGAAACTTCGTGCGCTCGGGCACGAGGTGCGCCTCATCGACGATCCGTCGGGGTTGCAGGCGGTGCTGCGGACACCGTCGGGGTGGGTCGGCGGCGCCGATCCGCGCCGCGAAGGACGAGTAGAGGGGGGCTGACGGTCATGCCGATTCCCGAGGTGTTCTCGGCCGCGGTGCTGCTGTTTCTCGTCATCGATCCTTTCGGCAACGTGCCGATCGTGATCGCGGCGCTCGGCAGCGTTCCGCGCGAGCGCCAGACGCGCGTGATCCTGCGCGAATGCATTGCCGCGTACGTCATCCTGCTCGCGTTCATGCTGGGCGGCCAGACGTTCCTGCAGTGGATGCAGCTTTCCGAAGTCTCGCTCGCGCTCGCCGGAGGCATCATCCTCTTTCTGATCGCGCTCAGGATGGTGTTCCCGAGCCCGGAGGGGGTATTCGGCGACGTTTCGGGGACCGAGCCCTTCCTCGTGCCGCTCGCGGTCCCTTCGATTGCCGGGCCGTCGGCGCTGGCGACGGTGATGCTGATGGTGTCGCGCGATCCGTCGCACCGCCTCGCGTGGATCGTCGCGCTGACCGCGGCGATGGCAGCCGCGACGCTCGTGATGCTCGCCGCGTACCGGCTGCAGCGGCTGCTCGGCGAGCGCGGAATGCTGGCGGTCGAGCGGCTGATGGGGCTCGTGCTGACGGCACTCGCCGTGCAGATGCTGCTCGACGGCGTGAAAGCCTTCCTCGCGAGCCTCGGCCACGGAGCGTAGCGACCGAGGGCTCGCGGAATAGCCGGCCGGTGGCATCTGTTGGTGGTGAATGATGTCCAAGGCGCTCATGCACGCCGATGAAGCGACGATCGCACCGGAAGCGCACGACCGCTACACGAAGACCGCGATCGCGTTGCACTGGCTCGTCGCGGCGCTGATCGCAGTCAATCTCGTGCTCGGCGTCTCGATGGCGCGACTGCCGATCTCGCCGCGCAAGCTCGAGTGGTACATCGTTCACAAGTCGATCGGGCTCACGGTATTCCTGCTTACCGGCCTGCGGCTCGGCTGGCGACTCACGCACCGGCCACCGGCGATGGTGCCGATGCCCGACTGGCAGCGGCGTGCCGCCGCCGCCGCACACGCGCTCCTGTACGCGCTGATGTTCGCGATCCCGATCTCGGGATGGGTTTACAGCTCGGCGACCGGCGTGCAGGTCGTTTACCTCGGGCTGTTCCCGCTGCCCGACCTCGTGCACAAGAGCCGCGCGCTCGGCGATGCGCTGCTCGTCGTTCACGTGACGCTGAACTCCATCCTCGTCGCGCTGGTCTCCCTGCATTCCGTGGCAGCGTTGAGGCACCATTTCGCCGACCGCGATGCGACGCTCGCACGAATGCTGCCGGGTGTCGGCGGGAGGCTCGGGTCGACCATCGCGATGACGCGAGGTGGCGAGTGAGAAAGGCCTCGATCGCGACGTCCTCCGCGGTGCTCATGGTCGTGTGGTTCGCGCTGTTCGCAACCGCCGCGCAGGCGGCCGGCGTCGACGTCGCGAAGAGCGACATCGCGTTCTCGATCACCCAGATGGGTGTGCGGTTCGACGGGCGCTTCGACAAGTGGCAGGGGGACATCGACTTCCGTCCCGACGCACCGGCGCAGTCGAGGGCGGCGATCGACATCGATCTCGCCAGTGTCGACCTCGCGAGCGACGACTCCGATGCCGCAGCGCGCGGACCGCTCTGGCTCGACACGGCGAAGTATCCGGTCGCGCGCTTTCGCTCGACCGCGATCACCGCGGCCGGCGGCAACCACTACCGGGTCGCGGGCCGGTTGACGCTGAAGGGGATCACCCGCGACTGCGTCGTGCCGATCGAGGTCACCGCTGACGCCACGGGCAATCGCGTCGCTGTCGGCAGTTTCACATTGAAGCGTCTCGAATACCACGTCGGCGAAGGCGAATGGGCCGATCCCGCGACCGTCGCCGACGACATCGCGGTGCGGATCAGAATGGTGCTGCCCGCGTCGGGGTGAGTCGACGCGAGGCACTCCGTCACGCGGGAACGAGGTCGCTCCCATCGCGGCGCAGTGCGCCGGTCTTGACGAGCTCGATCGCGAGGCGCTCGGCGAGCGCACCCGGTGCGAGTCCCAGGTACTGCGCGTTGAAATCGCGGATGATGCCGGTGTGCTCGACCCAGCCGGCAATGGCGGAGGCCGGCATCCGCTCGCGATCGAGAAGCGAGAACACGAGCATCACCTTGACCGCGTGCCAGACGAGGCGCAGTGGGTCGGCTTCGAACGCGGCGGTACGGCGCAATGCGCGCTCGATCGCATCGTCGACGTCGGTGAATGGCTCGCCGTGGCCGGGGATCACGCAGCGCGCGCCGAGGGTGGCGAGCATTTCGAGCGTTGCGCGCGTCGCGGGGAGCGCCGCGGCGTCGAACGCCGCCGGCATCACGAAGCCGTAGCCGTTGCGCCACAGCGCATCGCCGGAAATCAGGATGCCGTGCGCGTCATTGAAGAACACCAGCGCACCCATGTCGTGGCCGGGTGCGGCAAGCGCGCGCCATTCGAGATCGCCCCAGACGTGCACGCTGCCGGCGCGAATGATCTCGGTCGCCGTGAAGCGCTCGGCGCGCTGGCCGGCGTAGCCGATCAGGAGCGCGCGCTCGTCCCACGCGGCGACGTGCCGGGCCTCGCCTTCGGGGATCGCGATCGGGCACGCGTAGTCGCGCTGTAGCGCGGCGTTGCCGCCCACGTGGTCCGAGTGGCAGTGGGTATTGACGATGCGCGCGAGCGGCCTGCCGTCGAGGCCGGTCCGCGACGCGAGGAGCGCGCGGGTGAGCGGGATGTGCTTCGCGTAGCCGGTGTCGACGACGACCGCCTCGTCGCGGCCCTTCAGCAGCACGTGGTTCGCGGACAGCCAGTCGCGCACGAACACGTGAACTTCGGGCGGCAGCGCGATCATCAGGCGAGCCTGCCGAGGAAATCGCGGACCAGCGTCACGCGCTCGTCGAGTGCCTGCGTCGCATGGTCGATGCGCACGCGGTCGGGTCCGGCGAAGCGCATCCGGCGGTCCTTCTGCAGCAGCGTAATCAGTCGCGTCGCATCGAACGGCGGCGTCTTGACGAACTGCAGCGTCGTGCGCTCGGGCCCCGAGTCGATCTTCGTCACGCCGAGCGGGTGCGCGAGCAGACGCAATCGGTGGCAGGCGAGAAGCGCCTGCACCGGCGCGGGCGCGCTGCCGAAGCGGTCGACGAGCTCTTCGTGGAGCTCCTCGAGCTCGGCCGGCGCCGCAGTGCTCGCGAGGCGCTTGTACAGCACGAGGCGCTCGTGCACGTCGCTGCAGTACGCTTCGGGCAGGCGTGCCGGAGCGTGCAGGTTGATCTCGGTGACGACGCCGAGCGGTTGTGCGAGGTCGGGCTCGCGCCCTGCCTCGAGCGCGGCGACGGCGGCTTTCAGCATGTCGGCGTAGAGCTGGAAGCCGATCTGCTGGATTTCTCCCGACTGCGCCTCGCCGAGCACTTCGCCCGCGCCGCGGATCTCGAGATCGTGCATCGCGAGGAAGAATCCCGAGCCCAGGTCCTCCATCATCTGGATCGCTTCGAGGCGCTTCTTCGCCGGCGCCGACAGCGCCTCCTGCGGCGGCGTCAGCAGGTAGGCGTAGGCCTGGTGGTGCGAGCGCCCGACGCGCCCGCGCAACTGGTGCAGTTGCGCGAGGCCGAAGCGGTCGGCACGGTCGATCACGATCGTGTTCGCCGTCGGCACGTCGATGCCGGTCTCGATGATCGTCGAGCACACGAGGAGGTTGACCCGCTGCGCATAGAAGTCGCGCATCACCTGCTCGAGCTCGCGCTCGCCCATCTGCCCGTGCGCGACGGCGATCCGCGCCTCGGGGAGCAGCGTCGCAAGGCGTTCGGCGGTCGTGCGGATCGTATCGATGTCGTTGTGGAGGAAATAGATCTGTCCGCCGCGTTTCAGCTCGCGCAGCGCGGCCTCGCGCACGATGCCCATCGAGAACGTGGCGACGAACGTCTTGATCGCGAGCCGGCGCTGCGGCGCGGTGGCAATCACCGAGAAATCGCGGATGCCTTCGAGCGACATCGCGAGCGTGCGCGGAATCGGCGTCGCCGTCAGCGTCAGCACGTCGACCTCGGCGCGCAGCCGTTTCAACTGCTCCTTCTGGCGCACGCCGAAGCGGTGCTCCTCGTCGATGACGACGAGGCCGAGGTTGGCGAACTTCAGGTCGGGCTGGATCAGCCGGTGCGTCCCGATCACGATGTCGATCGCGCCGCTCGCGAGACCGTCGCGGACGGCTTTCACCTCCTTCGCCGAACGGAAGCGCGAGAGCTCGGCGAGCTTCACCGGCCAGTCGGCGAAGCGATCGGCGAACACCTGCAGGTGCTGCTCGGCGAGGAGCGTCGTCGGCACCAGCACGGCGACCTGCTTGCCGTCGGCGACCGCGACGAAGGCGGCACGCAGCGCGACCTCGGTCTTGCCGAAGCCGACGTCGCCGCAGATCAGCCGATCCATCGGGCGCCCCGTCGTGAGATCGGCGAGCACCGCGTCGATCGCGGCCTGCTGGTCGGCGGTCTCGTCGAAGCCGAAGCCTTCGGCGAACGCCTCGTAGTCGTGCGCCTTGAAGCCGAACGCGTGGCCCACGCGCGCCTGGCGCCGCGCATACAGGTTGAGGAGCTCGGCGGCGGTGTCGTGCGCCTGATGCGCTGCCTTGCGCTTCGCCTTCTCCCACTGGCCGCTGCCGAGCTCGTGCAGCGGCGCTGCCTCGGGCGACGCGCCGCTGTAGCGGCTGATCACGTGCAGGTTCGACACCGGCACGTAGAGCTTCGCGTCGTTCGCGTAGACGAGCTCGAGGAACTCGGTCTCGCCGTCGCCGACGTCGAGCGTCACCAGCCCCTGGTAGCGGCCGATGCCGTGCTCCTCGTGCACGACCGGGTCGCCGATGCGCATCTCGGAGAGGTCGCGCAGCATCGCGTCGACGTTCGACGTGCGTGCGGCTTCGCGATTCGCACGGCGCGGCGCGCCGGCGTAGAGCTCGGCCTCGGTGACGATCGCGATGCGCGCGGCCGGCCACGCGAACCCCGCCTGCAGCGGCGCGGCGGTGAGCGCGAGACGCATGTCGCCGGCCATGAACTCGGCGAACGACGCGACCGGTGCCGGCACGAGCCCGTACTCGGCGAAGTACTGCTGCATCGTCTCGCGCCGCCCGGCGCTTTCGGCGACGATCAGCACGCGACCGTCGAGAAGCGCGAGCGCGTCCTTCAGCCTGCCGAGCGGATCGTCGGCGCGGCGATCGACGGCGACGACGGGCAGGCGTCGCGTCGGGGCGTCGGGAGGCAGCGCGGCGCCCGGCTCGCCGGCGCCGATGCCGAGTCGCGCGAAGCGCTTCGTCTCGCCGTTGAACTCGTCGACCGGCAGGAAGAGGCGCGGCGGCGGCAGCAGCGGGCGCGCCTTGTCGCCGTGCAGCAGCCGGTAGCGCGACTCGGTGTCGTCCCAGAACGCGGTCACCGCGGCACGAACGTCACCGTGCAGCGCGATCACCGTGCGCGGCGGCAGGTATTCGAACAGCGTCGCGGTCGTATCGAAGAAGAGCGGCAGGTAATACTCGATGCCCCCGGGCAGCACGCCGGCCGACACGTCGCGGTAGAGCTGCGAGCGCGACGGATCGCCCTCGAAGGTCTCGCGGAAGCGGCTGCGGAAGTGCGCGCGCGCCGCGTCGTCCTGCGCGAACTCGCGCGCCGGCAGGAGGCGCACGTCCTTCACCGGGTAGAGCGTGCGCTGCGAGTCGACGTCGAACGTGCGGATCGATTCGATGTCGTTGCCGAAGAGATCGATCCGGAAAGGGAGCGGCGACCCCATCGGGAAAAGGTCGATCAGCCCGCCACGCACCGAGAACTCGCCCGGCGACACCACCTGCGTGACGTGCGTGTAGCCGGCGAGTGCGAGCTGCGCGCGCAGCGCGTCGACGTCGAGCGTCTCGCCCTGCGTCAGGAAGAACGTGCGCGCGGCGAGGAACGCGGGCGGCGGCAGCCGATAGAGGGCAGTCTGCGCGGCAACGAGCACGACGTCGCATTCGCTGCGCGTGATGCGGTAGAGCGTCGCGAGGCGCTCGGAGACGAGGTCGTGGTGCGGCGAGAAGTGGTCCCAGGGGAGCGTCTCCCAGTCGGGAAACGTCGCCACGCGCAGAAGAGGCGCGATCCATCCAAGCTCGGCGTCAAGGCGCGCGACGGTCTGCGCGTCGGCGCAGACGACGGCGAGCATCTTCGACTGACGAAGTGCGGCGCGCGCGAGCTGCGCGATGGCGAGCGCATCCGACGAGCCCGCGAGCGGAGCGACGAGCGCGCGCTGCCCGTCGGCGGGCAGCTCGGGGACGAGCGAGGGCAGCCCGGCGAGTGCGTCGGGAATCGACGAAGGAACGGCGGCGGCGCGGGCTGCCTTATCGGTGGCGGGACTGCTGGCTGCCGAGGTGGAAGCGGACGCGGCCGTCGCGGAAGCGGCATGGGCCGCCGGCGTACGCATGAGGTGCGGTAGGTCGGTCGCGAGCGCAGATTATACGCGTGCGCCGCATGACATAATCGATCGATGACCGCTGCAGCCGCGCGCGCACGACGCGTCCGCGCGATCGCCCTTCTCACGCTCGCACCGCTCTTCTGGTCGATCAACTGGGTGGTCGGCCGCGGTCTCGCCGATCACGTCCCGCCGCTCGCGATGACGTTCTATCGCTGGCTGTTCGCGATCGTGATCCTGGCGCCGTTCGCGCTGCCGCAGGTGCTGCGCGACCGCGCGCTGATCGCGCGCCACTGGAAGGCGCTCGCCGCGCTCGGCGTGACCGGAGTCGGCATCCACAACGCGCTTGCCTATCTCGGTCTGCGCTACACGACGGCGACGAACGGGGTCATCCTCAATTCGTTCATTCCGATCCTGATCGTCGCGATGTCGTGGCTCGCGCTGCGCGAGCGCATGTCGCGCGCGCAGGTGGCCGGCGTCGTCGTGTCGCTCGCCGGCGTGCTGACGATCCTCTCGAAAGGCTCGCTCGCCGCGATCGTCGGGTTGCGCTTCAACGGCGGCGATCTCCTGATCGTGCTCTCGATGGCGATGTGGGCCGCCTACACGATCGGCCTGCGCTACCGGCCGGCGGGGATGGGGATGCTCTCGTTCCTGTTCGTCATCGCGTGCATCGGCGACCTGTCGGTGCTGCCGCTCTATGCGGTCGAATCGGCGCTCGGCGAGCCGATGACGTGGACCTGGGACATAGCACTCGCGATCGGGGCGGTCGCGCTCCTGTCGTCGGTGCTCGCGTACGTGTTCTGGAACCGCGGCGTCGAGGCGCTCGGCGCCGGTGTGGCGGGGCTCTTCGTGCACCTGATGCCGGTGTTCGGCGTAATCCTCGCGTGGCTCGTGCTCGGCGAGCATCTCGCGCTCTACCACGTCGCCGGAATCGCGCTGATCCTCGCCGGGATCTACGCGACGAGCCGCATCGCGCCGGGCTACGCCGGTGCGCGCCCGTAGCGGTCGTCGTAGCGGACGATGTCGTCCTCGCCGAGGTAGTCGCCACACTGCACCTCGATGATCGCGAGCGGCTCGCTGCCGCGATTCTCGAGGCGATGGCGCGTCTCCACCGGGATGTAGGTGGACTCGTTCATGCGCACGTCGAACTCGCGCTCGCCGTTGGTGACGTGCGCGATTCCCTGCACGACGACCCAGTGCTCGCTGCGCCGATGGTGCAGTTGCAGCGACAGCGCGGCGCCTGGATGCACCTCGATGCGCTTGATCTTGAACCGCGGGCCGTCTTCGAGCACCGTGTAGGTGCCCCACGGGCGATTCACCGTCCGATGCAGCTTCCACGCCTCGTGGCCGCGCGCTTTGAGCTCGCCGACGACGTCCTTCACTCGCTGCAGGTGGTCGCGGTGGGCGACCAGCACCGCGTCGGGCGTGTCGACGATGACCAGGTTCTCGACGCCGACGGTCGCGACGACGCGGTCCGGCGCGTGCACGTAGGTCCCGCGCGTCGCGATGGCGACGCGCTCGCCGTGGCCGCGGTTGCCTTCCTCGTCGGCGCTCGTGAGCGCGGCGACCGCCTGCCACGAGCCGACGTCGCTCCAGTCGAAGCTGCCGCGCACGACCGCGACCTCGCCGGCTTCGGCGGCGCGCTCCATCACCGCGTAATCGATCGAGATGTCGGGCACCGCGGCGAACAGCGCCGCGTCGAATTCGAGCATCGACGCATCGCCCGCGGCGGCGAGCGCGTTCGCCACCGGGCGCGCCGCGGCGAGCACGCCCGGAGCGTGCCGCGCGAGCGCATCGACGATCGCATCGACCCTGAATGCGAACATCCCGGAATTCCAGACGTAGTGCCCGGCGGTGAGGTACTCGCGCGCACGCTCGAGCGACGGCTTTTCGACGAAGCGCCGCGCGCGTGACACCGCAGGCAGCGCACCCTCCGCAGCGGCGAGCGCATCGCCGCATTCGATGTAGCCGAATCCGGTCTCCGGGTGCGTCGGCGCGATGCCGAACGTGACGAGCGCGCCCGATGCGGCGAATGCGCGCGCGCGCTCGACCGCCGCCGCGAACGCGCGCTGGTCGCGGATCAGGTGGTCGGCGGGAAGCACCAGCAGAATGCGGTCGCCGAGCCCCTGCGCCGCCGCGACGAGGGCGCCGAGCGCGATCGCCGGCGCGGTGTTGCGCCTAAACGGCTCGAGCAGGTAGCGCAGCGGCGGGTGGCCGGCCGTGGTGACCCCGGCGTAGGTGTCGCGCGTGCGGAAGTAGTAGTCGCGATTGGTCACCGTGACGAGCGCCTCGACGCCGGGAAGCGCCAGGGCGCGCGCCGCGGTCTTGGCGAGCAGCGTCTCGCCGTCCGGCAGCGGCATGAACGGCTTCGGCGCCGCTTCGCGCGACAGCGGCCACAGCCGCGTTCCGGCGCCGCCGGAAAGGATCATCGGAACGAGAGGGGATGCGCTCATCGGATGCAAACGAACGAGGAATATCGGTGCGTACTCTAGCCCGAGACCCGCAGCGTAGGACAAACGTCTACACGAGCATCCGCCCATGACCGATAGGGGGTGCGCGGACAATTCCCTAGCATCGCCGTGTTGTCTCCTTCAACACGGATCTTCACCAACACGACGGGAATGCGCATGCCACGCGACGCAAAGCTGCACGACGCCATGCCCCAGGAGTCCGGGACGCCGATCGCCACCCTTCGCGGCGCGCTGCGGCTCGATGACGACGCGGGCCCGAACCCCACCGCGCGAGCCTTCACGGACGCCGGCACGACTGCGGCGCTGCTCGCCGCAAATCGCTCGATTCGCGCGGAAGGATTGCACGGGTCGTTCGGGCACATGCTCGGATCCTCGCCGTCCATGCAGGAACTGTACCGGAAGATCGAGCGTGTCGCGGGAACCGAGGCGACGGTCCTCATCACCGGCGAATCGGGAAGCGGCAAGGAGCTCGTCGCGCGCACGATCCACGAGCGGAGCACGCGCTCTGGCGGACCGTTCGTCGCGATCAACTGTGGCGCGATTTCGCCCAACCTGATCGAGGCGGAGCTCTTCGGGCACGAGCGCGGCGCCTTCACCGGAGCCGATCGTCAGCGCCGCGGCTGCTTCGAGCGCGCCGCCGGCGGCACGCTGTTTCTCGACGAGATCACCGAGATGACGCCTGACCTGCAGGTGCGCCTCTTGCGCGTGCTCGAAACGGGGCGCTTCGCGCGCGTCGGCGGCGAGCAGGAGCTGCGCTCCGACGTGCGCGTGCTGGCGGCGACCAACCGCGACCCCGTCGCCGCGGTGCACGAAGGCACGCTGCGCGAGGATCTCCTCTATCGGCTCGCCGTGTTTCCGGTGTCGGTGCCGCCGCTTCGCGAGCGCGGAGACGACGTGGCGCTGCTCGCGCGCGCGTTCCTCGATGCGCACAACGCGGGAGCAGGGACCCGCAAGCGCTTCGCTCCAGCCGCGCTCGACGCGCTCGCCCGACACGCGTGGCCGGGCAACGTCCGCGAGCTCAAGAATGCCGTCCATCGCGCGTTCATCCTCGCCGGCGACGAGGTGAATCTCGAGCTCGCGCCACCTTCGCGGGCGGCCGCGTCCGGCTCGGGCTGCCTGCCGATGCGCGTCGGGATGTCGATCGCCGCGATGGAGAAGATCGCGATCATTGCGACGCTCGAGCACTGCCGCGGCAACAAGCGCCGTGCTGCGGAGATCCTCGGCATCAGCCTGAAGACCCTCTACAACCGGCTCACCGCGTGGCGCTCCGAAGCCGCCGCGCATGCGTCGCAGCCGACGATCGTACCGGATCATGCTCGAGCCGCAGGTCACTAGGCTAGAATCGACCGTCCGACCCGAGACCGGAGTCTCGATGATCCGCATTCTGATCGCGGACGATCATGCCATCGTGCGTGCCGGGCTGCGTCAGTTCATCGCCGACCAGGCCGACATGGAAGTGACCGGCGAGGCGGCGAGCGGCAGCGAGACGGTGGCTGCGGTGCGCGCCGCCGAGTTCGACGTGGTGCTGCTCGATATCTCGATGCCCGACAAGAACGGCATCGATACCTTGCGCCTCCTGCGCCACGTGCGCCCCGAGCTTCCGGTGCTGATGCTCTCGGCCTACGGCGAGGATCAGTACGCGGTGAACCTGCTCCGCGCCGGAGCCGCCGGCTACGTCAGCAAGGAAGCTGCCTCGACGCAGCTCGTCGGCGCCATCCGCACCGTGGTGCAGGGCCGCAAGTACGTGAGCCCGTCGCTTGCGCAGATCCTCGCCGACGGGGTGAGCGGCGACGCCGGGCGGCCGCTGCACGCCGAATTGTCGCAGCGCGAGTTCCAGATCTTCTGCAAGCTCGCTGCGGGTGCCGCGGTGTCGCGGATCGCCGACGAGCTGAGCCTCTCGGTGAAGACCGTCAGCACCTATCGCACGCGCATTCTCGACAAGATGGCGCTGAAGTCGAACGCGGATCTCACCTACTATGCGATCAAGAACGGGTTGATCGAATGATGGAACAGGCCGTTCCCACCGAGGTGCAGGGGTTACCCGGAGGCGGGGATACGCCACCGGCCACTCCCGCTCCGCTCGAGTCGCCGCGCCGGCAAACGCCCGGCGACGCGGCCGACGTCACCGGGAAATCGAGCGGTGACGCGCTGCCGCTGCGCGTGCTGCTGATCGAGGATTCACCGCTCATCCGCGAGCGTCTCGCCGAAACGATCATCGTAGCGGGTCGCATCGAGATCGTCGGCCAGGCCGACAGCGAGCACGCGGCAATCGGCCTCCTTGCGTCGACGGCGTGGCACGCGATGGTGCTCGATCTGCAACTGCGCCACGGCACCGGCCTTGGCGTGCTGCGCGCACTGGTGTCGGTGCGCCCGCCGGGCGCCCGCGTGATCGTGCTCACCAACTACGCGTTCCCGCAGTACCGCGCCAAGAGCCTGGCGCTCGGCGCCGACCACTTCCTCGACAAGGCGCGCGAATACCATCGCGTGCGCGAGATTCTCGACACGCTCGCGCAGGGGCGCGCCGCCGGCGTGCACTGAGGCAGCGTTCGCGCTTGCGTACGTAACGCTAACAGGCGCTGAGCGCGCGATTCGCGGCGCTCAGTCGCCGGGGGCGTCGACCTCCGCGGGCCACGACGTCACCGTTTCCGCAATCAGTCCCGGCTCCTGCTCGCCGGAGTCGGCTTCGAGCGGAAGATAAGCCTCGATCGTCGTGCCCGCGCCGGGGCGCGTTCTGATCGTGAAGCGGCCTTCGAAGGCGCGCACGCGCTGGCGCATGCCCGCGATCCCATGCGACAGTCGGTTCGACGCTCCACGTGCGGGCATGCCGCCGCCGTCGTCCTGCACCGAAAGCGTCACGCCCATCGGGTCGCGCCGCAGCTCGACCCGCACCGTGCGCGCGTTGGCGTACTTGACGACATTGGTGAGCGCTTCCTGCGCGATACGGTAGAGCGCGATCGATACATCGGGCGGCAGCGCGAAGTCGCCGAGCTCGAGCTCGCAGTCGATGCCGGCGCGCTCGCAGGTCTGGCGCGCCTGCCACTCGAGCGCCGCGGCGAGGCCGAGGTTGTCGAGCAGCGTCGGACGCAGCTCTTCGATGATGCGCCGCTTCAACTCGACACCTTCGTCGAGCATCGTCAGCGCGCGGTCGAGCTTGTCGGCGGCTTCGGGAAGCGCGCCACGACAGCGCTCGGCCGACCACGCGACGTCCATCTTCGCGCCGACGAGGATGCCTCCGAGCTCGTCGTGGATGTCGCGCGCGAGCCGCGATCGCTCCTCCTCGCGCACGGTTTGCAGGTACGACGAAAGCTCCGACAGCTCCTCGGTACGCACGGCGACCTCGCGCTCGAGGCGATGCTGCTCCTCGATCATCATCCGCCGCTTCGCTTCGCGCGAGCGCAGCTCGCGCCGCGCGAGCGCCCACACGACGAGGAGCAGCACGAGCGTGAACGCTGACATCGTCAGCATCCCCACGCGGCCGAACTCGATGTCGCTCGCCCAGCGCGTCGCGCCGCGATGCGCCGACTGGGAGAGCTCGTCCAGGATGCTCTCGGCTTCGCCGCGGATCTGGTCGGTGAGCCTGCGTCCTACACCGGTATCGAGGAGCTGCAGCGCGGCGTCGGGTCCGTCCCGCTGTTTCAGCGCGAGCGTCGCTTCGAGGTCGTTCAGCTTGCGGCCGATCAATCCATTGAGGCGGTCGGCGTGCTCGATCATCGACGTCGTGCCGCTCGCGTCGACCAGCGCGCGCAGTCGCGCGAAGCTGCGATCGATCTTCGGCAGCGCGTCCTCGTAGGGCTTGAGATAGGACGGGTCGCCGGTGAGGAGGTAGCCGCGCTGGCTCGATTCCGCGTCGATGATGAGCGCGAGCGTCTGGTTGACCACCGTCTCCATCTCGAGCGCGGTCGACATCGCCCGGTTCGCGAATTCGAGGCGCCGGTAGCCGATTTCGGCAACGGCGACGACGGCAAGCGCGACCAGCATGCCGAGAATGATCGGCACCAGGACGCGGAACGGGAGCAGACGTTTCATGACAGCAGACGATACCTCCCGGCGCAGGGGGAGGACGGAGACGCGCCAATCGCAGAGCGCGCGGATCGAAGTGACACACTATACGCCCGACGCGCAGGCATGCGACCTCCCGAGGGGTAGGTGTTCGTCCGACACGCGGATGCGAGACCGCCCGATACCGGCGCCCCGCAGCGCCTCCTAGACTCGCTCCGGTATGCGAACCCAGGGCACGAACGAAGCGACACCTGCGACCCGCGTGTTGAAGTGGGGTTTCGTGTGGTTCGGACTCGCCGTTGCGACCGGACTGGTCGGCGCAACGGTGCACGATGCGCGGACCTTCGCACTCGCGCAAATTCTGTTCTTCGGCTGCGTCGTGCTGTTCGTCGTCTTCACGCTCGTCGGCGCAGTGCTGCCGCACCCGATCGATGCGCGCGGCGGCGAGGCGCTGCCGCACCACGACGAATGGTTCGATCGCTGACGATGCCGGACGCTGCGGCGGCCCGCGCGTCCTGACGGCTCCCTCCCCCTCGCGCCCAAGCGAGGGGACCTCGACGCCGCCCCAGGGCGGCGTCTTTTTTGGCGTGCTCAGGTCACGTGCTCAGCCCGACCTGGCGTCCAGTGCTCAGCCCGACTTCGCCGGTGCTGCGGCCTTCGCCGGCTTCGCGTCGGCGGCGAGCGCGACAGTTGCGTCGGTGCCGGGCGCAACGTGTCCGGCGTTCGGCGGCGGCGGACTGTAGTCGTGCGAAGCGGCAGGCGCCGTCAACGTGATCTTCGGCTCCGACAGCGGTAGCGGGTATCCCGGCTTACCCGAGACGGCAACTGCGCCGGTCGTCGACGACGAGCTGCAGGCAGAGAGCGCGATCGTCGCGCAGGCGAGGACGATGGGCATCATAGTGACGAGGGTCAGCGGCTTCATGGTTGGCTCCGCAATGCATGGCGATGCGGTCCACCGTAGCGCGCGGCGGCGCGTACGGCGACCGGCAGCACCCTCGACCTCGCGTAGGGAAAGTCCGATATCCGACGCGCGCTGGTATGATGATCATCTCAGCGCTTGCCGGCGAAGGCCGGTGGCCCCATATCGGATACCGGGGGTGTACTGGTTTCGACGGGGGTATCGAAGCAGCGCGGGGCATGCCGAGGCGCTTGTCCTCGTAAAACTCGAGCACTCGCAAACTTAACTGCGAACGACGAAAGCTACGCTCTGGCGGCTTAATCCCGCCGGACCTCGCACCGGGCAGCGCTCGGCCCGGGCGGTGAGCGGGTAACTCCGCAAGCCGCAGCGAGGACACTTAGAGCGATCGCGCCCGCCCGGGTCACTTGGGTGAAGCGCTAAAGCAAGGTGACTGGCGTTCCTGCAGCCTGTCCGCCGGCGGCAGGGGAGCGAGATCCAAACGACGAGACTAAGCATGTAGTCCCGACTGCAGAGGGCTTCCGGACGCGAGTTCGATTCTCGCCACCTCCACCACTCGCAAGGGCCCGGATAACCCCGGGCCCTTTTTCCTGCCTGAACTCTTCGTGCCGCGCGGGGTAAGAGAGGAGGTCCCCGTCAGCACGCTGACTCAGCAGTTTCGAACCTTGAACTCGACGCGCCGATCGAGAGCGTCGCGAAGATCGTCGGTGCCGGACCCGACGAGGTTTTCGCGGAATCCCATGCCCATCGATGTGAGGCGGCCCGCGGTCTCCGGCGCCAGCGCCTCGATCCGATGCTGGATCGAGAGCGCTCTTTGCAGCGACAGCCGATCGTTGTACTGATCGGAGCCTGTGTGACTCGTGTGGCCGACGATGGTCAGGCAGGTCTTCGATGCGGCGACCTCCCGCGCAATCACGCGCAGCCACATGGAGTACGGTTCGCTCACTTTCGGATTCGCCAGGAAATCGAGGGAACCAGGGCGAAACAGGAACTTCACCGAGAGGCTGTTCGTCGCCAGACCGAGCACGACGATCTTCGTGAATGCCTGTTCGGCGTCGTCGCCGTGTCCAAGCTCGGTGTTGGCAAGATAGAGACCATTGAGGACGCGCAACTGCTGTCCTCCGGGGCGCGACGCTGCGGCGGTGTAGTAGCGCAGCGCGCCCGCGTAATCGCCCTTGTCGTAGTGATCCGAGCCTTCACTGATCAACGCGCCGGTGGGAAGCTGCGACATGTAGAACTCGTCGGCGATACCGCCGCTTGGCGTCTGGGCCGTCTTGATCTGCCCTTCGACGGCCCGGTCCTTGGTCAACGATGGGCTGTCGCGATAGAACGCCGTCGGCGTGGTGTTGACTCCGTTGCCCCGAACCCTTGTTGCGGATTGGGCCACGACGAAGCCACTCTTGATGTCGGTAAGCGACAGGCTGATTCGGAATGTTCCGGAAGTGGCGTCGTTTGCGTCGAGTGGAGTCAGCGTCGAGGCGAGCACATACTGCGCCTTTCCGAGGACGCCCGGACTGACCGCAAACACGTCGAACTGCGAGAACTTCGCAGCAGCCTGCTTCAGCACTCGCGAGTCGAGCGTCTGCGACGCGATCGTCTGCTGGCCGGTTTTGCCATCGATCGTCGGATCCACCGCAATCAGCGCGCGTGGCTCGTTGGACTGCTTCTTCAACAGGCCCGGTGTGACGCGGAACTCGGGAAGCCGTTGCAATTGCACCAGCAGATCGTCAGTCGCGTAATCGATACCGGCATCGAAATTCGGTTCCGAGGACGGCGCAGGTGGCCGCTCCGGGGGAGGCGGCGCGGCACACGAGGAAAGCAGTATCGCAGCGATCAGGGTGGCGACCCGCACAGCAATGCCTCCTTGCGGTGCGTTCAGCGGCATGAGCCTGCTAGCGCCTTCTGTTCTTCGGCACTCAGAGCTTCGCCCAGTGTCGCCTTTTCAAGAATTCGGCTGCAACGCGGACTGTTCCTATCGCTCGCGGAATCAGTGGCAACGGGTGCAGCGGGCGCAACGAGTACGGAGGAGGGCCTATCGGCTTTCGGCTTAATCCCGGGAACTGCCTTTGTCACCGTCGCGACGGGGACCGGCAGCGTCGGACCGGTTGCGGGTGAAGTCGAACCGGTTGCGGGTGATTGCTCGGTCACGTCTGTCGCGCGAACCCGAGGTGCCGCCTCGGGTTCGGAGAGGACGCCTGGCGAAGTATGCGAAATGCTCACTGTCTCCTCCGACGGTGGCGCCGCGGCGCCGTGCTTCGGCATGATCGGTTGGGTCATGAGGAACAGCGAAACGGCACCAATTGCGATCGCCGCGACGACGGCAGCCAGCATATTGCGAATCAACCTGCCCGACCGGCGTGGTGTCGCGGACGACCCACCGGTGATCTGTGCCGCCCGGTTGCGTGCGTGCGGCGTCGGCACAGCATTCGTCGCAGCCATCTCGCTCGACTCGCGCGTGGCAGCGGCGAGATCGAGTCGGAGCCCGGCCAATACCGGCGCGCTTGGGGTGATCGCGTACAGCTCGTGCGCACGCCCGTGTTTGTCGCCCGGTGCGCCCACGTGCCTGAACAACTCGGCATAGGTCGAATCCAGGCTTCCGACAGCGTCGAAGTACGCTTGCGAAGCGGTGATCTGACCGGGCTCCGCGAAGTCCATGATTCTCTTGGCGGCATTGATACCGTCACCGACGAAGTTCGGCCGGGCCTCGAGGTCGATCGACTCCTTGACCGATCCGAGATGAAGCCCCGTACGCAGCAGGTTCGAAGGGACGCCTGCCTCGCGTGCGGCGTGTCCGAAATCCTCGGCGATCGCCAGAGCCATATAGAGCGCGTGCTCAGGGCTCGCGACAAACGCGATCAAGGCTCCGTCGCCGGTGTCTTTGATCCGGTAATCGGTCTCGAGGAGGCTGCCGAGGTTTCTGCGGATGGTCGACGACAACGTGGCCTTGGCAGCGTATTGCTCAGCCGCCGTTCCCTTCGAGTAGCCGACGAGGTCGGTGAAGAGAAAGCTCGCGACGAGCGCGCGGCTCGTCGAGTGCTGCTCGGTTTCGGTCACGGAGAATTCACCCGCAAAGTCTCTAACCGGCGCGTTTCCCGCATCGCGAGCGAGTCTAGCCGAAACCGCGTGCGTGCGCGATGGAGTTCGCGCGGGTCGCCCGGGTGAAGCGCTAAAGCAAGGTGTCTGCCGCTTCTGCAGCCTGTCTTGGTTCTTTCGCCACCGAAGCCAAGGGTTATGGCGTGATGGCCGTGACGAACTGCTGCAGGCGTCGGCCCTCGGCACGCGCTTCGGTCAGCAGCTGACTCCAGTCGTCCGGAGGGTGGCCGCTTTCCAGCATTCTGCGGAACTGAGCTTCCCGGCGGTTATCGGGCACCACTTATCTTTAGCCCAACCCTTTCCAATTGGGCTTCTTCATGTCCGGCGACGCCGAAGCCGGCAGGCGCACCGTGACGCCGAGCCCGCGCCCTTCGAGCCCGACGCCGATCTCGACGGTGCCGCCGTGCGCGGCGGCGATCTTCTCGACGATCGAGAGGCCGAGCCCGCTGCCTGCGGCGTCATGCCCTTCGACGCGGAAGAAGCGATCGCGCAGGCGCTCGCGGTCGGCTTCCGCGACCCCTTCGCCGTCGTCGGCGACGGTGAGCAGCAGGGCGCCGGCTTCGCGTCGCACGCTGACGGCGACGCGGCCGCCGTCGCGACCGTACTTGATCGCGTTGTCGAGCAGGTTGTCGACGAGGATCGCGAGCATCGCCGGGTCGCCCTGCAGCACGCATCCCTCCGCTGAATCGAGCTCGATCTCGATCTCCCGCTGCGTCGCCGCGTCGGCGCGCTGCGCAATGCCGTCGGCAGCGAGCCGGCCGAGATCGACCGGCTGCCGGGCGCCGGCTTCGATGTGCTCGACTCGCGCGAGCTCGAGCAACTGCTGCGCGAGATGCGTCGTGCGATCGACGCCGGCGATGACCTGCGCGATCGCGTGGCGGCGGGTCGCGTCGTCCTTCGCCGCCAACGCCACCTCGGCCTGCACCTTGATCGCCGCGAGCGGCGTGCGCAACTCGTGCGCGGCGTCGGCAGTGAACGCGCGCTCCTTGTCGAGCGAGCGCGCGAGCCGCTCGAGCAGACGGTCGAGCGCGGCAACGAGCGGCTGCACCTCGACCGGCACGTCGTGCAGCCGGATCGGCTCGAGGTTGTCGGCGTCGCGGACGGCGATCGCGTCCGACAGTCGGGCAAGCGGCCGCAGGCCCTGGCCGATGCCGAGCCAGATCAGCAGCGCCAGGGCTGGCAGCGCGAACAGCAGCACTTCGCTCATGCGCCCCGCGAGGTGGTTGGCCGGGTGCTCGCGGACGGCGAGCGGCTCCAGCACCGTCACGCGATATTCGTGGTCGCGGTCGGCGAGGCTGTAGCTTCGCCAGTCCCGCCCGGCGATCGTGCTCGTGGCGAATCCATCGTGCGCGGGCTGCAGTGCCGGCGGCGCACCGGCGCTCGCGAGGAGCAGGCGGCCGTCATTGCTCCACACCTGGAAGGCGAGCGGCTTCGCGCCACCCTCGTCGTCGCCGTGGCCGCGGTTAGCGGCGGTGCTGCCCGATTCGACGAGGCGCGCGAGGCGCTTCAGGTCGAGCATCAGGAGCGTGCGCGCACCCTGCTGCAGGCGGGCGTCGGCGAGCTCGTGAATCTCCTCGCGCGCCTTGCCGTAGCTGACGGCGAGCATCGCGCCCCAGACCAGCACGAGGCTGCCGAGCACGAGCAGCACGAGTCGCCGGCGGATCGAGAAGCGCTTCATCCGCGATCCTTCGGAATCAGGTAGCCGACCCCGCGGATCGTCCTGATGAGGTCGTTGCCGAGCTTGCGGCGCAGGTTGTGGATGTGCACCTCGACCGCGTTGCTCTCGACCTCTTCGTTCCAGCCATACAGGCTCTCCTCGAGACGTGCGCGCGACAGCGCGGTCCCGCGATGCTCGAGGAGATCGACGAGGATCGCGCATTCGCGCCCGGACAGCGTGATCGTCTCGTCGCCGCGCGTGACGGTGAGGCTGTCGGGGACGAGCACCAGATTGCGGTAGCGGATCGCGTCGACACTGCGTCCATGCGCGCGCCGCAGCAACGCGCGGATGCGCGCGATGAGCTCGGCGAGGTCGAACGGCTTGATCAGGTAATCGTCGGCACCGGCTTCGAGGCCGGCCACGCGATCGCGCACGGTGTCGCGCGCGGTCAGCACGAGCACCGGAAGGTCGCTCCCGCGCGCACGAAGCTCGCGTAACAGGTCCATGCCGGGGACGCGCGGCAGGCCGAGATCGAGCACGACGAGCTCATAGGTCGTCGTTTCGAGCGCGAGCTGCGCGCTGCGGCCGTCCTTGGCCCAATCGACCGTGAAGCCGGCCTCCTTCAGGCCAACTTCGATGCCGTTGCCGAGGATCGGATCGTCCTCCACCAGCAGTAAACGCATCGTTCCCCCATCGAACCTTGCGTCTTATCGGCGCATGAGCTTAAGCGGATCTGAGCGCACGCGGCAGAAATTTTTCGCGACTTAAGACTTTCTTCAGCGCCGGCACGCATCCTCTCGCCGTGTCGAACGGCAACCCGGCATCCGCCGGCCCGATCACGACCTTAATGAAGGGATCCATCATGAAAGCATACGCATCGAAGGCCGCAGCCGCGGTGGCGCTCTCCGTTCTGTCGATGGGCGCGCTCGCTTCCACTTACAACGGCGAATGCACCGATCAGCCGAAATCGAAGTGGATGACCACCACCGACGTCAAGGCGCGTTTCGAAGCCCAGGGCTACACGGTCGGCCGCGTCAAGACCGGCGGGAGCTGCTACGAGGTCTACGCGAAGGACAAGAATGGCGCGAAGGTCGAGCTCTTCGTCAGCCCGGTCGACGCTCGCGTCGTCGGTCAGGCGGGGAAGTGATGAAGCCGGCCACCTTCACCGTGGCCGCGACGCGGACCCCAATCCGGGCCACAACGGTCCGGGTATGGGATCCGCTGGTCCGGATCTTCCACTGGTCGCTGGTGGCCGCCTTCTTCGGCGCCTGGGCGCTCGGCGACGACGGAGGCGCGCTGCACCAGGCGCTCGGGTACACGGTGCTCGGACTCGTCGGCTTCCGGCTGGCATGGGGCATCGTCGGCGGTCGGTATGCGCGCTTCGCGAGCTTCGTGCCGTCGCCGCGGCGGCTTGCCGCGTACCTGAAGGACGTCGTCGCGCATCGCGAAGCACGCTATCTCGGCCACAACCCCGCCGGCGCAGCGATGATCGTCGCACTCCTCGTCGCGCTCGTCGGCACCGGCGTGACCGGCTGGCTGCTGACCACCGACGCATTCTGGGGCAGCGAGGTGATGACAAACGTCCACGGAGCGCTCGCCAACGGCACGCTCGGCCTCGTCGGGTTCCACGTGGCCGGAGTCATCTTCAGCAGCCTGCGTCATCGCGAGAACCTCGTGCGGGCGATGTTCACCGGCCGCAAGCGGGCACGATGACCCACGCGCCGGTCGCGTCGCGCGTCCGGCCCGCGCCTGAACCCCGGCGGCTCGACGCTGTCCTCCTTCTGGTTGCAATCACCCGGGGAGGACCCGCCGATGAAGATCGAAGAAGTCAGGAAGCGCGCGTTTGCCATGCCCCTCACCAACCCGGGCTATCCGCCGGGGCCGTACCGGTTCGTCGACCGGGAGTTCTTCACCATCACCTATCGCACCGATCCCGACGCGCTGCGCGCCGTCGTGCCGGAGCCGCTCGAGATCGCCGAGCCGGTCGTCAAGTACGAATTCATCCGCATGCCCGATTCGACCGGCTTCGGTAATTACACCGAGTCCGGACAGGTGATCCCGGTGCGCTTCAAGGGTCAGACCGGGGGGTACGTGCACGCGATGTATCTCGACGACGAGGCGCCGATTGCCGGAGGCCGGGAGATCTGGGGCTTTCCGAAGAAGCTCGCTTCGCCGTCGCTCCGGGTCGAGAAGGACACGCTGGTCGGCGTGCTCGCCTACGGCAGCATCAACGTCGCGATCGCCACGATGGGCTACAAGCACCATGCGCTCGACGCCGAGCCGATCAAGGCGGCCGTCGCGGCACCGGCGTTCCTGCTCAAGATCATGCCCGACGTCGACGGCAAGGCGCGCGTCTGCGAGATCGTCCGCTACTACTGCGAGGACGTGATGATCAAGGGTGCGTGGAGCGGGCCGGCCGCGCTCGAGCTCTTCCAGCACGCCCTCGCTCCGGTCGCGCAGCTCCCGGTGCTCGAGGTCGTATCGGGTACGCACGTCCTCACCGACCTTACGCTGGGGCTCGGAACGGTCGTCTACGACTACCTGCGCTGACGGGGGTGCGGTCACCGGGTCGCGGCCCGTCATGCGTTCGTGGCTTACAATGGCCGCGAAGACGGATCGACGGACGTGGCAACGATCACGGCGGAAGCGGGCGGTCCCGCGCATCCGGCACGACGCCGGCGATGGCCGCGCAATGCGCTCATCGCCGTTGCGGTGCTGGTCGCGCTGGTGGCGGTGCTCGGCTTCGTCGTCGTCCCGCGCGTCGCGAAATCGAAGATCGAAGCGCTGGCGCAGGCCGACCTCGGGCGCCACGCGACGATCGGCAAGGTCGCGTTCAATCCGTTCACGCTGCACGCGAGGCTGACCGATTTCAGGCTCGCCGACCGCGATCCGGCACGCACGCTGTTCGCCTTCAGCGCGCTCGACGTCCGGGTGTCGCTCGCATCGCTGTGGACGCTCGCACCGGTCATCGATGCGGTGACACTGACGAAGCCGGAGCTCAACCTCGCGCGCGGCGACGATGGCCGGCTCGACGTTCAGGACCTCGTCGATCGGCCGGCGTCGGCGTCGAAGGCATCGACGCCGGAGTTCTCGGTCGACAACATCGAAATCATCGGCGGGACGGTGACCTTCGACGACCGGATGCACCAGCGTGTGGTCAAGGTGACCGATCTCGGCATCGGCATCCCGTTCCTCTCGAGCTTTCCGCACGACGCGAAGATCCGCGTGACGCCGCACGTCGACGGCGTCGTCGATGGATCTCGCTTCGCTTTGTCGGGCTCGACCAACACGCCGTTCTCCGATGTTCACGAGGCGACGCTCGCGCTCGATCTCGACGCGCTGAAGCTCCCCGGTTACGCGTCGTACATCACGCCACCGAACGGCCTCAAGCTCGCGTCGGGTGCACTCACCACACGGCTCAAGCTCGCTTTCGTGACCGGGCCGTCGGGTCCACGCACGATCACGCTGTCCGGCAAGGCACGTCTCGACGATGTGGCGATCGGGCGCCGGGACGGCTCGACGCTCGCCGGCGTGAAATCGCTCTCGGTCGACCTCGCGAAGGCGGACTTTCTCGCGCATGCGATCGCGATCGACCGGATCGACGTCGATGCACCGCACGCCGATCTGCGGCGCGGCCCGGACGGACAACTCGAGATCGCGCGGCTCTTCGGCGCAGCGGGAGACGCGGCCCCCGCGCCTGCGGTCAGCGCTTCGTCCGGCACTCGAGCGGCTGCCGCGCCAGCGTCGCCGTGGACGATCACCGCGGCGGCCGTCGGGGTGCGTGGCGGCGGCGCCGAGTGGACCGACGCGTCGGTCACTCCGGTGTTTCACGCGGCGATCTCGAACCTCTCGCTCGACGCTTCGGGGCTCGCGAACCGAACGGCCGGCGGCAGCGTGAAGGTGGCGCTCGATTCGGATCTCGGCGCGCACGTCGACGCGAACGCGACGCTCGACGTGCCGCATGAGGCGGCGCGCGGGAGCTTCGCGGTGTCGAAGCTCGCACTGCCGCCGTTCGCGCCGTACTACGCGCAGGCGCTCGACGTCGATCTCCGGCGCGGCACCGTCGACGTCTCAGGTGCGTTCGACGTTGCGGCGTCGACGTCACCGCCCCGCGTCCTGGTGAGCGACGGCAAGGTGTCGCTCGATGGCGTCGAGGCTGCGCTTCGCCGCGAGCGCCAGCCGCTCTGGACGCTGAAGCATGCCGACGCCACCGGAATCGCCGTCGACCCGTCGCGGAAGAGCGTCGCGGTCGAGCGGCTCGCGGGGTCGGGGGGGACGTTGCACGTGGTGCGTCTTTCCGACGGCACGCTGGACTTCGAGCGCATCATCTCTCACGGCGGCGCCACCGGTCGCGATCAACCGCGCGCCACCCCTCGCGATCAAGCGCGCGCCGCCGGTCGCGATCAAGCGCGCGCAGCGGCATCCGACGACGGCACTCCATGGGCCGTGACGCTTCGCCACGCCGAGGTCGACAACGTCGTGGCCGACGTCGAAGATCGCGCGCCGAAGACGCCGGTGCGCGTGCGGCTCGTCGCCGAGCGCATCGCCGTCGATGATTTCGATACGGCGAAGGGTGCGAAGAGCCGCATCGACGCGGCGGTACGCGTCGGGAAGGCAGGGCGCGTGCGCGCTGCAGGAGGGTTCGCGCTCGCGCCGGTGAGCGCCGACCTGCGCGTCGACGCGCGGAAGATCGACCTCGTCGCGTTCGATCCGTACGTCGAGGGGAAGACCAACGTGGTCGTCACGCGCGGTGTGGCGAGCGCAAAGGGACGCTTGAGGCTTGCCGTGCCGGCAACCGGTCCGGTGCACGCGAACTGGACCGGCAGCCTGGAAGTGGCTGATTTCGATTCGCTCGATCGCCCGGAAAGCCAGGAGCTGCTGCGCTGGAAATCGCTTGCGCTGACCGGCGTCGACGTCGCGTCCGAGCCGCTCGCCGTCGGGCTCGGCACCATCACGCTCGACGACTTCTACGCGCGGATCATTCTCAACGCGAATGCGACCCTCAATCTGCAGCAGCTTCTCACTAGCGAGCCTGCGGAGGAAGCGTCCAACGCAGCGCGAACGACCGCCGGCACCGCAACCGCCGGCACCGCGACCTTGAAGCACGGCGTTACCACGGCGGCGCTGCCGGCAACGCCAGGTGCGGGCAAGGCGCTGCCGGTGTCGATCGCAAGCATTCGCGTCACCAATGGGGAAGTCGAGTACTCCGACTTCTTCGTCAAGCCCAACTACGAGACGCACCTCACCCAGGTCACGGGCAGCGTCTCGGCGGTGAACGCGAGCCTGGCCGGCGACGTGGCACTCGCCGCGAAAGTCCAGGGCACCGCACCGGTCGACATTCACGGCACGATCAATCCGTTCGCGGACAACCTGCATCTCGACCTCACCGCGACGGCGAGCGACGTCGACCTGCCGCCGATGTCGCCGTACTCGATCAAATACGCCGGCTACGGCATCGAGAAGGGCAAGCTGTCGATGCAGGTGCATTACAAGGTCGACGATCGCAAGCTCGCCGCATCCAACAAGCTGCGCCTCGACCAGCTGACGTTCGGCGCTCACGTCGACAGCCCGACGGCGACCAAGTTGCCCGTCCTGCTCGCGGTGGCGCTCCTCACCGACGCGCACGGCGTGATCAACCTCGACCTGCCGATCGAGGGCACGCTCGACGATCCGAAGTTCTCGATCTGGCACGTCATCGTGCAGGTGTTCGTGAACCTGATCACGAAGGCAGTCGCCGCGCCATTCGCGCTGCTCGGCTCGCTTGCGGGAGGCGCGCACGAGGAGTTGTCGTGGGTAGGCTTTGCGCCCGGGCACGCCGACCTCGCGAAGCCTGCGCTCGACAAGCTCGAGACGCTCGCGAAGGCGCTCGCCGACCGCCCCGCGCTGCGCCTCGACGTCGCCGGACGGGTCGTTCCCGACGTGGATCGCCCGGGACTCGAGCGCGTGCGCCTCGAGCGCGCGATGCGCGCGCGCAAGGCGAAGGATCTCGCCGCCGAGGGAGCGTCGGCGCCGTCGCTCGACGAGATCACGATCAGTCCGGCCGAGTACCCGAAGTATCTGGCAGCGGTCTACCGCGACGCGAAGATTCCCGACAAGCCGAGGAACTTCCTCGGCATCGCCAGGGACGTCCCGCCGGCGCAAATGGAAGCGTTGCTGCTCGCGAGCTACCGGGTCGACGACGCAGCGCTGACCGCGCTCGCCAACAGCCGGGCCGACGCGGTGAAGGTGTGGCTCACCGGCCCGGGCAAAATCGACGCCTCGAGAATCTTCGTCGTTGCGCCGAAAGTCGGCGCCGAGGGCGTCACCGACAAGGGCGTGGCAACGCGCGTCGACTTCGCGCTAAGACGATGAGTCCGAACGCGCTCGCGTACGCAGCTTAACTGTCCCTAGACGCGGCGACGGTATTCGCCGGTGCGCGTGTCGATTTCGATCTTGTCGCCGGTGTTGACGAACAGCGGCACCTGCACTTCGAAGCCGCTCGCGATCTTCGCCGGCTTGGTGACCTTGCCCGACGTATCGCCCTTGACCGCGGGCTCGGTGTAGGTGATCTCGCGCACGACCGAAGTCGGCAGCTCGACCGAGATCGCCTTGCCTTCGTAGAACGTCAGCTCGCAGGCGAGCCCGTCTTCGAGGTAGGGGAGCGCCGCCTCCATGTTCTCCTTCTCGACGTCGTACTGGTTGAACTCCTGATCCATGAACACGTACATCGGATCGGAGAAGTACGAGTAGGCGACTTCCTTGCGGTCGAGCTGGATCACGTCGAACTTCTCGTCGGCGCGGTAGACGGTCTCGGTGCCGCTCCCGGAGAGGAGGTTCCTGAGCTTCATCTTGACCACCGATGCGTTGCGGCCGGACTTGCTGAACTCGGCCTTCTGCACGACCATCGGATTGGCGCCGATCATGATGACGTTGCCGGCGCGAACTTCCTGGGCGATCTTCATCGTCGTTTGCCTTGCCGGCGTGGCGCCGGCATGGAGTGAAGAGTGTGTGGAAAATCGTGCATTATAGCTGCGATCGCGCAAACGCGACAAGGCCAGATGCAAGATCGGGCAGCGCGGCGAGCGCGGCTGCCCACTGCCGGGCAGCAGAGGTTGCGGTGGCGACGCTCGCGTGGAACGGCGGCCACGCCTCGACCACCCGTTCGGCGTCTTCGGCGTCGAAGGCCCGCATCATCCGGCGCTGCGCCTCCTGCACGGGATCCGCTGTGTCGGGCGCATAGCGCGCGAGGAATGCGTCGAGCTTCGCCAGCTGCGCGCGTTCCTCCTGCGGATAAGGTTGCCAGACGAAAGGCTTCGCCGCCCACTGCGCGCGCACGAACGAATCCTCGCCGCGCACGAAGTTGACGTCGGCCGCCCAGAGCAGGCGGTCGAATGCGTCCTGCGACACGAAGGAGCGCAGATCGAGCGTCAGGTTGCCGCGGGAGAGCGAATGCGGCGCGGGCGGCAGGTTGCCGCCAAGCCACACCGCGAGCGCGTCGACGGCGATGCCTTCGGGAACGATGCAGCGTATCGGCCGATCGCCGCGCGCCCAGTGCTCGAACAGCGCCGGCAGCGCGCGGTTCGGATAGCAGAAGAGCACGATCGTGAGCTCGGTTGCGCCGGGCGCGGTGCGGTCCGTCGCGCTGGGTGCCGTTTCGGGACCGGCACCTCTCGAACGCAGCCGATCGCGCTCAGCTGCGTTGCGGAGCTCGAGCAATCCCGCCTCGCGAATGAGCCCGCCGGTCTTCGCGGTGAAGCCGGGAAACCAGAAGTATCGGGTGAGCGGCCGTCGCGGATGCCTGGACGAGAGCCCGTGCACGCCGTCGACCCATGGCTCGGCCGACAGGTACTCGAGGTTGAACCACACGGGCTGCCGAGCGCGCGCCTCCATCGCGTCGAGATAGCGCTCGGGGAGTCCGCAGCCGAAGGCCTCGATCACCGCGTCTCCCGGGTCGAATGCAGCGCCGGCATCGTCGAGCGTACGCAACGTCACGCCGCGATACCGCTGCATCGTGGCAGATGCGTGGATGGCGGATGCGTCGACGGCAGACTTGTCGATGGCAGATGCGTCGATCGCGGGCTCGAGCTTCGCGAGCGTGGCCGGCCGATCGATCCACAGCGTCACGTCGAGCGCGTGCTCGCGGGCAAGCTGGCGCGCGAGGCGCCAGCAGACGCCGGCGTCGCCGTAGTTGTCGACCACGCGACAGAATACGTCCCAGCGCAAGCGAACGGTCTCCGTGGGCCCCAGGCGCTATGTCTCGTGCGGCAGCTCGCTCTCGTGCCAGCGCGCGAGCGCAGCGTGGGCGAGCGCCGCGGTGACGGCGAAGAGCGCGATGCCGGCCGCCGCGATCAAGGCAAGGGCGGCGAACATGCGCGGAATGTCGAGCTGCATGCCGGCAAGCAGGATCTGGTAGGCGAGCCCGGCCGACGCCCCGCCGGTTCCGGCGACGAATTCCGCGACGACGGCGCCGATCAGCGCGAGCCCGCTCGCGATGCGCAGGCCACCGAAGAAATACGGCAGCGCACCGGGGACGCGCAGCCGCCACAGCGTCTGCCAGCGCGACGCCCCGGCGAGGCGGAAGAGATCGGCGAGCCCCGGATCGACGCTGCGCAGTCCGAGCGTCGTGTTGGAGATCACCGGAAAGATCGCGACGACGACCGCGCACAGCACGAGCGCCACCCACAGATCGTGCACCCAGATGATGATGAGCGGAGCGATCGACACGATCGGCGTCACCTGCAGCAGGATCGCGTAGGGAAAGAGGCTCGTCTCGATCCAGCGGCTCTGCGCGAAGACGAGCGCGGCGGCAACGCCCGCCGCGACGGCGATCGCGAGCGCGGCAAGCGCGACCCCTAGCGTCGAGAGGAGCGCGTGCAACAGCAGCACGCGATCGGCAACGAGCGTGCGCAGCACGAGAAGCGGCGAGGGCACGAGGTACGCCGGGACCCGGTAGGCGACGACGAGCGCCTGCCACGCCGACAGCACGACGATGCCGACGGCCGCCGGCGCCAGCACGCGCAGCCAGCGTTCGCGCCCGCTGGTCATGTTGCCGGAGAGCTCATGTCGTCGAAGTGATCACGTCGCCCGAGTAGTCACGTCGCCGGAACGCGGTCGAGCTCGCTGCCGCCGGCTTCGGCGACCCGCGTCGAGAGCCGCTGCGCGTGCGCCGCGAACGCGGCAGAGAGACGAAACGCGGCGGTCCGCGGCCAGGGCTCGGCGATCTCCCAGCAGTCGACGATGCGTCCCGGACGCGCCGCCATAGCCGCGACCCGCGTCGACAGGAACACCGCCTCCTGGATGCTGTGCGTCACGAACACGACGGTGAAGCGCTGCGCCGACCACAGCGCGAGGAGCTCGGCGTCGAGGCGCTGGCGGGTGAACTCGTCGAGTGCGCCGAACGGCTCGTCCATCAGCAGGAGCTCGGGCTCGATCACCAGCGCGCGCGCAATCGAGACGCGCATCTGCATGCCGCCCGACAGCTCGCGCGGCAGGCTCCCCGCGAACGCGCCGAGGTTGACGCGCGCGAGCGCGTCCGCGACGCGAGCGTCGGCATCGCGGCGCGGGATCCGCGCGAGATCGAGCGGCAAGCGCACGTTGGCCGCGACGCGCGCCCACGGCATCAGCGTCGGCGCCTGGAACACGAAGCCGATGCGCGGGCGCCCCTCTCGTTCGATGACCTGCCCTTCGGTGGCGCGGGTGAGGCCGGCGATCAGCTTCAAGAGCGTCGACTTGCCGCAGCCCGACGGGCCGACCAGCGTCAGGAACTCGCCGCGCCGGATGTCGAGGTCGATACCCGTGAGCGCGCGGATGCCGTTCGGCCAGGTCTTCGCGATGCCGGAGAGCTCGACGATCATCGGTCCGGCGCAGCGCGCGTGCGGTACTCGATCACGGCGCCACGCGCACGGCGTTGACGACGTCGAGCGTGTACGCGCGCCGGTAATCGACGCCGGGGCGCGAAAGCCCGGCCTCGCGCAGGAACGCGAACGTCGCCTGCCAGCGCGAGTCGGTCATCGTGAGAAGCCCGAGACGCTGCGCGTCGCCGCCGGTCACGAGCTCGTGAGCGCGGATCGCGCGCAGGCCGTAGGCAAGGAGGTCGCTGGACATCGCCGGGTTCGCCTTGCGGATCAGCGCATTGCCCGGCGCCGGATCGGCGAGGTAGCTCTTCCAGCCTTCGGCGGACGCGCGCACGAAACGCTCGAGCGCATCGACGCGGGCCGCGAGCATCTTGCGCGTGACCGAAAGCGTCTCGGAGTAGGGCGGGTAGCCGTCGTCGGCGAGCAGGAACACGACCGGCTCGATGCCGCCCTTCTCGATCGAGTACGGCTCGGAGGTCACGAAGCCCTGCTGCGAGAGCGCCGGCTTCGCGAGGAACGGCTGCACCGAGAACGCGTAGGGGCGCTTCTGGTCGTCGGTGAATCCGTACTTGGCGCGCAGCCACGGCCAGAACGTCGTATTGGCCGCGCTGCTGACCGCGATCGGCTTGCCCTTGAGGTCTGCGAGCCGGTGCACGCCCGGATGCGCGATCAGCACGGTCGGATTCTTCTGGAACGTCGCTGCGATCGCGACGACCGGCACGTCGTGCTCGACCGCCGAGATCACCTGCAGCGCATCCGACATCGCGACATCGATCTCGCCGGCGGCGAGAAGCTGCAGCCCGTTGATCTGCGGCCCGCCCATCCTGATCGTCACGTCGAGCCCGTACTTGCGATAGATGCCTTCGGCGACCGCCTGATAGAAGCCGCCATGCTCGGCTTCGGCGAGCCAGTCGGTCGCAAGCACGATGCGCTGCAGCGGCTGCGCGTGCGCGAGCCCGACGGCACCGGCCGCGGTGAAGAGAAGCCGGGCCGCAACGCGCGGGAGCCATCGAAGCATGCGTCGTTCTCCTGGATGATCGCACTGCCGGCGCCGCGTCGCGGGTGGCGCCGCGTCGCGGGTGGCGCCGGGTCGCGCCGCCGGGTAGTCGAATCGGCGTGCCGAATTATGCGACAGGAGAAGCGCGATCCCTGGTACGCACCGATCCCACGTCCGGAAACGGCGAGTGTCGGCACGGTTGTGGGGGGATAATCCGCTCATGGTCCTCGATTCCGAAAGCTGCTATCAGGCGCTCGCCACGCACGACCGGCGCTTCGACGGTCGCTTCTTCGTCGGCGTGCGCACGACCGGGATCTACTGCCGTCCCGTGTGCGGCGTGCGCCTGCCACGCCGCGAGAATTGCCGCTACTTCATGAGCGCCGCGGCGGCCGAGGCCGGCGGCTACCGTCCGTGCCTGCGCTGTCGCCCCGAGCTCGCACCGGGCCTCGCGAGCGTCGACGCGTCGGCACGCTTCGCGCAGGCGGCCGTGCGGCTGATCGAGGAGGGCGTGCTCGAGCACGGCGGTGTCGATGGGCTCGCGGCGCGGATCGGCGTCACGAGCCGTCATCTGCGCCGCGTCTTCGACGCCGAGTTCGGCGTCTCGCCGCTCGAATACGCGCAAACGCAGCGCCTGCTGCTCGCGAAGCGCCTCCTTACCGACACTTCGCTGCCGGTTGTCGACGTCGCGTTCGCGAGCGGCTTCAGGAGCCTGCGCCGCTTCAATGCACTGTTCCGTGCGCGCTACCGGATGGCGCCCTCGAGCCTGCGCCGGGCGGCCGCTCCGAGCGCGCTGCCGGGGGTCATGCGCTTCGAGCTCGCGTATCGGCCGCCGTTCGACTGGGACGCACTGCTCGCATTTCTCGCCGCGCGGGCGATTCCCGGCGTCGAGCACGTCGATCGCCGGCGCTACGCTCGTACGCTCGCGATTGCGCACCGCGGAGGCATCGCGGAAGGCTCGATCGTCGTTGCGCACGCGCCGCGCCATCACGCGATCCGGCTCGACGTCTCACCGGGGCTCGCGTGCGTCGTTCCGGCGGTGATCGGAAAGGTTCGCCACGCATTCGATCTCGGCTGCGATCCAGCGCCGATCGCGGCCAGACTGGGCGAGCTCGCGCAGGCACATCCCGGCCTGCGCGTGCCCGGGACCTGCGACGGCTTCGAGCTCGCCGTGCGCGCGGTCATCGGACAGCAGATCAGCGTTGCGGCGGCGAGAACGCTGCTCGGCCGCCTGGCGGCGACGTTCGGAACGCCGCTCGCCGGAGGTCGCGAGCATGGAGTCGAGCGCGTGTTCCCGGGAGCCGCGGCGATCGCCGCGCGTCCGGTTGCCGAGCTCGCAGCGGTCGGTTTGCCGAAAGCGCGCGCGCAGACGCTTTCCGAGCTCGCGCGGCATGTCGCGAGCGGTGCACTGGCGCTCGCTCCGGGGGCCGATGTCGAACGGTCGATGGCAGCGCTCGAGGCCATTCGCGGCATCGGTCGCTGGACGTCGAGCTACATCGCAATGCGCGCACTCGGCTGGCCCGACGCGTTCCTCGAGCGCGATCTCGGCGTGTTAAAGACGCTTGGCGAGACGAGCGCTGCGCGAGCGCGCGCACGAAGCGAAGCCTGGCGCCCTTGGCGCGCCTATGCGGTCTTTCATCTGTGGAGCAATCATGGTTGAAGCACGAACGAAGTCGGCATCACTGACGAAGTCGGCGACACCGACGAAATCAGCAGCACGAACGAACTCGGCGTTACACGAAGCTCGCTCGATCTGCCGGATCGCGAGCCCGCTCGGGGAGATCCTGCTCGTCGCCAACGCACGCGGCGACGCGCTCGCCGGGCTCTATCTCGACCGGCAGAAATACTACCCGGTCGTGCCGCCGTTGTGGCACGAGCATCCACGGCTGCCGGTCTTTCGGGAAGCAGTGCGGGAGCTGCGCGAGTATTTCGCCGGCGCGCGAACGCGCTTCGACGTTCCGCTCGATCCTGCCGGTACGCCGTTCCAGCGCAAGGTCTGGCGCGAGATCGCCGCGGTGCCCTGTGGCACGACGATCAGCTACACGGAGCTTGCGCGACGCTGCGGGCGCCCCGCGGCGGTGCGCGCGGTGGGCGCGGCGACCGGGCGCAATCCGATGACGGTGATCATCCCGTGTCATCGGATCGTCGGCAGTGACGGCACGTTGACCGGCTACGCCGGCGGCCTCGATCGCAAGCGCGCTCTGCTCGAGCTCGAGTCACGAGCAGCCGGCGCCGTGCGCCGCGTCGCGTAGGCGATGGCGTGCACTGCGTCGTGTAGGTGCATGCGCGTGCGGGCCTCGTGAGTACCTCGACCGACCCCGATCTCGCGGGCCCCGATCTCGCGGACCCCGGTCTCGCCGGCGACGCAGATCGGCGCGACGAGGCAGGCGCACTGCCGCGCGCATTCGACCGCTGTCGCGCAGCGTTCGCGCGCGAGCGTTACCCGGATTTCGCCGCACGGCGCGATCGGCTCGCGCGACTGCACGACGTCGTCACGCGCCACGAGCGCGAGCTCGTCGCCGCGGTCACGCGCGATTTCGGACACCGTCCGGCGCAGGAGACGCGCCTCGCCGAGCTCTACGTGGTTCGATCGGAGTGCCGTCACGCGATGCGCAGGCTGAAAAGCTGGATGCGCCCGCACCGCGTCGCGACGCCGTGGCACCTGCTGCCGGCATCGGCGTGGATCATGCCGCAGCCGAAAGGGGTCGCGGGTATCGTCAGTCCCTGGAATTATCCGGTGCAGCTCGCACTCGCGCCGGCGGTCGCGGCGCTCGCCGCGGGAAACCGCGTCATGCTGAAACCGTCCGAGCTGACGCCGGCGACGTCGGCGCTCCTGCGCGAGATCGTGGGAGCGGCGTTCGCTGAAGACGAGTTCTCGGTGATCCTCGGCGATGCGAGCGTCGGCGCGGCATTCGCGGCGACGCCGTTCGACCACCTGTTCTTCACCGGCTCGACGGCGGTCGGACGCAAGGTGGCGCAGGCCGCCGCGGCGAATCTGACGCCGGTCACGCTCGAGCTCGGTGGCAAGTCGCCGGCGCTCTTCGACGTCGACGCCGATCTCGATGTCGCGGTGCCGCGCCTCATCGTCGGCAAGCTCCTCAATGCCGGTCAGACCTGCATCGCTCCCGATTACGCGCTGGTGCCGGCGTCGCGCGTCGATGCATTCGAATCAGCAGTTGGCCGCGCGCTCGCGGCGATTTATCCCGACGCGGTTGTGAATCCCGACTACGCGTCGATCGTGAACGCAGCGCACTACGCGCGCCTCGCGGCGCTGGTGGACGACGCACGCGCGCGCGGCGCAAGGGTCGTTCGCTTCCGCGGCCAGGAGGCAGCCGGCGATGGGGCGGCCGCCGCCGCGGCAGCGGCGCTGCCGCGGCGCTTTCCGCCGACGCTCGTCGTCGGCGTCGACGACCGCATGGCGATCATGCGCGAGGAGATCTTCGGCCCGCTGCTACCGATCGAGGTCTACGCGACGCTGGACGAAGCGATCGGCAGGATCAACGCAAGACCGCACCCGCTCGCGATGTACTGGTTCGGGCCGAGCCGCACGCGCCGCGCGCACGTACTCGAGCAGACACTCGCCGGCGGCGTCACGCTCGACGACACGCTGTGGCATTTCGTCCACGGCGGATTGCCTTTCGGCGGCGTCGCTGCTTCAGGGATCGGCGCCTATCACGGAGCACACGGCTTCACGACGTTCTCGCACATGAAGCCGGTGCTCCGGCAATCGCGTCTCGCAGCGGGAGCGCTCCTCTATCCGCCGTACGGGAAGCGCTTCGAGCGCGTGCTCGCCTTACTCTCCCGCTTCACCGCTTAGGTCGACTCAGCAACACCGGGACGGAGCGCATTTAAGGGAGGCGCCGCGCCGGGTCGAGCGGTGGGGATGCTCTGCCGCGCTCTACACCGACCGTGGAGGCAGCGTGTGGGGATACCGTGACGCGCGAGTTCGGCCGCGATGAGCGGCCGGTGTAGAGCGCGTCACGGTGTCCCCACTACAGCTGCCTCCGCGGTCGAACTCGCGCGACACAGCATCCCCACCGCTACCCGGTGCGGCGCCTCCCTTAAATGCGCTCCGTCCCGGTGTTGCAGAGATTGCCTATGAGGTGAGCGGCTCCTTCCGGTGCGCGTCGCGGCTCATCGCCATTGCAAGGATTGCAAACAGGATCACCAGCAATCCGACGATCACCGCGTTGGTCTCTACGGGTCGACTCGTGGCGCCGATGACCCACGAAGAGATCACCATCCAGATGCCGAGGAGCAGATTGATGATCTCCTCCCAGACCTGCGGCATCGACACCGCGATCGCCGAGAAGACGACGATGGCGACACCGAGGATCCATGCGTTCCACGAAGCCGCCATCTGCGTGCCCTCGAAGCCAACTACCCATGGCGAGATGAATAGCCATATTCCGAGCAGCAGATTGATCCAGTCCTGCCACCGTTGCTGTCTTGTGACGTCTTTCATCGCTATTTCCTCCGATTCACGCAACGCCAATTAGACCCGGCCGCCGAGCCGGGATTCCCGCCTTCGCGTGCTAAGCTTCGCCGCACACTGGTCGAGCCGCGCGCTGCGCCGCGCCCTGCGCGCAGCTCGGCGACGCCGAGGGGAGCCCATTCCGAAGCGAAGCGATGGCGACACTGGCCATCTCCGAGACTGCAGACGGCCGTCGGGTGCTCGCTCTGTCGGGTCGCCTCGATGCGTCGACGGTGCGTCCGCTGTGGGACGAGGGCCGGCGCGCCGTCACGGCGGCGCAGGGTGCCCGCGTCGTCGTCGACGCCGCGAAGGTCGATTACTGCGACGGCGCCGGCATCGCGATGCTGGTCAGCCTGATGCAGCAGGGTGGTCCGGACCGCGTCGAGGTTGCGAACCTCGACCCCGCGTTCGCCGCATTGCTCGCGCAGTTCGACGTCGCGCGGCTGGCGCACGACCTCGACCCCGCGGCGCGACGCCGGCCGGCGGTCGCCGAGGTGGGCGTCGTCGCGGCCGGGATCTGGGCGGATCTCAAGAGTCTCATCGTGTTCACCGGCGAGACTACCGCAGCGCTGGCGTGGGCCGCGCGCCGCCCCGGCAGCGTGCGCTGGAAGGACGTATGGATGATCTGCGAGCGCGTCGGTGCCGATGCGCTTCCGATCGTCGCACTGATCTCGTTCCTGCTCGGCGTGATTCTCGCCTTCGAATCGGCGGTGCCGATGCGCCGCTTTGGAGCCGAGCTCTTCGTCGCCGACCTGATCGGCATCGCGATGCTGCGCGAGCTCGGTGCCCTGATGACGGCGATCCTGCTCGCCGGGCGCTCGGGCGCGGCGTTCGCCGCCGAGCTCGGCACGATGACGGTGAACCAGGAGGTCGATGCGCTCACCACGATGGGCCTCGACCCGGTGCGCTTCCTGGTCACGCCCAGGGTCATCGCCGCGCTGCTGATGACCCCGCTCCTCACGCTGTTCGCCGATTTCGTCGGACTGCTCGGCGGTGCGGTCACGATGCACACGTTCTCGATTCCGTTCGTCACCTACATCCGCGAGATCAACGGGTTCGTCGATTTCGGCGATTTCATGGCGGGCTTCGTGAAGTCGTTCGTGTTCGCGGTGCTGGTCGCGGGCATCGGTTGCCTGCGCGGCCTGCAGGCGCGGGCCGGAGCATCGTCGGTCGGCGATTCGGCAACGAGCGCAGTCGTCTCGGGGATCATTCTGCTCGTCGTCGTCGACGGCATCTTCGCCGTCGTCTACTACATCCTCGGCATCTGACCATGCCCGCCGCGCACGATCCGATCATCGAGGTACGCGACCTGACGGCGGGCTACGGCGACACGGCAATTCTCGAGCACGTGAGCTTCGACGTCCGCCGCGGCGAGATCTTCGTGATCCTCGGCGGATCGGGCAGCGGCAAGAGCACGCTTTTGAAACATATGATCGGCCTCGAGCCGCCGCTCGCCGGCAGCATCCTGATCGACGGCGACGACATCGTCACCGCCGAGGGCGAGCTGCGCCAGGCGATCCTGCGCAAAATCGGCGTCATGTACCAGTCGGGCGCACTGTTCGGCTCGATGACGCTCGCCGAGAACGTGCAGCTCCCGCTCGAGGAGTACACCGACCTCGACGACGACGAGATCGCGCTGATCGCGCGCATGAAGCTTGCGATGGTCGGGCTCGACGCCTACACCGGCCACCTGCCGGCGGAGGTCTCGGGGGGGATGCAGAAGCGCGCGGCAATCGCGCGCGCGCTGGCACTCGACCCGATGATCGTGTTTCTCGACGAGCCTTCGGCGGGTCTCGATCCGATCACCTCGGCCGAGCTCGATGCGCTGGTGCGCCGCCTCGCGCGCGGCCTCGGTGTTACGTTCGTCATCGTGAGCCACGAGCTGCCGAGCATCTTCGCGATCGCCGACCGGGTGATCATGGTCGATCGCGCGCGGGGCGGGATCGTCGCCCAAGGCGATCCGCGCGAGCTGCGCGATACCAGCACCGATCCGTGGGTACGGCGGTTCTTTCGTCGCGAGGTCGAGGCGCTCCCCGCATGAGCCGCGAAGCGAACTACTTCAAGCTCGGCCTGTTCGTCATCGGCGGCGTCGTAGTCGCCATCGTGCTGCTCTTGATCGTCGGCACCGGTGCCTTCCTCCGCTCGCGCACGACGATCGAGACCTACTTCAACGAGTCGGTGCAGGGGCTCGACGTCGGCTCGAAGATGAAGTATCGCGGCGTGACCATCGGCGCGGTGACGAAGATCAGCTTCACTTACGTCAAGTACGAGCAGAACGAGCCGATGGGCAAGCGCAAGCGCTACGTGCTGGTCGAGGCACAGATCGAGCCGGGGCTCGTCGGCGGCAAGGTCGCGCGCGACATCGCGACGCCGTCGGCGACCGCGCAGGAAGTCGCGCGCGGGCTGCGCGTGCATCTCGCCCCGCAGGGAATCACCGGCACGAGCTACCTCGAGCTCGATTACGTCGAGAATCCGCCGCCGGTGCTGCCGATCGACTGGACGCCGGAGAACATCTACATTCCGAGCACGCCGTCGACGGTCGAGACGTTCGTCGCGGCGGCGACCGAGATTGTCGATCGCCTGCATAACCTCGATATCGAAGGGACGATCGCCAACCTGAACAAGCTGCTGGTCACGGCGAACGACCGCATCGGAGCGATCGACACCAGTGCATTGTCACAGCACGCCGATCGCACGCTCGGCAAGCTCGACCGGACGCTCGACGGCATCGAGAGCCGGAAGATCTCGAACGAGGCGGTGAGCCTTCTTGCCGATCTTCGCACGACCAACGCCGAGCTGAAGACGCTGCTCGCGAACGATGCGCTGCAGAAGCTCCCCGAGAACACCGCGGCCACGCTCGCGAGCGTGCGCGCCCTCGTCGACAATCCGAAGCTCGCCCAGTCGATCAGCCACCTCGACCGGACGCTGACGCGCCTCGACCAGATCTTCGGCGGCGGGCAGGCCGATCTCGGCGCGACGTTCCGCAACCTGCGCGAGATCACCGAAAACCTGCGCGAGCTCACCGAGGACGCGAAGCGCTATCCGTCGAACGTGCTGTTCGGCGCGCCGCCACCGGTTCCTCGGTTCGGCTCGGGTGCGCGCTCCCCGGGAAGCCATCCATGACCAACCTGCTCGCGCACCGCAGCACCGCATCGAAGCGAACTCTCGCCAGCACCCCGTCGAGGGGAGTTCTCGCCGGCATCGCGCTGGCCGGCATCGCGCTCGCCGCGGCGCTCGCGGGATGCTCAGCCTTCTCGCGGCCGCAGATGGTGCGCGAGACTTATCTGCTGCAACCGTCGCTGCCGGCGGCCGCTGCGGCTGCGCCGCATCCGGGGAGCCTGCGCATCGGCGTCGTGCGCGTCGCGGCCCCGTATCGCGGGCGCGACTTCGTGTTCCGCACCGACGCGCTGCGTTTCGAATCGAACTATTACTTTCAGTTCCTCGTCGATCCCGCGACGATGGTGGCGGACGGCACGGCGCGTGCGCTCGAGGCTGCGCGTCCGTTCGCCGAGGTCGTCGGGCCCGGATCGGGTGTCGACGCCGACTGGCGCCTCGACGGCTTCGTCTCCGCGCTCTACGCGGACGTCCGTGATCCGGCGCAGCCGGTGGCGGAGCTCGACGTGACCTGGTACCTGACTCCGGGCGACGGCAGTGCGCGCACGCCGACGTGGACGCGCGAATACCGGCGAAGGACGCCGATGCGCGATGCGACGCCGCAGGCCTACGTCGCCGCGCTCAATGCGGGCTTTGGAGCGCTCGTGAGCGAGCTCGCGGCCGATCTCGCACAGGCGAAGCTTCCCGCGAGCTGATCGACTCCCTCGTCGGTTCCGCGACCGACTCCCTGACCGGCTTCGCGTCGAGATCGTGCGCGTCGGAGCCGGTGACGACGACGCGCACGAATGTCCCGGGCTTGCACGCCGCTGCATCGCGCACGCGGACGATGCCGTCGATCTCCGGCGCATCGGCGACCGAGCGCGCGATCGCAACACCGGCGTCGATACGGTCGATCAGCACGTCCTCGATGCGCCCGACCTTGGCGGCGAGGCGCTCGGCGCTGATGCCCGCCTGCAGCGCCATCAGGCGCGCGCGGCGCTCTTCGCGCAGCGCGGCCGGAACGGCGCCGGGTAGCGCGTTGGCCGCCGCGCCTTCGACCGGGGAATAGGCGAAGCAGCCGACACGATCGAGCCTCGCCTCGCGAAGAAACGCGAGCAGCTCCTCGAACTCCGCTTCGGTCTCGCCGGGGAAGCCCGCGATGAACGTGCTGCGCAGCACGATCGAAGGTCGCGCCTCGCGCCAGGCGCGGATGCGATCGAGGATCTTCTCGGGTGCTGCCGGCCGCTTCATCAGGCGCAGGATGCGCGGGCTCGCGTGCTGGAACGGGATGTCGAGATAGGCGAGGAGTCCGCGCCCGGTCGGCTCGTCACTCATCAGCGGAACGATCTCGTCGACGTGCGGATACGGATAGACGTAGTGCAGCCGCACCCACGCGTCGTGCGCGCGCGCGAGCGCGGCGAGCTCGCGCGCGAGCTCGGTCGCGCGCGTCTTCAGCGGCCGGCCCTGCCAGAACCCGGTGCGGTAGCGAACGTCGACTCCGTACGCGCTGGTGTCCTGCGAGACGACGAGGAGCTCGCGCACGCCGGCTCGAAACAGGCGCTCGGCTTCGCCCAGCACGTCGCCGAGCGGCCGCGACGCGAGGTCGCCGCGCAGCGAAGGAATGATGCAGAACGTGCAACGGTGATTGCAGCCCTCGCCGATCTTGAGGTACGCGTAGTGGGCGGGCGTCAGCTTGACGCCGATGCCGGGCGCGCGCGGGACGAGGTCGACGAACGGATCGTGCGGGATCGGCAGATGCGCGTGCACGGCGCGCTTTACCTGCTCCGTCGCGTGTGGGCCGGTGACCGCGAGCACCTTCGGGTGCGCGGCGCGGACGAATGCGCCGTCGTTGCGTGCGCCGAGGCAGCCGGTGACGATCACTTTCCCGTTCTCGGTAAGCGCTTCGCCAATCGCGTCGAGCGATTCGGCGACCGCGGCGTCGATGAAGCCGCAGGTGTTGACGACGACGAGGTCGGCGCCCGCGTACGACGGTGCGATCGCGTAGCCTTCGCCGCGAAGCTCGGTCAGGATCCGCTCGGAGTCGACGAGCGCTTTCGGACAGCCGAGCGATACGAATCCGACCCGGGGCGCGGGGCGCCCGCGGCGGGAACTGCGCGCCGCCATCAGCGCGAGCTGTCGTCCGGGGTCGCGGGGGGAGCGAAGCCGGGAAACGGGAATGCGGAGAACATGCCGCGCGTCTGGTCGTGCATGCGCTGCTGCATGTCCATGAACAGACGCGCGCTCTGCTCGAGGTAGTTGCCGAGCATGCCCTGCATCGCCGGCGCCTGCATCTGCATGAACTGCTTCCACAGCTCCGGCGTCAGCATCATCTTGTCGCCATAGACCTGCTTCGCCTGCTCCTGCAGCTTCTTCTGGATGGCGAGGAAGGCCTGCACGTTCTGCTCGATGTACTGACCGATGATCGTTTGCTGTGCGCTGCCGTAGAAGCGGATCATCTGGACCAGCATCTCGGAGCTGAACATCGGCACCCCGCCGGACTCCTCCTCGAGGATGATCTGCAGCAGGATCGCGCGCGTCAGATCCTCGTTGGTCTTCGCGTCGACGACGCGGAAGTCGACGCCGTCGAGCACCATCTGTTTCACGTCGGCGACTGTGATGTAGCCGCTGTTCTCGGTGTCGTAGAGGCGCCGGTTCGGGTATTTCTTGATCGTGCGTGCTTGGGACGGCATCGCGGGCTCCAGCGCAGTCAAATTCGGATTTTAACCCTCTGATTTATAGGACGTTTGGAAACTTCACAGAAGTTTTGCCGCACCGCACAAAAAAGTCCTTGACTTGTCGTTTTCCCGTCCCTACAATTCGTTTTGTGCGGTGCAGCAATACCCGGTCCGCCAAGGTGGCGCCGGTGAGAGCTGAAGCACCGATCGGGCGGGAAGCGGCGAATCGACCGGGTCCTGCCAACAGGCAACGTCGGGATGTTCCCGACCTTTGAAAGGACTCGTCATGTACAACGCTACCGAACAATTCGCTGCACTCAACCAGGCCGGCGTCTCGAACGCGATCAAGCTTGCATCGCTGTCGATCGAGAATACCGAGAAGCTGGTGCAACTCAACCTCAGCGCCGCCAGGGCCGCGGTCGCGCAAGCGGTCGAAAGTGCGAAGGCCGCCGCCGCGGTGAAGGACGTCCAGGAGCTGCTCGCCCTGCGCGCGAAGTTCACCGAAGCCGGCGTGCAGAGCGCGACGGGCTACTCGCGCAACCTCTACGAACTGTCGTCGGAAGCGCAAGCCGGCTTCTCGGCGCTCGCCGAAGAGTCGTGGGCCTCGTACACGAAGGGCGTCGCGTCGTGGGTCGAGAATGCCTCGAAGGCCGCTCCGGCCGGCTCGGACGTCGCGGTCAACGCGCTGAAGTCGACGTTTGCCGCTTCGACGGCCGCGTTCGACCAGTTCCAGAAGGCCACGCGGCAGGTCGTCGACCTCGCCGACGCCAACATCCGCGCCGCCGCGAACAACGCGACCAGGACCGGAAGCAAGGGCAAGCGCGCGTAAGCAATCGATAGATCCGCGGTTCCGGCCTGGCCGGAATCGCGCAGACGGCTCCACTGTATCAATCTCCTCCTCCTGGTTGATACAGCCTCCAGACCTCGCGGGTGATGCTCGCGGGGTCTTTCTTTTGGCGCATGTCGCGCCGCACGTCGCGTCGCACATCGCATCGTTCGAGGCGCCGCGCGAGCGGTGAGGGGCGTATCCGAAGGGTCCGAAGTCCGTGAACGCCTTCCTGCGGGTACCCGGCGCGGACTCGCCAGGTGTGCGCCTGCGGCGGCCGTGAATTAGTGCTGGGCTCCCCGCGCCACCCGCGACGGAAGGCACTCCCACGGACCTTCGGATACGCCCCTCACTGCTCGCCCGGCTTTGCGCAGAATGCCGAGCGTGCCGCACATCGCACCGCTGACTGCGTCGGGCGAACGCCGCACACATGCGGCCGCGCACCGGTACGGTCGCGTGCCGCAAGTACGCAGACGTCAACGTGCAGGGCAATGCGGCGCACCGGCGTGTAGCGTGCGCGCATCCGGCGCGCTGGCGTCCGGCATACCCGAAGCGCGCATCGCACGAACGCGTCAGGCGAGCCGCGATGGCTGTGTCCGAAAAGGCCCGTGGGAGTGCCTTCCGTCGCGGGTGGCGCGAGCGAGCACTG
>DASVGI010000032.1:0-2375 GCA_036379595.1 Casimicrobiaceae bacterium | reverse complement strand
GTGAAAAACGTGGTACGTCCCGGTTTTCCCGTCTCCGTCCCGCCTTTGCGGAGCGCGTCTACCGCGGTAACGCCTCCTGCGCCGCGCGCAGATCTTCTGCGAGTCGCGTCACCGCCGCGGCGTAGAGACGACTGCGGTTGTAGCGCGTAATCGCATAGAAGTTCGGGAACACGATCCAGAGGCTCGCCGGCTCGGTCGCGGGAATCGCGGCATCGGCCGGATCCTCCTCGAGCATCAGCACTCCGACTGGCTGCGGCACCATCGGCACCGGCATGCGGTCGGCTCCGACGCCATCCGCGTTCCACGCTTCGAGCGGGCGCCGCTCGCTGATCCCGCCATCGAGGCGCGCCATGACAGCGCCGCGCGCGGACTCCGTGACGATCGCGCGCGACCACACCGGCTGCCCGCGCAGCCAGTCGTGGCGCGCGAGGTAGTTGGCGACGCTGCCGATCGAATCGGCGGCGCTTTGCCAGAGATCGATCTTCCCGTCGCCGTCGTAGTCGAGCGCGTAGCGCCGCACGTTGCCCGGCATGAACTGCGGGAGCCCCATCGCCCCCGCGTACGAGCCCATCGGCGCCGGCGCCTGCAGTCCCTGCTCGCGAGCAAACAGCAGGAACTCGCGCAACTGGCCGCGGAAATACGACGCGCGCCGCGGATAGTCGAAGCCGAGCGTCGACAGCGAGTCGAGCACGCGATAGCCGCCGGTGTTGCGTCCCCAGTACGTCTCGACGCCGATGATCGCGACGACGATTTCGGCGGGCACGCCGAATTCGTCCTCCGCGCGCGCGAGCGTTGCCTCGTTTGCGCGCCAGAATTCCACGCCGCCGCCGATCCGCCCCGCATTCAGGAACCGCGGCGCGTACTCGTACCACTTGGGCGGCGCGACGAGTGGCCGGTCCATCGCCTCGACGATCGCCGGGCGAAAGCGCGCTTCGCGAAACGAGCGGACGAGTTTCGCGCGCGAGAAGCCGTCGGCGGCAACGAGCTCGTCGATGAAATGCCGCACGTCGACGCGGCTGGCGTAGTGCCCCGGGCCGGTGCGCGCGGGAGCGTGACGCTTGCGCGCGAGCGCCGCGCGCGGGAGCGACCACGGTCCACCGAACGCGGCGAAGAGCGCGAGCGATCGCGTGAGAAGGCGGCGGCGATGCGTTGCGGTCACGATGAGGGAAGCACGGCGTCACACGGCATCAGTCGACAACGCACGGCGAAGTGCGTCGAAGCATTCGCGGCCGATGGTATCATCGCGCGCCGCGCGAATCGCGCTGCAGGTCCCCGTCAAGGTGCTTGCTTCACGTGTCGCTCCACCGCCTCTATCCGCTGTTCCGGCCGCTCTTGTTCGCCGCCGATCCGGAGCTCGCGCACGACGTGGCGCTCGCCGGTCTCGACGCGGCCGCGCGACTCGGCATCGCGCGCATCGCGGCACCGCGACTCCCCGCCGCTCCGGTCGAGGCGATGGGCCTCTCCTTCCCCAATCGCGTCGGCCTCGCAGCGGGCCTCGACAAGAATGCCGCACACCTCGACGGGCTCGCGACGCTCGGCTTCGGCTTCCTCGAAGCCGGAACGGTGACGCCGCGCCCGCAACCCGGCAACCCGCGCCCGCGCCTCTTCCGTCTCACCGAGGCGCAGGCACTGGTGAACCGCCTCGGCTTCAACAACGGCGGCGTCGATGCTTTCGTCGCGAACGTCGCGCGCTCGTCCTGGCGCGGGATCCTCGGCGTCAACATCGGACGCAACTTCGATACGCCGAACGAGCGCGCCGCCGACGACTACGTCGCGTGCCTGCGCTCCGTCGCCGGCTGCGCAGCGTACGTCACGATCAACGTGTCGTCGCCCAATACGCTCGGCCTGCGCGAGCTGCAGGCCGAGGACGCGCTCGCGGCGCTCCTGCAGCGCATCGTCGCCGAGCGCGACCGGCTCGCCGACCGGCTGGGACGGCGCATTCCGCTCGCGCTCAAGGTGGCTCCCGATCTCGACGACGAGGCGCTCCGCGCGATCGCGGCGCTCGTCGTCCGCATGCGTGTCGACGCGGTGATCGCCACCAACACGACGATCGCCCGCGACGGCGTCGAGGGCATGCGGCACGCGTCCGAAGCCGGTGGGCTGTCGGGAGCGCCTCTCGCGGCGCGCGCCCTCGCGGTGCTGCGGGTGCTTGCGAAGACGCTCGACGGCGCGGTTCCGATCATCGGCGTCGGCGGCATCATGAGCGGGGCCGACGCGCGCGACCGCATCGCCGCGGGCGCGACGCTGGTGCAGCTCTATACCGGGCTCATCTATCGCGGGCCCGATCTCGTCGCCGAGTGCGTGCGCGCGACTGCGCAGTAACAGACGGGGTCAGGTCTTGCCTTTTGCGCGGCGGGTTCGCCGCGCAAAAGGCA
>DASVGI010000031.1:0-37358 GCA_036379595.1 Casimicrobiaceae bacterium | reverse complement strand
GTGCGCGGTGAGATCGCGGCGAGGGATCGGGAGCCGGAGGTCGCCCTTCAGCAGGATGGCGGCGCCATCCGCGCCGGCCTGCAGCTGTCCCTCGAAGAAGTTCATCGGCGGGGTGCCGATGAAGCTCGCGACGAAGCGACTGGCGGGCCGGTCGTAGACCTCGAGCGGTGTGCCCACCTGGCAGATCTCGCCCCGGTTCATGATGACGATGCGGTCGGCCATCGTCATCGCCTCCACCTGATCGTGGGTCACGTAGACCATCGTCGACCTGAAGTTGTGGTGAAGGCGCTTCAACTCGGTCCGCATGTGGACGCGGAGCTTGGCGTCGAGATTCGAGAGCGGCTCGTCGAAAAGAAGCACGCCTGCCTGGCGGCAGAGGGCAGCACCCACGGCGACGCGCTGGCGCTGGCCGCCCGAGAGCTGGCGCGGCTTGCGCTGGAGGTGATCGGTGAGGCCCAGGATGTCGGCAACCTCACGAATGCGTCGATCGATCTCGCTTTTCGGCACCGAGCGAAGCTGCAGCGAGAACGCCATGTTCCGGTACACGGTCATGTGCGGATACAGCGCGTAGCTCTGGAACACCATCGCGATGTCGCGTTCGCGCGGCGCGAGGTGAACGACCGAATGGGCGCCGATGCGGATGTCGCCGGCGCTCACGTCCTCGAGCCCGGCGATCATGCGCAGCGTCGTGGTCTTGCCGCAGCCCGACGGCCCGACCAGGATGACGAACTCCTGATCGCGGATGGCGAGATCGATCCCGGCGACCGCCTGGACGTCGCCAAATCGCTTCTCGACCTTTTCGAGGGTGACGTCGGCCATGGACGCGTGAGGGGCGCGGCCGGCGGGGATGCCGTGAGGCACCCCGCGCGGTCCGCGGTGAGACTAGATTGCCTGGAGCTTCTTCTCGGCTTCGAGCATGACCGTCCGCGGCGACTTACCCGACGAGGCTTCGGCGAACATCGTCGGGACGATGAATTTCGCGTACATGGCCGTCGCCGAGCGGGTCATCGGACCGGGGTAGCCGATGAACTTGACGTAGTCCTGGTAGTCCTGGAGCAGGAGAAGCTTCGGCTCGTGGCCGATGACCGGCATCGGCTTCTTGAAGAACGCCTTCAGGAACGGGTGGTTGTAGCCGGTGGACGCTTCCATTCCCTGCAGGGCCGCCTTGTTCATCGCATAGAGGAACTCCTTGGCGAGGTCCTGCTCCTTCGAGAAGTTGTAGATCCCGTAGGACATCGTGCGGGCGCCTCCGACGCGGAGGCCCTGGACGCCGATCGGCGGCTTGACGATCACGAGGTTCTTGTAGACGTCCGGCTGGTCCTTGGCGGCGGTGCGATAGGCGCTGATCGGGTTGCAGATCATCGAACCCTTGCCCGAGGCGATGAACCGATTGTTCGAGCTGTCGTCCCAGCTCAGCACCTCGTCGGTCATCGTGTCCTTGTACAGCGCCGCCCCGAAGCGCAGCACCTCCACTATCTCGCGCTTGCTGAAGTTCACCGCGCCGCTCTTGTCGAACATATATGCCTTGTAGCTCAGCATCAGCGGGAACAGCGCGTCGTTCGAGTCCGGAGTCTGCGAGTAGGGGATGCCGATCGGGTGGCCGAGCTTCTTCAGCTTGGCGCCGATCCGGTGGACATCCTCCCAGGTCGTCTTGTCGGTGTATTCCTCGTTGACCTGGTGGAAGTACTGCTGATTGATGATCCAGGGAAAGCTCATGTACCAGTGCGGGACGCAGAGCCATTTGTCGTGCACGACCGCCACGCTCTTCGCTTCGGGAATCCATCCGCCGAACTCGGTGCCGAGCTTGTTGGCGACGTCGCTCACGTCGACCAGGATCTGGTCGTAGAGCCAGGCCCCGGTGCCGTTCAGCATGAAGATGTCGTGGCCGCCGCGGCGCGAGATGTCGGCGGCGATCGCCGTGGGCAGGTCGGGGGTGGCGACGTAGTCGACCTCGACCTTGCAGTTGTGGGTCTCGCCGAACTGCTTCGCGAAGCCGTCGAAGTACTTGTCGTAGTCCGGAACGAAGTGCTTCCAGTGGACGAGCTTCAGCACGCGCTCGGCCGCGGTTGCCTTTCGCACGAATACCATGGGTGCCGCCGCTGCGAGCCCCGCTGCCAACGACGTTGTCAGGAACTGCCGGCGCCCGGCCGTGTTCCCTCGCTCCTGCGCGCTTGCTTTACGTGCCTTACGCATCGTGCTCCCTCCTCCTGGATCTGCCCCGCTCTGCGGGGACCGCCAACCTCGAACCTGCTGAACAGGCACCTGCCAATCGGCCGAGTGCCCGGTGGAGCCACTCGGCCCCCCCTTGGAGCCTCGGGCGAAGCTACGGGGGGGGACGCGGTTTGTCAAGCTTGCCGATCGTATCGCCGGCCGGACGCATCGTCCGTCACCGTCGCGCCCTGATCTACAATCGCCGTGCAAAGGAGGAGACCATGAAGCTCTACATGCACCCGGTATCGACGGCGACCCGCCCCGTGCGGCTCTTCCTTGCCGAAAACGGCATCGCGTGCGAAGACGTGTTCGTCGACATCATGAAGGGTGACCATCGTAAGGAGCCTTACGCGTCGATCAATCCGTGTGGCCTCGTGCCGATGCTCGACGACGGCGATCTGCAACTCACCGAAGGCTCAGCGATCCTCAAGTACCTCGCCGACAAGTACGACCTGCCGTCGTACCCGAAGGACCTGAAGAAGCGCGCCAGAACCAACGAAGTGATGGATTGGCTGAACACGCAGTTCTACCGCGACTTCGGCTACGGCCTCGTCTACCCGCAGATTCTTCCGAACCACAAGCGGCGCAGCGACGAGGCGCACGCCGGCACGATCGCCTGGGGGCAGCAGGGTGCGAAGCGCTGGCTGCAGGTGCTGAACGACCACTGGCTCGGGCCGAAGAACGCGTATCTCTGCGGCAGCGAGATCACTATCGCCGACTATTTCGGCGCGGGACTGGTGTCGCTCGGCGAGCTTATCGGGATCGACTTCGCCGCTTATCCCAATATCCAGCGCTGGCTCGGCAACATGAAGAAGCTGAAGACCTGGGACAAAGTCAACGAGGTCTTCAACGGCTTCGCCGCCGGCAATCGCGGCAGGGAGTTCGTGCGGCTGTAACCATGCGCCACTGGCTGATGAAATCGGAGCCCGACGAGTTCTCGATCGACGATCTCGTGAAGGCTCCGAAGCGGACCACGCCGTGGTTCGGCGTGCGCAATTACCAGGCGCGCAATTTCATGCGCGACGACATGAAGGTCGGCGACCTCGCCTTCTTCTATCACTCGAGCTGCCCCGAGCCCGGCATCGCAGGCATCGTCGAGGTGTCGAAGCGCGCGTACCCGGACGCGACGCAGTTCGATCCAAACAGTCCGTACTATGACCCGAAGGCGACGCGCGAGTGGCCGCGCTGGTTCAACGTCGACGTGAAGCTCGTGCGGAGGACACGGCTCATCCGTGTCGCGGAGCTGCGCGCCACACCCGGCCTCGGGGAGATGGCCACGCTGCGTCGCGGCAACCGGCTGTCGATCACGCCGGTGACGCCCGCCGAGTGGAAGATCGTCGAGAGGCTCATCGCAGCGGGAAGCTGACGCCGAGTCGGAATCCGGGCATCGCGGCGTCGCGTCGCCGCAGCGACGCGCTCTGCGATACTCGCCTGCATGGACTGGACGATGCTCCCGGTGCTGCTCGCGCTCGGCGCGGTGGTCGGCTTTCTCGCCGGGCTCCTCGGCATCGGGGGCGGGCTCTCGATGATTCCGCTCCTGGCGATCGTGTTCGGTGCAAGGGGCTTTCCCGCCGAGCACGTCGTTCACATGGCGGTCGCGACGTCCACCGCGACGATGATGTTCACCGCCGCCTCGTCGGCGCACGCGCACGCACGACGAGGCGGCGTTCTCTGGGGGGTCGTTATCGCAATGGCCCCAGGCATCATCGTGGGTTCGCTCGTCGGGCCGCAGATTGCTGCCGTGTTGTCCGGGCGCGTGCTGGCGGCGCTGCTCGGCGTGTTCACCTGGACTGCGGGGACACGGATGATCTTCGCCCGCGCCGCGCGGCCCGGGCCCGAGCTCCCCGGGAAGCCCGCTCTCTTCGGCGTTGCGACCGGAATCGGCGTTGTCTCGAGCCTCGCAGGAGCCGGGGGTGCGTTCATCACGGTTCCTTACCTCGGCTATCACAATGTCAGGATCCAGAACGCGGTCGCCACCTCGGCGGCACTTGGATTCCCGATCGCGGTCGCAGCGACGATCGGCTACGCGATCGCCGGATGGCACCGGGCGGGACTACCGGCGTGGTCGCTTGGCTATGTCTATCTGCCCGCGATGGCGATGCTACTCATCGCGAGCGTTTCGACCGCTCCGCTCGGTGCGTCGATGGCGCACCGCTGGAACGCGCAGCGGCTGCGCCGCGCGTTCGCGGTTCTTCTCTACGTGCTCGGCGCGTACATGTTCTGGAGGGCTGCGCGCGGATAAGCGCTGCGCGCGTTCGGCCGCGCAGGAGTCAATCCGCCGCGAGTGCTCTTTCGACCGGATACCCCGGCGTCGGCGCCGGCGTGCCCCCGGCCGTCACGCTGACCGCGCAGTATTTCGCCTCGGGAATCTTCCCGATCGGATCGAGCGCCGAGTTGGTGAGGAGGTTGCCCGCAGCCTCCCAGTAGCAGAACGGAATGAACACCACCCCGCGCGGCGTGCCGTCGTCGGCGCGCGCGTAGAGCGATACGCTGCCGCGGCGCGACGCCACCGTGATCGCCCCTCCGGGTGCGACCCCGAGATCGGCGAGATCACCCGGATTGGCCGATACCACCGGAAACGCTTCGATGGTGTCGAGTGCGCGGCTGCGGCGCGTCATGCTGCCGGTGTGCCAGTGCTCGAGCTGACGGCCGGTGATGAGCACGAACGGATACTGCGCGTCCGGGGATTCGGCCGGAGGAACGAGTCCCGCCGGAACGAGCTTCGCGCGACCGCTTGCGGTCGGGAAGCTGTCGATGAACACGACCGGCTCGCCGGGGTCGCCCTCCTTTTCGCAGGGATAGGTGACGCCGTGCTCGCGCTCGAGGCGGTCCCAGGTGATGCCGGCGATCGATGGCATGGCGAGGCGCATTTCCTCGAACGCGTCGCGCGGGTGCGCATAGTGCCAGTCGAGGCCGAGCTCCTTCGCCATCGCGACGATGAGGTCGAAGTCCTGGCGCGCTTCGCCCGGGCATTCGAGCGCCTTGCGCCCGAGCTGGACCGCGCGGTCGGTGTTGGTGAACGTGCCGGTCTTCTCGGGGAAGGCCGAGGCCGGAAGGATCACGTCGGCGAAATAGGCGGTCTCGGTGAGGAAGATGTCCTGCACGACCAGCATCTCGAGCTTTGCCAGCGCTTCGCGCACGTGTCCCGCGTCCGGGTCCGACATCGCCGGGTTCTCGCCCATGATGTACATGCCGCGGATCTTCCCTTCGTGCGTCGCGTTCATGATCTCGACCGCGGTTAGCCCCGGGTTCGGGTCGAGCGGGGTCTTCCACAGCGCCTCGAACCTGGCGCGGACCTCGGGATCACCGACCGGCTGATAATCGGGATAGACCATCGGGATCAGCCCGACGTCGGAGGCTCCCTGCACGTTGTTCTGTCCGCGCAGCGGGTGCAGCCCGGTGCCGGGGCGGCCGATCTGACCGGTCATCATCGAAAGCGCGATCAGGCAGCGCGCGTTGTCGGTGCCGTGGACGTGCTGCGAGACGCCCATTCCCCACAGGATCATCGACGCCTTCGACGTGGCGAAGAGCCGCGCAACCTCGCGAAGCGTCTGCGCGTCGATGCCGCAGATCGGCGCCATCGCTTCGGGCGGAAAGCGCAGCACGTTCTCGCGCAGCGCCTCGTAGCCACTGGTGCGGTCGTCGATGAAGCTCTGCGCGACGAGCCCCTCGGTGACGATCGTGTGCATGATCGCGTTCAGCATCGCGACGTCGCGCGCCGGCGTGAACTGCAGGTAGTAGGTCGCGTGCCGTGCGAGCTCGGAGCGGCGCGGGTCGGCGAGGATCAGCTTCGTTCCCCGCTTCACCGCATTCTTCATCCAGGTCGCGGCAACCGGGTGGTTCACCACCGGGTTCGAGCCGATCAGGAGCACCACCTCGGCTTTCAGGACGTCCTTGACCGGGTTCGACACCGCACCCGATCCGATGCCGTCGAGGAGCGCGGCGACCGACGACGCGTGGCAGAAGCGCGTGCAGTGATCGACATTGTTGGTACCAAAGCCGGTGCGAACGAGTTTCTGGAAGAGGTACGCCTCCTCGTTGCTTCCCTTCGCCGAGCCGAAGCCGGCGAGGGCCGCCGGCCCGTGGGTGTCGCGGATCTTCCGCAGCGTTCCGCCGCCGAGGGCGAGGGCTTCCTCCCAGCTCGCCTCGCGGAACGCGGCGAGCGGATTGGACGGATCGACGGTGAACGTCGCCGATTTCGCGACACCGTCGCGACGGATCAGCGGCTTCGTCAGGCGCTGCGGATGCGCCACGTAGTCGAAGCCAAAGCGGCCCTTGACGCACAGGCGCTCGTGGTTGGCGGGACCGTTGCGGCCCTCGACGTGAACGATGCGGTTGCCCTTCACGTGATAGGTGATCTGGCAGCCGACGCCGCAGTACGGGCACAGCGATTCGACCTCGCGGTCGATCGGCTGCGTGTAGGCGTCGTACGCGGGTGCGAGCGCGCCGGTCGGGCACGCCTGCACGCATTCGCCGCAGCCGACGCACGACGACGCCCCCATCGGATCGTCGAGGTCAAACACGATCTTCGAATGCGCGCCGCGAAACGCGTAGCCGATCACGTCGTTCACCTGCTCTTCGCGGCACGCGCGGACGCAGCGCGTGCACTGGATGCACGCGTCGAGGTTGACCGACATCGCCGGATGCGAGGGGTCGGGAGCGGGTTGCGCGCGCGCCTCGAAGCGCGGCTTGCCGATCGCGAGTGCGCGCTGCCAGAACGCGAGCTCGGAATCCGACTTGCGGAGCTTCTCGGGAACGTCGGAGGCGAGCATCTCGACGACGAGCTTCTGCGAGTGGAGCGCGCGCGCGCTGTCGCTCGTCACCTCCATGCCCGCGGTCGGCGCGCGGCAGCACGACGGCGCCAGCACGCGCTCGCCCTTGATCTCGACCATGCACGCGCGGCAGTTGCCGTCGGCGCGGTAGCCCGGCTTGTAGCAGAGACGCGGGATCGAGACGCCGAAGCGGTCGGCAGCCTGCAGGATCGTCTCGCCCGGGAGCGCGTCGATCGCGGTCCCGTTCAGACGAAAGGTGATGGTTTGCTGCGCGGCGAGCGCATCGTGCGGCGCGTTCATGACTTCGCCTCGGTCGGTGCAGGGGTGAGCTCCTGCGGGAAATAACGGTAAACGCTGGTGAGCGGATTGGGCGCAGCCTGTCCCAGACCGCAGATCGACGCATCGAGCATCACCTGCGAGAGATCGTCGAGGAGCGGCTTGTCCCAGACGGGCTTTGCCATCAGGCGTGCGGCCTTGTCGGTGCCGACGCGGCACGGCGTGCACTGCCCGCACGACTCGTCGGCGAAGAAGCGCATCAGGTTGAGCGCCGCGTCGCGCGCGCGATCGTGCTGCGAGAGCACGATGACCGCCGCCGACCCGATGAAGCATCCGTGCGGCTGCAGCGTGTCGAAGTCGAGCGGGACGTCGGCGAGCGACGCGGGAAGGATGCCTCCCGATGCACCGCCGGGCAGGTACCCGTAGAGCTCGTGACCCGGCAGCATGCCGCCGCAGTATTCGTCGACGAGCTCGCGCAGCGTGATGCCCGCAGGCGCGACGTGCACGCCGGGCTTCGCGACGCGGCCCGACACGGAGAACGAGCGCAGCCCCTTGCGGCCGTGGCGTCCCTGCCCGGCGAACCATTCGGCGCCGCGCTCGAGAATGTCGCGCACCCAGTAGAGCGTTTCGAGGTTGTGCTCGAGCGTCGGCCGCCCGAAGAGCCCCACCTGAGCGACGTACGGCGGGCGCAGCCGCGGCATCCCGCGCTTGCCCTCGATCGACTCGATCATCGCCGATTCCTCGCCGCAGATGTAGGCGCCGGCGCCGCGTCGCAGATGGAGGCGCGGCAGCGGGCACGGCGGGTCGCGCTCGAGTGTCGCGATCTCGCGCGAGAGGAGCTCGCGACACGACGCGTACTCGTCCCGCAGGTACAGATAGACCTCGTCGATGCCGACCGCCCATGCGGCGATCAGCGCGCCTTCGAGGAAGCGGTGCGGATCGCGTTCGAGGTAATAGCGGTCCTTGAACGTCCCCGGCTCGCCTTCGTCGATGTTGACGGCGAGCATGCGCGGTGCCGGCTCGGCGCGAACGATCTTCCATTTGCGTCCCGCCGGAAAGCCGGCGCCGCCGAGGCCGCGCAGGGCCGAATGCTCGAGCTCGGCGATCACCGACTCGGCGTTGCGCGTGCCGGCGACGCAGGCAGCGAGCGTGCGGTAGCCGCCCTGATCGCGGTAGCGCGCGAGGTCGACGTAATCGGGCAGATCGGGCTCGAGCTTTCGCGCGGCGGCAGCCTGCAGGACGGTTTCGGGCGTGGCGTTGTCGACCGGCCGGCGCCCGACGACGGCCACCGGTGCGTGCTCGCAGCGCCCGACGCAGGGTGCGCTGATCACGCGAACGTCGCGGCCTGCCTGCGACGCGAGCGCCGCGCGCAGCGCCTCGGCTCCGGCCATCTGGCACGACAGCGTCTCGCAGACGCGGATCGTGACCGGCGGCGGCGGCGTCTCGCCGTCGGCGAGCACGTCGAAGTGGTGGTAGAAGGTCGCGACCTCGTAGACTTCGGTCGTCGCGAGCTTCATCTCCTGCGCGAGCGCGACGAGGTGCGCCGGCGTGAGACAGCGGTATCGGTCCTGGATGCGGTGCAGGTGCTCGATCAGGAGCGACCGCTCGCGCGGGGCGTCGCCGAGGAGCGCCCGGACCTCGGCGAGCGCCACGGCATCGACCACGCGGCCCTTCGGACTCGCCTTGACGCGGCGCATGCCGTTTCCGGCGCCGCTTCCTTCATTCGAGAAAGTCACAATACTTCTCCACGTGAACTGCGAGGTCGAGCGAGTGCTGGCGCACCAGCCGCTCGGCGAGCTCGGTATCGCGGCGCTCGAGCGCCTCGATGATTCGCATATGGTCGACGATCGAGCGCGCCGCGCGGTCGCTCTGCGAGATGGTGAGCCTGCGGATCGCGCGGATGTGGACGAACAGGTTCTCGATCGTCTTGCCCATCAGGTGCGAGCCCGACAGCCCGATGAGCGCCTGATGGAAGCGGATGTTCGCGTCCGAATACTCGTGGATATGCTCGGCCGGCGTCGTCGTGCGGAACTCGTCGAACATCGTGCGCAGCGAGCCGATCTCCGCGTCGCTCGCGTTCACCGTCGCGAGTCGCGCCGCCATGCTCTCGATCGCCGCCCACATCTCGATCATCTCGATGATCTGCTTCTTGGTCTTGCGGACGATGAAGATGCCGCGCCGCGGAACCGTGCGCAGGAAACCCTCCTGCTCGAGCAGCGTCATCGCTTCGCGAACCGGCGTACGCGAGACGCCGAGCGAGCGCGAGAGCTGGCGCTCGTCTAGCCTCAGCTCGCGATTGTGTGTATAGATATCCGCGTCCATGATCGCCTGCTTGAGCGCGGCGTAGGCCTGGTCGCGGAAGCTGACATTGGTGGCAAGGGGCGTCAGTGGCAGAGGCGCGACGAGCGCATCCGCTTCTTCTTTCGGGGTAGACACCTCGCAGCCTCCAGTGTTGCCGCCGGAGGACGAATACCTGTCCCGTCTCCGGAGTCATGGTATGCAATATACCAAAAGCGAACATGGAGGCGAGTGGAGGCGCAGTAACCCGCCGGCGTCGTCGTCCGACGCCGGATCGGGAGCGACGCGCGGACAAGTGCCGGATCAGGGCCCGCGGGCAGTCGCCGCCGCGCGATAGCGCTGCTTGGCGGTGAGGACCGCGTCACAGAGGAACGTCAGGTCATAGACCTTGAGAAGGTGCGGCCGGTGCTCGCGCAGCCAGGCGCCGAGCGTCGCCCGGTCGTCGCCGTCGCGCGGCAGGCTGCGGTAGAGCTCGGGGTCCCAGTGCCAGTCCAGGTCCAGCGCGTCGAACGCGGCGTTGAACGCGGCCAGGTCGGGATCTTCGACCGCGGACGCGGAGACTCGCGGCGCCACGGCATCTGGAAGCGTGATCATCGACATCGGCTGTCTCCTCCGGAACACCCTGCGTCCCAGCATAGGCGGGTGATCGCATAAGGGGTAGCGCAATCTTCCTGGAATCAACATAATCTCTTCGTTATATTCCGACAGCGAGCGATGAAGCACGCGACGCTGCGCCAGCTCAAGGTGTTCCGGGCGGTCGCGCACAACATGAGCTTTTCGCGTGCGGCGGCCGAGCTCAACCTGAGCCAGCCCGCCGTATCTGCGCAGATCAAGGTGCTCGAATCGCACGTCGGCCTGCCGCTCTTCGAGCGCCTCGGCAAGAAGCTCTATCTGACCGCCGCCGGGACCGAGCTTCTTCACTTCAGCGGCGCGATCGCCGAGCAGTTCCGCGAAGCCGAGGAGGCGATGGCGCAGCTCCGCGGGGGCGCCTCGGGCAAGCTCAACGTCGCGGTGATCAGCGCCGGCGATTATTTCTTTCCATGGCTCCTCGCCGCCTTCGCGCAGCAGCACCCCGGAGTGATCCTCAACCTCGCCGTGCATAACCGCGAGGAGGTGCTGCGCCAGCTCGCCGAGAATGCGACCGACCTCGCGATCATGGTGCGTCCTCCCGACGATCCCGAGATCGTGCGCGAGCCGTTCGCACCGCACGCTTACGTGATCGTCGCGCCGCCGTGGCATCCGCTGGCGGGTCGCAAGGCGATCAGCCGCGAGCGGCTGCTGCGCGAGCCGTTCATCGTTCGCGAGCGCGGCTCCGACACCTGGAAGTCGATGCAGGACGCGTTCGGCGCCCATGCGGGAGGCATCCGCGCGACGATGGAGATCCGCAGCAACGAGACGGTCAAGCAGGCGGTGATCGCCGGAATGGGGGTGAGCTTCCTGTCGTCGCACGCGATCGCGCTCGACGTGCGCGTCGGCAACCTGGTCGTGCTCGACGTGAAGGGCTTTCCCGTGCTGCGCGACTGGTACGTCGTGCATCGCGCGAGCAAGCGGCTGCCGCCTGTCGCGCTCGCGTTCAAGTCATTCCTGCTCGCCGAGGGCGCGAGGCTCATTCAGCAGGGCGCGCCACGGCGCGCGCGAAAGCCCCACTGATCCGCACCCCATCGGGGAAATGCAGCCGACGGCGCGAAAATGCAGCCAAACGATTGACGATCCAGTTCATATATCACATACTTCATACCAAAGCCCGTAGCCAAAACACGGAGGAGACGCATCAGAGGAAACGCCTGGCGCACCGCGATCGCGGTGCGCCGCGAGCCTGATTGCCGGCGCGTCCATCGCGTCGCACGCGACGCCCATCACGACATGATCAATCCGCGGGGAAAACAATGAGCAAGGCGCTGGACGGAGTTCGCATCCTCGATTTCACGCACGTGCAGTCCGGGCCGACGTGCACGCAGCTATTGGCCTGGTTCGGCGCCGACGTGATCAAGGTCGAGCGTGCCGGCGAGGGTGACATCACGCGCGGCCAGCTACGCGACATCCCCGACGTGGACAGCCTCTACTTCACGATGCTGAACCACAACAAGCGCTCGGTCACCATCGACGCCAAGCACCCGAAGGGCAAGGCGGTCCTCGAAGCGCTGGTGAAGAAATGCGACGTGATGGTCGAGAACTTTGCGCCGGGTGCGCTCGATCGGATGGGCTTCACGTGGGAGCGCATCCAGGAGCTCAATCCGCGGATGATCGTCGCCTCGATCAAGGGCTTCGGCCCCGGGCCCTATCAGGATTGCAAGGTCTACGAGAACGTCGCGCAATGCGCCGGCGGCTCGGCATCGACGACAGGCTTTCCCGACCAGGTGCCGCTCGTCACCGGCGCGCAGATCGGCGACTCGGGAACGGGGCTCCATCTCGCGCTCGGCATCGTCACCGCGCTCTACCACCGCACACACAGTGGCCGCGGGCAGCGCGTCACCTGCGCGATGCAGGACGGCGTGCTCAATCTGTGCCGCGTCAAGCTGCGCGACCAGCAGCGCCTCGCGCACGGCCCGCTGAAGGAATACAGCCAGTATGGCGAAGGCATCCCGTTCGGCGACGCGACGCCGCGTGCCGGCAACGATTCCGGCGGCGGACAGCCCGGACGCATTCTCAAGTGCAAAGGCTGGGAGAACGACCCCAACGCGTATCTCTACTTCATCACGCAGGCGCCGGTGTGGGGGGCGATCTGCGACGTGATCGGCGAGCCCGGCTGGAAGACGCACCCCGATTACGCGAAGGCCGACGCGCGACTGCCGCGGTTGAACGAGATCTTCGAGCGCATCGAGAAGTGGACGAAGACGAAGACGAAGTTCGAGGCGATGGACCTCCTCAACAAGCACGACATCCCCTGCGGGCCGATCCTGTCGATGAAGGAGCTCGCCGAGGAGCCGTCGCTGCGCGCGACCGGCACCGTCGTCGAGGTCGATCACCCGAAGCGCGGCAAGTATCTCTCGGTCGGCTGCCCGATCAAGCTCTCCGACAGCCCGGCGGACGTGAAGCGCTCGCCGCTCCTCGGCGAGCACACCGACGAAGTGCTGGCCGAGCTCGGCTATACGCGCGAAGCGATCCAGGCGCTGCGCGCCGAGCGCGCAGTCTGAACGACATACAAAGGACGCATTCATGGCGCACGACAAGGCAGCGGTCAGAAGCATTCTCGACAAGGTCAAGGCCGCCGGGCGCACGTCGCTGACGGCGCCCGAAGGAAAGCTCGTCTGCGACGCGTACGGCATCCCGGTGCCGAAGGAGGCGGTCGCCACTTCGGCCGCCGAGGCCGCGAAGCTCGCTTCCGCGATGGGCTTTCCGGTTGTGCTGAAGATCGTTTCGCCCGAGATCCTGCACAAGACCGAGGCAGGCGGCGTGCTCGTCGGCGTGAAGACGGCGCAGGACGTCGAGCAGGGCTACGCGACGATCATCGCGAACGCGAAGAAGTACGACCCGAAGGCGACGCTGCAGGGCGTCCAGGTGCAGCAGATGCTGACCGGCGGCCAGGAGGTGATCATCGGCGCGGTCACCGACCCGTCGTTCGGCAAGCTCGTCGCGTTCGGCCTCGGCGGCGTGCTCGTCGAAGTCCTGAAGGACGTGACGTTCCGGCTCGCGCCGGTGTCGCGCGACGACGCACGGTCGATGCAGGACAGCATCGCCGCTGCTGCCGTTCTGAAAGGCGTGCGTGGTGCTCCTCCCGTCAACCGCGAAGCGCTCGCCGATCTGATCGAGCGGGCCTCGCAGCTTGCCGCAGACTTCGACGACATCGCCGAAGTCGACCTCAACCCGGTCTTCGCGACCGAGAAGGGTGCGATCGCCGCCGACGTGCGGATCGTCGTCGATTTCGCGCCGAAGCCGGCGCGTTATCGGCCGAGCCAGGACGAGATCGTCCGCGCGATGAACCGCATCATGAAGCCCGATTCGGTCGCCGTGATCGGCGCGTCGCCCGAGGCCGGCAAGATCGGCAACTCGGTGATGAAGAACCTGATCAACGGCGGCTACCCCGGGAAGATCTATCCGATCCATCCGACCGCCGCCGAGGTGATGGGCCACAAGGCGTACAAGAGCGTCAAGGACGTCCCGGGCGAGATCGACGTCGCGGTGTTCGCGATTCCGGCGAAGTTCGTCGCGGGCGCACTGGTCGAGGTCGGCGAGAAGAAGATCCCGGGCGCGGTGCTGATCCCGTCGGGCTTCGCCGAGACCGGCAACGTCGAGGGCCAGAAGGAGATCCAGGAAATCGGCCGCAAGTACAACGTGCGCCTGATGGGGCCGAACATCTACGGCTTCTATTACACGTGGAAGAACCTCTGTGCGACGTTCTGCACCGCCTATGACGTCAAGGGACATGCAGCGCTGTCGTCGCAGTCGGGCGGCATCGGCATGGCGATCGTCGGCTTCTCGCGCTCGGCGAAGATGGGCGTCTCGGCGATCGTCGGCCTCGGCAACAAGTCCGACCTCGACGAGGACGATCTCCTCACGTTCTTCGAGCAGGACGACAACACACAACTGATCGCGATGCACCTCGAGGATCTGAAGGACGGACGTGCCTTCGCCGAGGTTGCGCGGCGGGTGTCGAAGAAGAAGCCGGTCGTCGTGCTGAAGGCCGGGCGCACGAGCATGGGCGCGCGCGCCGCCGCGTCGCACACCGCGGCCCTCGCCGGCAACGACAAGGTCTACGACGACGTTTTCAAACAGGCCGGAGTGATCCGCGCGATGGGCCTGCGCGATCTCCTCGAGTACGCGCGCGCGTTGCAGGTGCTGCCGACGCCGGCCGGCGAGAACGTCGTGATCATCACCGGCGCCGGAGGATCGGGGGTGCTGCTCTCGGACGCCTGCGTCGACAACAAGCTCTCGCTGATGGCGATGCCGCCCGACCTCGATGCGGCGTTCCGCAAGTTCATTCCGCCGTTCGGCGCAGCCGGCAATCCGGTCGACATCACCGGCGGCGAGCCGCCGAAGACCTACCAGAACACGATCCGCCTCGGGCTCGAGGAGCCGCGGATCCACTCGCTGATCCTCGGCTACTGGCACACGATCATCACGCCGCCGATGGTGTTCGCGAAGCTCGTCGTCGAGGTGGTCGACGAGATGAAGGCGAAAGGCATCAGGAAGCCGATCGTCGCGTCGCTCGCCGGCGATGTCGAGGTCGAGGAGGCGGCGGAATACCTGTTCGAGCACGGCATCCCGGCCTATCCGTACACGACCGAGATGCCGGTGAACGTTCTCGGGGCGAAGTACCGATGGGCGCGCGGCGCCGGTCTGATCTGACGGCGTGAGCGGAGGCGGGGTGCTCCACTACCTGTATAGCCCCGCCTTCTGGCTCGAGCTCGGCGAAATCATGCTCGTCAATGTCCTCCTCTCGGGGGACAACGCGGTAATGATCGCCCTTGCCGCGCGCTCGCTGCCGCAGCGCCAGCAGAAGCAGGCGATCATCTGGGGCAGCGTCGCGGCGATCGTCATTCTCGCGGCGCTCACGACGCTTGCTGCCGAGCTCCTCGAATATCCGTACCTGCGCCTCGTCGGCAGCGTGCTCCTGTTCTGGATCGCCGTACGGCTCCTCCTTCCAGAGGACGACGACGACGAGAAGCACGCGCAGGGAGACGGCAGCATTCTCGCGGCGGCGCGCACGATCCTCGTCGCCAACCTGGTGATGAGCATGGACAACGTGCTCGGCGTCGCCGCCGTCGCGCAGGGACGCGTCGTGCTGCTGATTCTGGGGCTCTGCATCAGCATTCCGGTCATCGTGTTCGGGAGCACGCTCGTCCTCAGGTTGATGGAGCGTTTTCCAGTTATCATCACGGCAGGTGCGGGTCTGCTCGGCTGGGTCGCCGGCGGCATGCTCGTCAGCGATCCTGCAGTGAGCGGCTTCGTCGCGTCGCGGCTCGGCTGGACGCAGGTTCCGCTGCCCTGGGATCTCGATTTCAATCTGGTCCAGGTCGTCGGTGTGATTCTGGTGATCGCGATCGGCCGCTGGCTATCCATCCACCGAGGACGGCTTCGCCGGCGTGACGGCGGTGAGGACAGCGAGCAGGACGTGGAGGCTCCCGCGGAGGATCACCACGAAGTTCATCAGCAGCACGAGCGCCGGACCCTGCCGGGGGGCAGGGTGGAGCCCGGTCGAACATGAATAAGGAGGAGGTCATCATGAGAGAGCAGCAGAAGTCGTTTTCGTGGCGCGCCGCGGCGGTGGTCGTTGCCGGCGCATGTACTGCCCTCGCGCTCCCGGCAACCGCCGCCGCGTGGGAGCCGACGAAGCCCGTGACGATCATCGTCCCGGCGGGCACCGGGGGAGGCGCCGATCAGATGTCGCGCTTCGTCCAGGGGGTGGTGTCGAAGAACCACCTGATGAAAGAGCCCATCATCGTCGTCAACGAGTCAGGAGGCGCGGGTGCGCAGGGCTTCCTCGACGAGAAGAGCTCGAAGGGCGATCCCGAGAAGCTCATCATCACGCTTTCCAACCTGTTCACGACGCCGATGGCGACCGGCGTCCCATTCAGCTACAAGGACTTCACGCCGGTCGCGATGCTTGCGCTCGACGAGTTCGTCCTCTGGGTGAATGCCGACACGCCGTACAAGACCGCGGCCGAGTACATCGACGCGGTGAAGAAGGCGCCGGGCAAATTCAAGATGGGCGGCACCGGGTCGAAGCAGGAAGACCAGATCGTCACCGCGGAGATCGAGCAGGCAACCGGTGCCAAGTTCACCTACGTGCCGTTCAAGGGCGGCGGCTCGGTTGCCGTGCAGCTCGTCGGCGGCCACATCGACTCGTCGGTGAACAATCCGATCGAGGCAGTCGCGCACTGGCGTGCCGGCAAGCTGCGTCCGCTGTGCGTGTTCGACTCGCAGCGGATGCCCTATACGGCGAAGGTGACGGCGACGATGTCGTGGCACGACATTCCGACCTGCAAGGAAGCCGGACTCCCGGTCGAGTACCTGATGCTGCGCGGCTTCTTCCTGCCCGCAGGCGTCACGCAGGACCAGGTCAACTTCTACATCGACCTGTTCAAGAAGGTGCGCGCGACCGAGGACTGGAAGCAGTTCACCGAGCAGGCCGCGTTCAACCAGTCGTTCATGACCGGCGCCGAATTCGACAAGTGGCTCGCGAACGCCGAGACGATGCACCACGATCTGATGGAGAAGGCCGGGTTCCTCGCGAAGAAATAGCGAGCGGGCATCGCCCCGCGGCATCGACTTCGTGACGGAGCCGGTGCCGCGGTAATCGATATCGGCCGGAGGGGACACCAGTGGACGAGGACGTCGAGGGCGGCGAGCACCGCTCGCTCATCTCTATACGCACGACCGAGATCGTCGTCGGGATCATCGTGCTGCTTTTCGGCGCGGCGTTCATGATCGACAGCTACAGGATCGGGGCCGGCTGGGGGATCGAGGGGCCGAAGGCGGGCTTTTTCCCGTTCTATGTCAGCCTGATCATCGTCGTCTCGAGCCTGTTCATCCTTCTCGGGGCGCTGCGGATGCGCGGAGCCGGGGGGCGCGTACCGTTCGTCGAGCGCGGCCAGATGGTCCAGGTGCTGAAGGTGCTGATTCCGGCCGCGTTCTACGTGCTCGGCATCCAGCTGATCGGCATATACGTCTCGTCGATCATCTACATCATCGGGTTCATGCGCTGGGTCGGCGGCTATCCGTGGTGGAAGAGCGCGCTGATCGGCGTCGTGATCGTCGTCACCTTCTTCTTCATGTTCGAGGTGTGGTTCCAGGTGCCGCTCTACAAGGGACAGTGGGACCTCACCGCGTGGACCGGGTATTGAGCGAAACCCTCGTTGCCACATCCCTGCAGGAGTGACACGTGTCAGATCTCAGCTACCTGTTCCACGGATTCGCGGTCGCACTGACGCCGTTCAATCTGGGGCTGATGATGCTCGGCATCATCCTCGGCGTGATCATAGGCGTGCTGCCCGGCCTCGGGGCGGCGAACGGGATCGCGATCCTGCTGCCGCTGACGTTCACGATGCCGCCGACCTCGGCGATCATCATGCTCTCGTGCATCTACTGGGGGGCGCTCTTCGGTGGCGCGATCGCGTCGATCCTGTTCAACATCCCCGGTGAGCCATGGTCGGTGGCGACGACCTTCGAGGGCTACCCGCTCGCGCAGCAGGGACGTGCCGGCGAAGCGCTGACGACGTCGTTCACGTCGTCGTTCGTCGGCGCGTTCGTCGCCGTCGTGATGATCACCTTCCTCGCGCCGCTGATCGCGCGCTTCGCACTCAAGTTCGGGCCGCCCGAGTACTTCTCGGTTTACCTCCTGACGTTCTGCAGCTTCGTCGGCATGGGCAAGGGGTCGCCGGCGAAGATTCTCGCGTCGATGATGATCGGCTTCGCGCTCTCGGCGGTCGGCATCGACATCGTGACCGGAGGCCTGCGGCTCACGTTCGGCTTCACGAGCCTCCTCAAGGGCTTCGACTTCCTGATCGCGGTCATCGGGCTGTTCGGGATCGGCGAGATCCTGCTGTCGATGGAGGAAGGGCTGTCGTTCAAGGGCGGCGCGGCGCGGATCAATCCGAAGATCGTCTTCCAGACCTGGCGCAAGCTCCCGCGCTACTGGCTCACCTTCATCCGCAGCACGATCATCGGCTGCTGGATGGGCATCACGCCGGGCGGGGCGACTCCGGCGTCGTTCATGAGCTACGGCGCCGCGAAGAAGTTCTCGAAGGACGGCGACAAGTTCGGTACCGGCGTCGTCGAGGGCCTGGTGGCGCCCGAGACTGCCGCCCATGCCGCCGGGACGAGCGCACTCCTGCCGATGATCACGCTCGGCATTCCCGGCTCGCCGACCGCGGCGGTGCTCCTCGGCGGGCTCCTCATCTGGGGGCTGCAGCCGGGGCCGCTCCTGTTCCAGGAGAAGCCCGATTTCGTCTGGGGCCTGATCGCCAGCATGTACCTCGGCAACGTCGCGGGGCTGATCGTCGTGCTGAGCCTCGTTCCGCTGTTCGCCGGAATCCTGCTGATCCCGTTCTCGATCATCGCCCCGGTGATCGTCGTGATCTGCGCGATCGGCGCCTATACCGTCAATAACTCGATGCACGACATCTGGTTCATGCTCGGCTTCGGCGTCGTCGGCTATGCATTCAAGAAGCTCAACTACCCGCTTGCGCCGATGGTCCTCGCGCTGGTGCTCGGCAGCAACGCCGAGGATTCGTTCCGGCAGGCGATGCTGATCTCCGGCGGGAGCCTCAGCATCCTGTGGTCGAACTGGCTCGTCGGCAGCATCTCGACGCTGTCGATGATCATGCTGTTCTGGCCGCTGATCTCAAAGGGATTGCGCAAGGTGATCCCGGCAAAGCCCGACAAGCTCGCGAGCGAGCAGCCGGTCGATTAGCGAAGCTCCGCATCGGAGGCACGCAACATGAAGCCGTCGTCGTTGGCCGCGCTTGGATCGGCGATCCTCGTCGCGGCGTGCAGCACGGTGGGATCGTCGGGATCGGGTGCGCAGGGTGCGAACCAGGTGCAATGGAAGGAAGTCACGAGGCTCGAGGGCGGGCAATTCGTGACCTACCGCGTGCCGGTGAATGCGCAGGTCAACAACAACGTCAACTTCCACTCGTTCGATCCGAACGCCCAGCCGGCGCAATCCGGCAAGGGATCGGGCGGCAGCAGCGCGACATCGCGTCGCTCGACCGCGAGTGTGGCGCCCGGAGCCGACACGACGAAAACGCCGCCGCTCCTGCCGACGCCCGGCAGCAGCGGGGACGTGACGCCGCTTTTCGGCGCGCCGGCCGTGGCTGCAAACGGAGCCCCTGCCTCCACCAGCGCGGCGTCCACCAACGCAGCGTCGACTAGCGCAGCCCGCTCCAGGGCCAATCTCAGCGGCGAAGCCGAAACGACGCTTGGCCAGGCGGAGATTGCCGTTCGCGACGCGCAAAGCCGCTACGAAACGGCCAAAGCCGCGCTCGACCGCGCCCACCGCGCGGCCGAAGCCGGCGACAGCTTCGTCGTGATCGAATTCGCGCGAAGCGCCATCACGCTCGCACAACCCGCCGCGCACTGACGCGGCTCGGGAAGCTGTAAGGCCGGGACCGATCCCATTTCCGCGGCGCTCCGCGCCGCGCCGGATCGCCGTGGGGATGCTGCGGCGCGCGAGTTCGACCGCGGAGGCCGAGGGAGTAGGGACGCCGTGACGCGCTCAAACACCGGCCGCGTTCCGCAGCCGAACTCGCGCGTCAGGTGCCCCTACTCCCTGCCTCCACGGTCGGTGTAGGGCGCGCTTGAGCATCCCCACCGCTCGACCCGGCGCGGCCGCCACGGAAGTGGGACCGGTTCCGGTCTCACGACCTCCCGAGCGCTCCGTTGTAAATCCACCCGTTTGACGTGAATCCGCTACGTGAGAACCGTACGAGAATTGTTGACATTTATTGATATACCACATACCTTATCCAAAATATTCCACTGGAGCGATCGTCGCGGCACGTATCCGTCGACGGCATCCGGTTCCCGGCAGGAGGACGTCATGCAGGTCGAGCGCAGCAGCACTCGTCGCTACGAGTCAGCGTTCCACGCGCGCGCCCGCGCCCTCGCGCGACCGTCATCGATTCGCTCGCTGCCGCCAATCGCAGCATCCATCCATTCACGAATTGCCTGAACGACCGGTCTTCCGATCACGCTTCACCGTTGCAGTTTGACGCACACACCGCAGTGACCGACAAACAACGCAGCATGGGGGCTCATCGCATGAAATCGAAACGGAAGCTACTGATCGTCGTGATGGCGGCCGCAGCGCTCGCAGGACTGTCCGCGACCGGGCAGGCAGCCGAATGGAAGCTGATCAAGACGATCCAGGTGCCGGGTCACCCGATCAACGTCGTCGACTTCAGCACGCTCGATCAGGAGAACGGGCTGATGTACGTCTCGGACCGGTCGAACCGAAGCATCGACGTGTTCGATACCAACAACGATACGTACGTGCGTCGTTACGGCGGCTTCCGCGGCGTCTGGCAGAAGCCCGAGCACTCGGGACCGAACATCGCCTACCGCGACGGCGAGGTCCTGTGGGCAACCGACGCGCCCAGCAACATCAAGGCGCTGGACATCAAGAGCGGCAAGGTCCTCGATACGTTCGACTGCAAAGGCGGTGATGCGCGGATCGACGGCGCAGCGCTCGATCCACGGGATCACATCGTCATGGGCGAGTCGGCCGACAGCACGATTCCGTGGCTGTGCTGGATCGATACGAAGAAGATGAAGGTCGTCAAGAACGAGAAGTGGATGCGCGAGGCGACTGCCGGCCTCGAGGGCTCGCAGTGGGACCCGCGCACCGACGTCATCTATCTCGTGCTTCCAGAAGTGCATCACGGCCCGGGCGCGATCTACGTCTTCGACCCGAAGACGCAATCACTGGTGAAGACCTATCCGCTTCCAGCGGGTGACAGCTGCGAGGCGGGCGGCATCGCGCTCAACACGGAGCAGGACGAAATCCTCGTCGGCTGCGATACGAAGGACTACACCGACATCGTGAGCCTGAAGGATGGCCACGTCGATCAGACCGGAATTCTCGGTGGCACCGACCAGGTCGCGTACGACCCGGGCACGCACATGTACTTCCTCGGCTCGCGCAGGGGCTCGAAAGGATCGGTGCTCGGCGTGATCGACGCGCGTACGCACAAGCTCGTTGCGGCTCCCGAGACGGCGCCGAAGACGCACGCCGTCGCGGTGAACTTCCACAACCACCAGGTCTATCTGCCGATGGAGGCCAACACCAAGCCGTTCGACAACAACGCGGCGAAGGGGCTGTCGTGCACGCACGGATGCATCGGCGTGTACGCGTACGAGTAGGCGAGCTGTGCCTCGGCGGCGTGCCTCGTTCGACGCCGCCGATGCTCACGAACACAAATCCGCGCAATTGCACCATACCCAGGAGAGGAGTCGAGCAATGAGCACCAGGCACAAGCTCTCGATGCTGGCAGGAATGACGACCGTCGCGCTGCTGCCGTTCGCGGCGGTCGCGCCGGCGGCTGCGCAGACGACACCCGATCTGCAGAAGATGCAGGACGAGATCAAGGCGCTGCAGAAGCAGATCCAGGATCTGCAGGCGCAGGTCAACGACGCGCAGGCAACTGCCGACGATCTCAAGAAGACCGGCGGTCCGTCGAACAAGGAGCATCCCGGATTCTGGAAGGTGCCGGGCACCGAGACCTGGCTGACGGTCGCCGGTCACATCAAGCTCGACGCGATCTACGACCGCAAGCAGTCGGTGGGTCCGCAGACAGACTTCTCGGCGATTCCGATGGAGGGCGCGCCCGGCACCGACCGGACCGGCAACTTCCAGGCGAACGCGAAGCAGAGCTACCTCTACATCGAGACGCACACGCCGACTCCTTACGGCGACCTGATGTCGCACCTGTCGACGGACTTCTATCTCTCGACGCAGGGCAACACGAACATCTCGAACTCGTACGCGATGCGGCTTCGCAATGCGTACGCGACCCTCGGCGAGTGGACGTTCGGCCAGGACTGGACCGCGTTCCAGGACACCGCCGCAGGGCCGAATGCGCTCGACTTCAACGGCCCGGCGGGGCAGGTGTTCATCCGTCAGCCGCAGTTGCGCTGGACCCACGTCGTCAAGGGTGAAGGCAATGCGCAGAACCAGTTCATCGTTTCCGTCGAGAACCCGACCGGCGATTTCTTCAGCCCCGCCGGGCTCTACAACGGCAACACGACGAACGTCGACCAGGACGGCCAGACGGCCGATCCGGGCGGCTGCTCGGTCGGCCGTGCGACGCCGTGCCAGAACGGTCCGAGCCAGTTGGCGCGTGTTCCCGATCTGATCGGCCGGTGGGAGCACGACGACGACTTCGGGCACGTCTCGGTGCAGGCGGTCGCGCGCAACATCGCGGTGAACACCGGGGTCATCGGCGTTCCCGCCGACCAGCAGGTGAAGACCGACAAGTGGGGCTACGGGCTCGGAGTTTCGGGCGTCATCAACGCGAACACGCTGAGCCCGGCACTCGGCGCCGATCAGGTCTACTTTTCGTTCCAGGGTGGGCCGGGAATCGGTCGCTACCTGCAGGACCTGCTGTTCAACGGTGCGATCCTGAACGACAACACGCACCAGCTCGACCTGATGACCTCGATGGGCGGCTTCATCTCCTACGAGCACTTCTGGCCGGGTGATGACTGGGAGACCAACATCATCTACGGTTGGGAGAAGACCGACCTGAAGGACGTCGATCAGCTCGTCGCCGACGGTGCGCAGCTCACCAAGCAGTCGCAGTCGCTGCACCTCAACCTGATCTGGCATCCGGTGCCGAACACGAGCTTCGGGATCGAGACGAGCTGGGGTAAGCGGCAGGTCGGAGGCTTCATCCCGCCGGGACAGCAGGATCACGGCACGATGGAGCGTTACCAGTTCACCGGTGTCTACAACTTCTGAAATCGCCTGAGCGCGTGCGCGTGACCGGACGTTCGATCCGGTCACGCGCCGAAGCTTCGCTTCACCCGGACAGGACGTCTCATCTCAGCGAGGCATCGCCTCATCCTTAGCGAGTCATCGCGAACCGTCGTGCTCGATCGAACGCGCGGAAGACGCGTCGCATGTGCAGCCATATATGCCGTAACCCTTCCCCACCGCCGGTCCCCAAGTTCGCTTAGCCATTCCTGGAGAAAAGCCACGTGAACGCCACCGATACACACGACCCGATGCAGAACACCGGGTTGAAGAACCGATGGTCGCAGCTCGTCATCGGGATCATCTGCATGGCGATGATCGCCAACCTGCAATACGGCTGGACGCTCTTCGTCAACCCGATGTCGCAGAAATTCGGCTGGACGCGCGCGGCGATCCAGGTCGCATTCTCGATCTTCGTGCTCTGCGAGACCTGGCTGACACCGATCGAGGGCTGGCTGATGGACAAGTTCGGCCCGCGCCCGGTGGTGCTCGTCGGGGGAATCCTCGCCGGGCTGTCGTGGATCATCAATTCGTACGCGTCGTCGCTCGGCGTGCTGTATTTCTCGGCGATCATCGGCGGGATCGGCGCAGGCAGCGTGTACGGAACCTGCGTCGGCAACGCGTTGAAGTGGTTCCCCGACAAGCGCGGGCTCGCCGCCGGTCTTACTGCGGCGGGGTTCGGCGCCGGCGCGGCGCTGACGGTGATTCCGATCGCGCACATGGTGCATGCGGGAAGCTATGCCGAGGCGTTCTTCACCTTCGGCGTGATCCAGGGTCTTGTCGTCCTCGTCGTCTCGCTGTTCCTGATCCGGCCGCCGACGACGGCAGCCAAGGCTGCGGTGGCGGGCGCGGTGAACCCGCTGACGCGGCGCAACTTCACCCCGGGCGAGATGGTGAAGACGCCGGTGTTCTGGTGGCTCTACGTCTGCATGGTCCTGGTCGCGTCGGGCGGGCTGATGGCTGCGGCGGAAGTCGCGCCGATCGCCAAGGACTACGGCGTCAATGCGATTCCGATCAACGTCATGTGGTGGACGCTGCCGCTGCTCACCGTCGCGCTGTCCATCGACAACCTCGTCAACGGCCTGACGCGACCGCTGACCGGCTGGATCTCCGATCACATCGGGCGCGAGAACACGATGCTACTGGTGTTCTGCGTCGAGGGGCTCGCAATCTGGGGCCTGATGAAGTTCGGTCACGACACTGCCGGCTTCCTGATCTTCGCGCCGCTGATCTTCCTCGGCTACGGCGAGATCTTCTCGCTGTTCCCGGCGGTGAGCGGAGACACGTTCGGCCCGAAGTTCGCGGCGACCAACAACGCGCTGCTCTATACGGCGAAGGGAACGTCGTCGCTCTTGATCCCGCTCGCCAACGTGCTGAAGCATTCGTCGGGAAGCTGGGTTCCGGTGCTGTGGATCGCAGGCGCGCTGCCGATCATCGCTGCGATCCTGGCCAAATGGGTGGTGTCGCCGATGCGGCGCCACATGCTCGAGCACGTTACTGCCGACGCGGATGCCGACGCGCCGTTGCAGAAGGCACCACAAACGGCATAGCAAGGAGACTCGTTCTTTCGGAAAGGGGGCGGTGTCGACCGCCCCATTTTTTGGGTTCCCGGAGAAGGGCATGAGACTGCAACTGACGGCCGCGGCGGCGACGCTGATCGTGCTGGGGGGCTGCGCCAGCTACCAGCCCAAGCCGCTCGTCTCGCGGCCGAGCACGCTGGATGCGGTGCCGCACGTGACGATCGACACGCGCGACATGCCGTTACCGGAGCTGCGCAGCCACGTGTTCGATCCGAGTCACGGCCTCGACATGACCGACGTCGCGATCCTCGCGGTTCTCGACAACGCGGACCTGAAGCTCGCCCGCGACGACGCGCACGTCGCGCGCGCGCAGGCGTTCGCCGCAGGGCTGCTGCCCGATCCATCGTTTTCCGGCGAAGTGGATCGGCCGGGACCGAAGGTCGCCGGCAGCGACAACGCGGCGTTCAACTTCGGCCTGAGCTTCGATGTCGGATCGCTGATCTACGGGCCGGCGAAGCGCAAGTCTGCCGAAGCTGCCGCGCAGCAGACCGACCTCAACCTGCTGTGGCAGGAGTGGCAGGTCGTCGCGCAGGCGCGCGTGCTGTTCGCGCAGATCGTTTCCAACGAGCGACTCCTGAAAGTGCTGCAGGAGAGCCGCGATCTCCTGCAGTCGCGCTACGAGCATACGCAGGCGGCGCTCGCCCAGGGGCTCACCACCGCCGACGTCGCGATCGCCGATCTCTCGGCGCTCGCGGGAATCGAAGGACAGATCCATGGCACCGAGAGCGACATCAACAGCGGCCGCGCGCAGCTCGCGGCGCTCCTGAACATCAAGCCGTCGGTGAAGCTCGACCTCGTCGGCCCGACGCAACTTCCGCCGCTCGACGACGCGAAGGTGCGCGCGATCCTTCCCGATCTCCCCGCGCGCAGGCCCGATCTGCTCGCGCTGAAAGCGGGCTACGAGAGCCAGGACGAGACCTACCGCGCGGCGATCCTGCAGCAGTTTCCCGACATCACGATCGGGCTCAACCGCCAGCGCGACACGAGCCGCGTGTACAGCACCGGCACGCTGGTGAGCTTCAGCATCCCGATGTTCGACCGCAATCGCGGGAACATCGCCGTCGCGGTCGCCACGCGGCAGAAGCTCTACGACGATTACGAGTCGAGGCTCGACACCGCGTACCGCAACATCGAAGTCGCGCTTCTGAACGAGCCGCTGCTGCAGCGGCAGCTGAAGGAATCGAATGCCGCGCTTGTGCGGCTCGAGGCGGCGGCGAAGAACGCCGATGCCGCATACCGCGCGGGGAACCTCGACGAGCTGAGCTACGTGAACCTGCGCACCGGCGTGCTCGGCAAGGAAACCGAGATCATCAAGCTCGAGGAGACCATTCTCGAGCAGAACATCGCGCTGCAGACGATGATCGGCAGCGAGCTTCCCACCCGTATCGGCCAATCTCAGTAGAGGACGCAGCCGTGAACCGAACACTCGTGTTGTCCGCCGCCGTCGCGCTCGCCCTCGGCGGCACCATGCTGCGGCCGGCGCTGGCCGACGATGACAGCGGCGGGCGCAAGCAGGCGACGGTCCTCGTCGAGACCGCGCCGCTCGCGAAGAAGACGCTTCCGGTGCAGATGACGACCTACGGCACCGTGCAACCCGACATCGACGACACCGTGCACATCGTGGCACCGCGTGCCGGACAGATCGCGCGTTTGGCGGTGAACCCCGGACAGGAAGTGCGCCGCGGCCAGAAGCTCGTCCAGTTCGCGACCGGAGCTGCGACGCTGCTCGGCTACCAGCAGGCCGCATCGGCGGTGAAGTTTGCGCGCGCCGATCTCGCACGGGCACAGGCGCTCTTCAAGGAAAGGCTCGCGACGACCTCGCAGGTGGCGACCGCCGAGAAGGCGCTTTCCGACGCCGAGGACGCGCTGAAGGCACAGGAGAAGACGGGCGCCGGACAGGCGACACAATGGATCGTATCGCCCGCCGACGCGATCGTCACCGAAGTGAACGCGAAGATCGGCGATCGCCTCGACCAGGGTGGCGCCGTGCTGCAGCTCACCGAGCGGGGCGCCGTGCAGGTCCTGCTCGGCGTCGAGCCCGAGCAGGTGGCGAAGATCAAGGTCGGAATGCCGGTCGAGATCACCTCGGTGTTCGGGAGCGCGCCCCCGATCGCCGGAAATATCGACAGCGTGCACGGGATCATCGATCCGCAGACGCGGCTCGTCGATGCCGTCGTGGAGCTCGCAGGCAAGCCGGCGGATGGGTTCCTTCCGGGCATGCGCGTCGAGGGCGTGATCACGCTCGCAACGGTGACCGGCTGGGTGGTGCCGCGGCAGGCGGTGCTGACCGACGACGGCGGCGCGTACGTCTATCAGGTCAAGGACGGACAGGCGGTGCGCGTCAACGTGAAGATCCTGCTCGATACCGACGACGTCTACGCGATCGACGGCGAGCTCGATCCGAAGTTGAAGCTGGTCACCCTCGGCAACTACGAGCTCTCGGACGGACAGCCGGTGCGCGAGCCGGCCGCGTCGAAGAAGGATCAGGCTGCAAAGTGACGACGAAGTGAGCCAGGGAACGTTCCGATGAATTTCACGGTTTGGCTGCAGACCCACCGCCGCTCGATCCTGTTCCTGCTGGCGATCCTCGCGATCGGCGGCTTGACCGCCGCGTTCGAGCTCCCGGTCACGTTGTTCCCCGACGTCAGCTTTCCGCGCGTCGCGGTCGAGCTCGATTCCGGAGACCGGCCCGCCGATCAGATGGTGAACCTCGTGACGCGGCCGGTCGAGGAAGCGATCCGGCACGTTCCGGGCATGCTGAACCTCACGTCGATCTCGAGCCGGGGCAGCGCCGAGATCAAGGTCGACTTCGGCTGGGGCCACGACATGGCCGCGGCGACGCTCGAGGTCAATTCGGCGGTCACACAGATCCTGCCGACGCTTCCCCCCGGAACGACGGTCGAGACGAAGCGGATGGACCCGACCGTCGACCCGGTGATCTCCTACAGCCTCTCGTCCGACAAGCTGTCGCTGACGCAACTCTACGACGTTGCCGAGTACCAGCTCCGGCCGCTGCTGTCGTCGGTGAAGGGCGTCGCGAAGATCGGCATCACCGGCGGGACGCCGGAGGAGTATCGCGTCACCGTCGATCCTGTCCGGCTCGCGGCGTACGGCCTCACGTTGACCGATGTATCGAATGCGCTCGCGCAGGGCAACGTGCAGCAGGCGGTCGGCCACGTCGAAGACCACTACCAGCTCTACCTCGTCATCTCGGATAGCCGCTACCAGACCTTCGCCCAGATCGCCGCGACGGTCCTGCGCACGGGCCCGAACGGGCTCGTCAGGCTCGGCGACGTCGCGAAGGTCACCGATGCGACCGTGCCCCAGTTCATCCGCGTGACCGCGGACGGTCACGATGCGGTGCTGATGGACGTCTATCAGCAACCCGACGGCAACAGCGTGCAGATCGCGAACGACATCAAGTCGACGCTGAAGAAATACGCGTCGGTGGTGCCGCCGGGAGTCAAGGTCGCGACGTGGTACGACCAGAGCGTGCTCGTCACCGATTCGGCGAAGAGCGTGCGCGACGCGATCCTGATCGGGATCGTCCTCGCCGCGATCGTGCTGTTCGTATTCCTGCGCAACTACAAGATCACGATCATCTCGATCGTCGTCGTGCCGACGGTGCTCGCCACCACGGTGACGCTGCTCTACCTCTTCGGCATGGGCTTCAACATCATGACGCTCGGCGGCATGGCCGCCGCGGTCGGGCTCATCATCGACGACGCGGTGGTGATGATCGAGCACATCATGCGAAGACTTCGAGGCGCGCCCAAGGCGCACCACGGGCGCGTGATGCTGGCTGCGCGCGAGTTCTTCCAGCCACTGATCGGCTCCTCGTCGGCGACGATCATCATCTTCTTCCCGCTCGCGTTCCTCGGCGGCGTGACCGGAGCGTTCTTCAAGGCGCTGTCGCTGACGATGGGCGGAGCGCTCGTGATCTCGTTCATCATCACCTGGCTCGCCGTGCCGATCCTCGCCGACCATTGGCTCGACGAGAAGGACGCCGCTCACGAGGACGTCGGATCGTGGACTCGCGCGGTCCATCGCCGCTACGAGTGGGTCATGCGGCGCACGCTGAAATGGCCCGCGCTGGTGCTGCTCGGGGTCATCCCGTTGCTCGTGGTCGGCTACCTTGCCTACCGCAACGTCGGCTCGGGATTCATGCCCCACGAAGACGAGGGTGGCTTCGTGCTCGACTACATCTCGCCGCCCGGAACGTCGCTCGCCGAGACCGACCGCATGCTGCGCCAGGTCGAACAGATCATCCGCGCCAATCCGAACGTGCTCACCTATTCGCGGCGCACCGGCGCCCAGCTTGGCGGCGGCGTGACGGAGGCCAACACCGGCGACTTCTTCATCCGGCTGAAGCCGTTTCCGCGCGCCCCGATCGACGACGTGATGCAGCAGATCTCGGATCAGGTGAAGCAGGACGTTCCGACGCTCGACATCGACACCGCGCAACTGATGGAGGACCTGATCGGCGACCTGACCGAGGTTCCGCAGCCGATCGAAGTGAAGATCTTCGACAGCAACGAGTCGCAGCTTGTCAACCTCGCCCAGAAGGCCACCGACGCGCTCGGCAAGGTCAAGGGGCTGGTCGCGCTCCAGAACGGCGTCACTCCGGCAGGTGATGCGATCAATATCGAGATCGACCGGACCAAGGCGGCGGCGCTCGGCTTCAACGTCAACGACCTGACGACGCTGATCGACGGCTACCTCGAAGGCAACGTCGCCACACAGATCCAGAAGGCGCCGAAGACGGTCGGCGTTCGCGTATGGGTCCCTGCGTCGCTACGCGCCAACACGACCAGGCTCGAGAACCTGCGCCTGCGCGCTCCGTCGGGTGAGACCTTTCCGTTGAGCGCGGTGGCGAAGATCGACGTCCAGAACGGTCAGCCCGAGATCACGCGCGAGAACCTGAAGCGGATGGCGTCGGTCACCGGGCGCATCGAGGGCCGCGACCTCGGCTCGACCGCACGCGACGTCCAGCAGGTGATGGAGCAGCCGGGCCTGCTGCCCGCCGGCGTCTACTTCACGCTCGGTGGCCTCTACAAGGAGCAGCAGGAAGCATTCAAGGGCCTTGCGATGGTGTTCGCCGGCGCCGTCGCGCTGGTGTTCCTGCTGCTCCTCTATCTCTACGAGCGCTTCCAGATCGCAATCGCGATCATGCTGATCCCGCTGATGGCGATGTCAGCGGTGTTCATCGGGCTCTACGTGACCGGTATCGAGCTCAACATCACGGCGATCATGGGGATGACGATGATCATCGGGATGGTCACCGAGATCGCGATCTTCTACTTCTCGGAGTACCGCGAGATCGAAGGCGACATGGATCACATCGAGGCGCTGATCCAGGCAGGCAAGAACCGGATGCGCCCGATCACGATGACGACGGTCGCGGCGATTCTCACGCTGCTGCCGCTGGCGCTCGCGATCGGACACGGCTCGCAGATGCAGCAGCCACTGGCCATCGCGATCATCTCCGGATTGATCGTCGCACTGCCGCTCGTGCTCCTCGTGATGCCGGTGCTCTACAACGTCTTCACCAGGGGCGGTCGCGTCCGCCCGGCACCGCCGCCGGCGCACCCGCAATCCGCGGCCGATGCGGGCAGCGGCAGCTGAACGCGAGCAGCGGCAGTTGAACGAAGCCGCCCCGGCGTGGCGCCGGGGCGGGAACTGCTGACGGGGCGTTTCCGCGAAGCGGCGCGTCAGCCCTCGATCAGCGCAGCCGCGAGAATCAGCGCAGCCGCGAGATCATGTTCTCGAGGGCCTTCTCGCACGCGGCCTGGTCGGGCTTCTTCGCCTCGAGCTTGCCGAGCGTGAAGTCGAGCTGGTTGTCGATCGCGCGCCAGGTGTTGTAGCTCTTCTTCTTGTTCGAGTCCTCGTGGTTGTCCCAGGTGGTCTCGAAGTCCTTCATCTTCTTGTGCGCACCGGCAAGATCCCCGGCCTTGGTGAGCTTCAGCGCGTCCTCGGCGATCGCACGGTACTCGGAGAGATCACCGAGCGGTGAAACGTGCGTCGACGCGGACATCGCGCCGGTCTGCGCCTGCGCAGTGGAAACAAATCCGGGCGCCGCGAGCAGCGCGGCGCACAACACACTCGGAACGATCACCTTCAGCTTCGACGAACGTGGCATGGCAGTCTCCATGGTGGTGCGGAACGGCAGTTCCGCGTGGGGTTCGACTTCGAATCGAGCGAACGCTTTCTTGTGCTTGCAGAGGATGCTTCATCGAACGACATGAAGCCCGTCGATCATAGCAGCGCGCGCTGACGAGATCGAGCGGAAACCGGCGCGCTCGCGACGAGCGAGCTAGAGGTGATTGACGAGCGCGCCGATGCCCGCGATGCTGACTTCGACGGTCGAGCCATCGCGGATCGATCCGACGCCGAGCGAAGTCCCGCACGCGATGACGTCCCCCGGAAGCAGGGTCATGTCGTGCGAGATCCGGCTGACCTGTTCGGCCGGCGAGAACACCATGTCGGACAGCGGATAGTTCTGCCGCTCCACGCCGTCGACGCGCGTGACGACGCTCGCCGTCTCCCAGTCGAGACCGGTCGCGATGACCGGACCGAGGCAGCCGAAGGTGTCGTACCCCTTGGCCCGGCACCACTGCGTGAAATGCGGGTTCTCGGTCATCACGTCGACGGCGGTGACGTCGTTGACGCAGGTGTAGCCGAGGATGTAGTCGGCGGCCTCATCGGGCGGCACGTTCCGGCAGCGCTTCCCGATGACGATGCCGAGCTCCCCTTCGTACGCGATGCGGCCGGTGTAGCCCGCGGGTCGCTCGATCGGGTCTCCGGGGCCGGCGACCGAGCTCGCCGGCTTGATGAGGAAGAGCGGGTGCTCGGGCACCGGCTTGTCGAGCTTCGCCGCAAGCGCGTGGAAGTTGTTCCACAGGGCGACGATCTTCGACGGCTCGCACGGTGCGAGCAGCGCGACATCGGCGAGCCTCACGGTGGCGCCCGTGGGACGTGCCCCGGCGAACGGATCGCCCTCGTGCTCATCGATCGCTTCGCCGTCGAGCGCGCCGAACGTGACGTTTCCGACGCTCGTCCGGTAGCGCACCCAGCGCATCATCGCGCGCTCCGGATCACGACGCGCCGATCAGGCCTGCAGCACCGCGGACGGCGATGGCAGTCCGGCACCGGGCGGCGGAGCGAACGCGCCGCGAGCCGGCTGCGTACGTGCGTCGGGCTGCGTGCGAGCGTCCGGCTGCGTGCGTGTGTCCGGCTGCGCGCGCGTGTCGCCGCATACCGCGCACTCGCGCGCGAGCAGGTTGACGAGCGCGTGCACGGCCTCGATATTGGGCGTCGGCGTGCCGGTCAGGCGACCGAGCTCGAGGACCGAGCCGACCAGCGCATCGATCTCGGGCGCGCGCCCGGACTCGACGTCCTGCAGCATCGACGTCTTGTGCTTGCCGACCTTCTCGGCGCCGGCAATGCGCTGATCGAGCCCGACGCGAAAGCGGATGCCGAGCTTTTCGGCGACGGCCTGCGCCTCGGACATCATCGCGGCCGCGAGCGAGCGCGTCGGCCCGTACTGGCAGATGTCGACGAGCGTCGAGCGCGTGAGCGCGCTGATCGGATTGAACGTCAGATTGCCCCACAGCTTGAGCCAGATCTCGGCGCGGATGTCGGGAAGCACCGGCGCCTTGAATCCGGCGCGCGTGAAGCACTCGGCGGTTCGCTGCGCCCGGTCGCTGGTCGATCCATCGAGCTCGCCCACCGGGAAGCGGTTGCCCTCGATATGGCGGACGACCCCCGGCGCCACGAGCTCCGACGCCGGATAGACGACGCACCCCAGCACGCGCTGCGGCGGAATGTTGTCGCCGATGATCCCTGCCGGATCGACGCTGCGAACCGGGCTTCCCGCGAGATCGCCGCCGTGGCCGTGGAAATACCAGTACGGAATCCCGTTTTGCATCGTCACGACGAACGTGTCGCGATCGAAGAGCTGCGGCACTTTGGGCGCCACGGCCTCGACCTGGTGCGCCTTCATCGCGAGGATCACCATGTCCTGACGGCCGGCGGCGGCGTAATCGTCGGTCGCCTTCACCCGCGCAACGAGGGGCTCGCCGCCGTCGCCAGCGAGCAAACGAATGCCGTTCGCGCGGATGGCCTCCAGATTGGCGCCGCGGACGATGAACGTGACATCCTCGCCGGCGAGCGCAAGCTTCACTCCGACGAAGCCACCGATGGCCCCGGCACCTATGATCGCGATCTTCATCGACACACCTCCGACTCACGCTTGATCGATGTCATGCCCTGTGGATCGTACGGTGGCTCAATCATAGATACCAGCTTAAGTTTCTTAACAAATCCATAAGCTAAAGCTTACGATGGCCTCCGAGCCGACCGGCCCCTGGAATCCGGGCATCCAGTCGACCATCCCGGACGCACTGCGCCCGCTGTGCACGGTCCTGCGGCCGGAGAACGTCTCGACCGACGTTGCCCGTGCGGCCGAGCTTCACGATCTCACCGGTCTTCCGCTCGCCGAGCTCGTCGCGTTCACGCCCGAGCGCCTCGCGCTGCACGAGCTCCTGATTCGAGTCACCGCCAGCGTGTCGGTCCCCGACGGAGCGCGGATCGAGGATCTCGGCATCAACTTCCGCGAGATCGTCCGTCGCATCCTGTTGCGATATGTCGAGCCGCGGATGGACGAAGTGACGGCGGCCTGGAGCGCCGCGCGGCACGCACTCGGCGAGATCGTCTCGCGCGAGCTCGCCGCGGCGATCGCCGACCCGGGTTCTGCGGCGAACCGCCGGGAAGCGGAGCCAGTGGGACCGCTCGGCTGGTTCGCCCGGCGACGCGCGCACCGTCGGCGCGGCGCGGATGCTCCGCGTGCCGATGGCGACGGCGACGTGACGCCGGAGGGCTCCGCGTTCGACGCGCTGGCGCGCCACATCAGCGAGTGGGAGCGCCGTGCCCGCGGAGCCGCCGCGGGAGCGGAGCGAGCTGCGTTACGCGCGCTCGCGAAGGTGGTGTCGGCGGTGCTGGTGCGTCACGGCGCGATCTGGGGAAGCCGCGAGTTGATCGCCTCGCTCGCGGTCGACGTCGCGTGCAACGAGTTCGCGAGCGACGAGATCGGGCGGCTCGTCGAGACGTGGATCGCCGAGGCTGCGAAGAGTGAAGGCTACAAGCGCCTGCCTCCCCAGCAACGGCCGGTGATCATGAATACGAAGGGGCCGTCGGCATCGGGCAAGAGCACCGTGCGCCCGCTGCAGAAGAAGCTCGCCGCGGACCTCGGCGTCGACTGGAGCGAGTTCGCGCTGATCAGCCCGGACATCTGGCGCAAGCAGCTCCTCGACTACGCGAGCCTCGGCGATGCCTACAAGTACGGCGGAGCGTTCACCGGCGAGGAGCTGCACATCATCGACCAGAAGCTCGATCGCTACATGGCGCTGCGCGCGGCGAACGACGACGTCCCTCATCTCCTGATCGATCGCTTCCGCTTCGACAGCTTCGCGCCCGACTCGAACGAGGCCGGCAGCAATCTCCTGACGCGCTTCGGGCAGATCGTCTACCTGTTCCTGCTGATCGCGCCTCCGGAAATGCTCGTCGAGCGCGCGTGGAAGCGCGGCCTCGAGGTCGGTCGCTACAAGGCAGTCGACGACACCCTCGCGCACGCCGTCGAAGCCTATTCGGGCATGCCCGACCTGTTCTTCACCTGGATCGATCGCACCGACAAGGACGTGCACTTCGAGTTTCTCGACAACAGCGTGTCGATCGGCGAGCGCCCGCGCACGGCCGCGTTCGGCGACAACCGCAGGCTCAATGTGCTCGACGTCGGCTGCCTGCTCGACATCGAGCGTTTCGCCCGCATCGACGTCGGTGCCAGCGCACCGGAGCGGCTCTACGACGAGTCGCGGCTGCTCGAAGCGGAGCGTAACGCGAGCTTTCTCGTCCGCTGCGTCACGCGTTTCCCGGAAGTCAACTTTGCCGAGTGGTCGACCGGCCGCATCTACCTTCGCACCATCGCGGGAGCGGTCGCGTGGGTCGACAAAGAAGGGCTCGAGCGCGCGTACGGCGATGCCGACACGCGGGCGGGGCTCCTCGCCGCGCTTCCGGCGCTGCGCGACCCGCTGCCGCCGGCCGCAGCATCGCCCGCCGCGACGTCGCCCGTGTTTATCGGCGACGAGGCCGACAGCGTCGCGCTCCCCACGATCGGCCAGTGGGGCGCGCACCGGGGCTGATCACGCGCTCTTCGCGCGCAGTCTCACGAGTGCGAGCACCGTATCGACGATCGGCGTCGGCACTCCGGTCGCGCGGCCGAGCTCGCTGACGACGCCGACGAGCGCTTCGACCTCCATCGGGCGCCGCTGCTCGAGATCCTGCAGCATCGACATCCTGTGCGGCCCGAGCGCTGCGGCGCCGGCGAGCCGGCGCGAAGCGTCGACGCGAAGCCTCAACCCGAGCTTCGACCCGATCGCCGCGGCTTCGCCCATCATCGCGAGCAGCACCGCGCGCGTCCCCGGATCGGTGGTCACGACGTCGATCGTCGCCATCGTGAGTGCGGAGACCGGGTTGAAGCACAGATTGCCCCACAGCTTGAGCCAGATCTCGTCGCGGATGTCGTCGCGAATCGGCGCTTCGAACCCGGCCGCGACGAAGAGCTCGTGCAGCGTCTCGATGCGCGTCGTGCGCCGACCGTCGGGCTCGCCGATCGGAAAGCGGCCGCCGTGCTCGTGTCGGATCACGCCGGGCTCGACGATCTCGGTCGCCGGGAACACGACGCATCCGACCGCGCGCGCGTAGCCGAGGCGCTGTCGCTGCTCTCCCCCCGGATCGACGCTGTCGAGTGTCAACCCGTGATACGGAACTTCCGGCACGTCGAAGAACCAGTAGGGCAGGCCGTTGCTCGCAGTGACGACCGTCGTGCGGTCGTCGACGAGCGGCGCCATCGCATCGAGCGCGCCCGGAATCGAGTGTGCCTTGAGCGCGATGATCAAGTAGTCCTGCGCGCCGAGCTCGTGCGCATCGTCGGTCGCGCGCACGCGAATCGTGCGCTCCTCGCCGCCGATGCGAAGCGTGAGCCCGCGCTGCCTGATCGCCGCGAGATGGGCTCCGCGCGCGACGAGGCTGACGTCGATTCCGGCGCGCGCGAGCTCGGCACCGAGATAGCCGCCGATCGCGCCGGCGCCGAAGATCGCGACCTTCATTGCGAGAAGCGCTCGCGCAGCACGTTCTTCTGCACCTTGCCCATCGTGTTGCGCGGCAACGCATCGACGACGTGCACGCGCTTGGGCACCTTGAAGCCGGCGATCTCGCGCTTCAGCGCCGCGATGATCGCCTCGCCGTCGACGCTCTCGCCCGGCTTCGCGACCACCACCGCGGTGACGGCTTCGCCATAGTCGCGATCGGCGACGCCGATCACCGCCGACTCGGCGACGCCCGGCATCACGTCGATCCGCTCCTCGATCTCCTTCGGGTAGACGTTGAGGCCGCCGCTGATGATGAGGTCCTTCGAGCGTCCCGCGAGCCGCAGGTAGCCGGCAGCCTCGCCCCCCGCCACGATCTCGCCGAGGTCCCCGGTGCGAAACCATCCATCGGCGGTGAATTCCTCGCGCGTCTTCTTGGGGAGCCGCCAGTACCCGGCGAATACGTTCGGCCCGCGGACCTGCACGCTTCCGAGCGTTCCCGCTGCGCACGGCCGGTCGGCTTCGTCAGCGATGCGCACGGAAACACCCGGCAGCGGACGGCCGACGGTGCCCGCGGCGCGCGCGCCGACGAGCGGATTCGACGCGATCATCCCGGTCTCGGTCATCCCGTAGCGCTCGAGGATCGCGTGCCCGGTGCGCGCACGGAACGCGTCGAAGGTCTCGGCGAGGAGCGGCGCCGACCCGGAGACGAAGAGCCGCAAGCCGCGGCACGCGTCGCGCGTGAACGCGGGCTCGGCGAGGAGGCGCGCGTAGTAGGTCGGCACGCCCATCATCACCGTCGCCGCGGTGAGCGCGTGCAGCACCGGCTGCGCTTCGAAGCGCGGCAGCCACAGCATGCGCGCGCCGGCGAGAAGCACGCAGTGCACGGCGACGAAAAGCCCATGCACGTGGTAAACGGGAAGCGCGTGAAGCAGCACGTCGCCGCGCGTGAAGCCCCATGCCTCGACCAGCGCGAGCGCGTTCGACCCGAGGTTGCGATGGGTGATCATCGCGCCCTTCGAGCGGCCGGTGGTGCCCGACGTGTAGAGAATCGCGGCGAGGTCGTCGGGGCCCGAGGTCACCGTCGCGAACGTCGCAGGCTCGCGTGTCGAGCGGTCGCCGAGCTCGCCCCCCTGCGCATCGAGCGTCAGCACGGTGGCACCACCGGCGATCGCGGCGATCTCGCCGAGGCGCTCGGATCCGCAGACGATCACTTTCGGCGCTGCGTCCTCGAAGAACCACGCGAGCTCGCTCTTCCGGTAGCCGGTGTTGAGCGGCAGATAGACGAACCCGGCGCGCAGGCACGCGAGGTAGAGCGCGATCACCTGCCAGTGCTTGCCGGTCTGCACGGCGACGCGGTCACCGGGGCGGCATCCAGCCGCGACGAGGGCATTGGCGATGCGCGCCGACTCAGCGGCGAGCTCGTCGTAATGGACGACCGGCCCGCCGGGAATCAAGATGCAAGGCTCTTCCGAGCCACTCGGGAAATGCGCTTCGATCAGCGCGTACAGATTGGCATTCATCGCACAGGCCGCAAAAATTATTGCATGGCTCGCTGTTGCATCGCCCGGTCGTGCACGGCTCGCGCGGTCGAGCGGGTGCATAAAGCCGCCGTTATGCAAACGATTATCAACTTTCACTATCGCTTATGGATCAACGGCTTTAC